>CAKPRX010000012.1 GCA_934183135.1 uncultured Prevotella sp.
GGTATGGATGTGTCAAGAAACTGCGACTTTTGAAAGTTTTTCAGGCGATTTCTGCCGTTGTTGCCATAATAATTAGTAACTTTGCAGTCGATAATGCGATGAGGGGCCATACCCACCCCTGTGTCCGCAGGTACAAGCGCCCGCCTGGACACCGACTCCCCATAACTTGATAGATATGAATGAAACGATACAATTAGACATGCTGCAGTCGGCAGGTGTCGGAGCCCTGGCCCTGGTAGTGGGCATGGTGATGACACGTAAGATAGGTTGGCTGCAGCGGTTCTGCATACCCTCGCCCGTATCGGGCGGCATCCTGTTCTCGGTGGCTACGCTGCTCGTGTACCAAGTAACCCATGTAGAGCTTACCTTTGACCCCACGCTGAAAGACGTGTTCATGCTGGCCTTCTTTACCTCGGTAGGGTTCCAGTCCAACCTGTGCGTGCTGAAGCAGGGCGGCCGAACCCTGGTCATGATGTTGCTGCTGCTGGTATGTATTATCAGTATGCAGAACCTCGTGCCACTCGCCATTACCCACGCCTTGGGTGTCAGCCCCTTAGTGGGCATGGCGGCAGGTTCCATCTCCATGGCCGGCGGGCACGGCACGGCTGGCGGGTTCAGCAGTGTGCTCGAGCACATGGGGCTTACCGGTGCGGCCACCATCTCCATGGCCGCGGCCACCTTTGGTCTGATAGCCGGGTCGATGATAGGCGGGCCCATAGCCGAACGGCTGATACGCCGCCGTCTCACCTCCGAGCACATGGAGCCTAAGGACTATACCATAGACCCCGCCATGGCCGGTATAGAGAGCGACGAGTCGCTGCCTGCGGGCCGCGCCAAGCACCTGAGTACTCATGAGCAAGAATTTCAGCAATACGCCTCGGCCAGTTACGCCCTGCTCATCGTGATGGCATTAGGAACCTTGGCAAGCAAGGCCCTGCAGCTTACCGGCATCACGTTTCCCACTTATTTTGGAGCCCTCATTACCGCCGCCATCGTGCGCAATGTGGTAGAGCAGACCCCCTGGCGACGGCACCTGGAGGTCGAGAAGATAGTGAGTGTGGGCAATATCAGCCTGTCCATTTTCCTGGGCATGGCCATGATATCGCTCAAGCTCTGGGAGCTGGAGACGCTGGCCCTACCCCTTGTCCTGATACTCCTGGTACAGGTGCTGATGATGGTAGTGTTTACCTACTGGGTGGCGTTCAATCTGTTGGGGCGCGACTACGATGCGGCTGTGCTTGTCGCCGGTATCTGCGGTTTCGGACTGGGTGCCACGCCCAATGCCATGGCCAACATGAGCGCCGTGTGTTACAAGTATCACTACTCCGTGAAGCCCTTCCTGATAGTGCCCATCATCGGTGCTATGTTTGTCGACATGATTAACACCGGCATCATCACCCTCTTCCTGAACTGGATGGGCTGAGGGGGGGATAAAAAGAAAGCAACCCACTGACCGGAGTCAGTGGGTTGCTTACCAGAGGTGGAGCTGGAGGGATTCGAACCCTCGTCCGCACAGTAAAACCATATGCTTTCTACACGCTTATTCCAGCCTTGGGTTTTCGAGCGTCGGCAAGACCTGGACCACCAACCGCCGCCTTATCCCCGTAAAGTTTCGCCTCCCCGCCCGGGGCTACCGGGAGACTATTTCCGAGGGTCCTGCACCGCTATACCAAGCTGTTTCGGAAAAAGAACGCTTGAGCGATGTCTCGTCCCATCACCTTGTGACGGGATAAAGCCAGTAATCTACTATGCTTCGATTAGGCAGCGAGAGCGTAATTGTTTTCGCCAATTAATTGTCTGATGGCTTCGATTTAGGAGATAGCCACCGAGGCTCCGCGTGCTTACATACCATCTTAGCCGCCGTCAAATCCAGTCAACCCCATGATATGCAATGTATGTATAGTGATAGTGCCTGCCCAGCAGTCAGGTGCCACCCTGAAGGCCGAGGTGCCGCCTATCTTATGCAAAGATAGTGCAAACCGAGGGCAATTAAGCTTGCTTGAATTGCTGAGGTGCCGCCTATCTTATGCAAAGGTAGAGATTATTTGCAGAATGGCCAAGGGAAAGGTCGAAAATATTTCTTTTCGCCGCGCTATTATGGGCCAGCTGATGTTGGTAGCGGCCCCCCAGGCGGGGCTTGCGCGATGGGTGGGCGCAGGCAAGGCTGCTGCTAAGTCGCTGATACGACTTGTAAAGCTTTTTCGGATAATGTATAAATATACATTTCGTGCGTTTCGGCATCGGACAAGGGTGTCTTGGCCCTCTGTAGTTTGTCTGTACGCTCGCCGAGGGGGCAGAGGTGGCGAAAACGCCCATTTTCTGACCACCCGAAAACGGTCTTTAGAGTGCTCGCGATGGTCATTAGAATCGTAATGACCATCGCGAGCAAAAAAATGGCCATCGCTGCGACCTTAAAAACCATCTTCGCCAGAGCCGAAAATAGCGGCGAAAAAGGCGCTAAATGCCCCTGTGTTGTAAAAGGTTATTATTTTTACGGTCCTTGCGATGTCCAAAAGTGCCCCCGAAAGCCCCGAAAATCGTCCTGGATTGTTGAAAAAATCTGAGAATTATGGCTCGTAAAACAGGCGTTACGGCTGTATATTTATGCAAAATCGCTGCTCGTTTTGTATAAATATACAGCCGCGTGTAAAGGTTTTTCGCTGTTTCGGCCAGCGTCGGCCAGCCCGTTATAGCTCGCCCTCGACACGGCACCCGTCGAACCCCATCTCGTGGGCCTTGTCTGGGCCGAAGGTGAAGTATATGGCCTCGCCCTCGTCGCACAGCTCGCCGGCCGAGTTGGTCAGCGTGAGGTGTATGGTCACGATGTTGCGGCGCTGGCCGACGATGTGGCCGCGCACGGTTACCAGCGTGTCGGTGGTCATTACGGGCCGCTTGTACTTCACGTTGAGCTGCATCGTCATGCCCGTGGTCTGCAGCTTGCGGTTGATGACCCATCCGGCCACCTCGTCCATCAGCATGCCGATGACACCCCCATGCAGGGTGTTGAGCCACCCCTGGTAGTTGGGGGCTGGACACCACTGGGCGAGCACGTCGTCGCCATCTTCCCAGAAATCCAAGTGCAGGCCCACGGGGTTGCCTGGTGCGCAGCACACGCAGTTGTAGCCCTTGCGGCCATTGTACGGATTAATAATCTTCTTCATCTTCTTATACTAATAATAATAGGTAGGGCTCCCAGGGTGGGAACCGCTATAAAATGGTCTGGGGGCAAAGTTACCGATTTTTCGCGTACTGCCGATGCCCGCTTCCCTGTTTTTTTTGCCTGCGGGCCATGAAAAAAGTGCCCACGTCTCCCCGGGGCTGGCCCGTCGTCCTGTCAGCGATGCCCCGGGAGCATAGGCATGTGCCCCCTCAGTCTTCGGACGGAGCCTGGGGACGTCCTGCGAACAGCCCCCGGTGGCCCCGTGAGGGCCAATTATCGCCCCATAAGCAGCCGCAATCAAAAATAATTGAGTAACTTTGCAACAATTTTACAAAAATAGAGTTAATATATATGTAAGTAGACGACTAATGGCACAGCAACAAACTACAGACGGCATGGGGCGTGTACAGCGGGCCATCAAGCGGGTGGCAGACATAGTCTGCGCAGCCGTGGGGCTGGTGCTGCTCTCGCCGGTTATGGCGCTGATAGCCATGGCGCTGGCCATACAGCACAACGGCCCCATCCTGTTTGCCCAGGTGCGCATAGGGCTGGGTGGGCGTCCGTTTGTCATCTACAAGTTCCGCACCATGAGCAGCGAGGCCGAGAACGAGGGCCCACAGCTCATAGCCCAGTGCGACAACGACTACTCTACACGGCTGGAGCGTTTTCTGCGTGGCCATCATCTCGATGAGCTGCCACAGATGTGGAACGTGCTTCGGGGCGACATGTCGCTCGTAGGCCCAAGGCCCGAGCGCAAGTACTATATAGACAAGATCATGGAGCAGGACTCCCGTTACAGTATCATCTACCGGATGAGGCCCGGACTCACCTCCGAGGCCACCCTGTACAACGGCTACACTGACACCATGGAGAAGATGTTGCGCCGTTTGCACCTTGACATTCACTATTTCGAACACCGCTCGCTGTGGGTCGACTGCAAGATTATTATTAAGACCGCCCTCAACATTCTGACGGGCCGCAAATTCTAAGAAGTATGAAGAAAAACATATTACTGCTCATCCTTGTGCTGGTAATGCCTGCCTGCATGATGGCCCAGTCGTCCATGAGCGACGACCAGGTGATGCAATTCGTAGTAAAGGAGCACGCCCAGGGCACTTCTCAAAGCCAGATAGTGACCAAGCTCATGCAGCGCGGTGTAAACATCAGCCAGATACGCCGGGTAAGGGAGAAGTACGACCGGCAGATTAAGAACAAGGGCATGGGAGTGGTGGCCGACCAGGCCGTGAGCAGCGCCACCAGCCGTATGCGCCAGAACAACGGCGACAAGAAGACCGACGTCAGGGCCAAGACCGACCAGCTGATACAGACCGACAACTATCCACGCACCACGATAGACGATGACGACCAGCTGGCCATGGAGCGCGAGCTGGGCGGCATACTGCCCACCGATACGGCCGCCCTGTTTCGCCAGCTGATGGCCGAGAAGCACGCCAGGCGTGTCTTCGGCCGCGACATATTCAATAATAAGAAGCTCACCTTCGAGCCCAACATGAACATAGCCACTCCGCGCAACTACCGGCTGGGCCCGGGCGACGCCGTGATAATAGACATCTACGGTGCGTCGCAGAAGACGCTGGAAACCACCGTGTCGCCCGAGGGCGAGGTTACCATCGAGGGCTTCGGGCCCGTACAGGTGAGCGGGCTCACCGTGGCCCAGGCCAACGCACGGCTGCGCAGCACGCTGGGGAGCCGCTATCAGAGCTCCAAGATAAAACTCACCGTGGGGCAGACCAAGACCATCATGGTCAACGTGATGGGCGAGGTGCGTATGCCAGGCACCTACACCCTGTCGGCCTTTGCCACCGTCTTCAATGCCCTCTACATGGCCGGCGGCCCCAACGACCTGGGTACGCTGCGCAACATCAAGGTGTTTCGCAACAACCGCCTCATCGCCATGGTCGATGTGTACGACTACATACTGAACGGCAAGGCCAGCAACATCCACCTCACCGACAACGACGTCATCGTCGTAGGCCCCTACGACTGCCTGGTCAGCATCAGCGGCAAGGTAAAGCGCCCCATGTACTATGAGATGAAGAAGAGCGAGAGCGTGGGCACCCTGCTCAAGTATGCCGGCGGATTTACGGGCGACGCCTACACCAAGGCCGTCCGCGTAATACGCAAGACAGGCCGTGAGTACTCGGTCTACAACGTCGGCGAGTTCGACATGAGCTCGTTCCGCATCGCCGACGGCGACTCCGTATCGGTCGACTCCATCCTGGACCGCTACGAGAATATGGTCGAGGTCAAGGGAGCCGTGTTCCGTCCCGGCAAATACCAGGTGGGCGGCGACATCGCCAGCGTACGCTCGCTCATAGAGCATGCCGAGGGCTGTACCGAGCAGGCATTTACGGCCCACGCCGTGATGCACCGTATGCGGGCCGACCGCACCCTGGAAGTAATACCCGTAGACATAGACGGCATCATGCAGGGCCGCGTGGCCGATGTGCCCTTGCAGAAGAACGATGTGCTCTTCGTGCCCACCAAGCAGGCCCTGATGCAGCAGCAGACCCTCACCATACATGGCGAGGTACACTATCCGGGCATATACCAGTACGCGGCCAACGAGACCATCGAGGACCTGATACTGCAGGCCGGCGGTCTCAATGACCAGGCATCTACGGTCAAGGTAGACGTGGCACGCCGCATACGCGACCCCAAGGCCCTGACCACCGACAGCATCATCTCGCAGACCTATACGCTGGCCCTCAAGGACGGGTTCGTCATCGACGGTCAGCCCGGCTTCCGCCTCATGCCCTACGATGAGGTCTATGTACGCCGCAGCCCCGGGTTTACCACTCCGCAGAACGTGTACGTAGAGGGGCAGGTAATGTTTGCCGGCACCTATACGCTGGCCCGCAAGAACGAGCGTATCAGCGACGTGATACGCAAGGCCGGCGGCGTTACCGACCTGGCCTATGTGTCGGGCGCGCGCCTGTTGCGCCGTACCAGCGAGGCCGAGCGCGCCAAGATGCAGGCCGTGACGCGCATACTGGCTGCCCAGGGAGCCAACAGCGACTCTATCAACGTGGCCCTGCTGCAGCTGGCCGACACCTATCCCGTGGGTATCGAGCTGGCCGAGGCTCTGAAGCATCCCGGCGGCGACGCCGACCTGGTGCTGCGCGAGGGCGACCAGCTCATCATACCCGAGTACAACGGTACGGTCAAGATTAGCGGCGACGTGATGTTCCCCAACACCGTGGCCTATGAGAAGGGCAAGCGGTTCAGCTACTACATAGACCAGGCCGGCGGTTTCGGCCAGCGTGCCAAGAAGAGCCGCACCATCATCATCTACATGAACGGCACCGTGGGCCGTGTGGCCCACAACGCCAAGGTTCGCCCCGGCTGCGAGATAGTGGTACCCAGCAAGCCCCGCCGCAATCCCGCCGCCATAGGTCAGTGGCTGGGCATAGGCTCATCGGTAGCCTCGCTGGCCACCATGATAGCCTCGCTGGCCAATCTGCTGAAGTAACCCAGGGAGGATATAGCCAACCTGTTAAGAGTATCGGATAGCTTATTCAGAATTATGAGTGATAACAATACAGTCAATATAGCGCTGGTACTGAAGCGCATTATGGCCCGTAAGAGCCTCTTTGTCAAAGTGGGGATTGTAGCCCTTGTCGCTTCGAGTATCTATATCTTCTTCGTGCCTCGTTATTATGAGAGCAGCGTACTGCTGGCACCCGAGATTAGTGATATATCGGGCAAGAGTAGCCTGTCGTCAATAGCCTCGTCATTTGGTTTTAATGTGGGCAACTCGTCCTCGGGCGATGCCATTTATCCTGATTTGTATCCCGAGCTTATCAGTACCAATGACTTCGTGGTCAACCTTGTCGGCCATAGGGTGAAGACTGCCGACGGGGCGCTGACTACTACTTATTATGATTATCTCCTGAAGCACCAGAAAGAGAGCCCGTGGCAATTTCCGTATAAACTGATAGACGCTGTCAGGCAATGGTTTGCCAAGTCGCCGTCGACGGTCTCGACCCCCAAGGCCATTAATCTGTTCAGCCTTACTCCGGACGAGACCGCTGTGTTTGACCGGATAAAGGGAGCTGTCAACTGCACCATCGATACCAAGACGGGCATCATCACCATTACGGTGCAGGACCAGGACCCATTGATAGCAGCCACCATGGCAGACGCGGCTAAGGCAGAGTTGCAGAAGGCCATTATACGCTACCGTACCAGCAAGGCCCAGGTAGACCTGGACTATTATCGCAAGCTCACAGCCGAGGCCAAGGCTAAGTACGAGCGGGCACGCCAGCTTTATGGCAGTTATGCCGATGCCAATACCGAGGTGGTTCTGGAGAGTTATAAGGCTAAGCAGAACGACCTGGAGAACGATATGCAGCTCAAGTACAACACTTACAGTACGCTGAACACCCAGCTACAGCAAGCCATAGCCAAGGTACAGGAGAACACGCCGGTATTCACGGTTATCAAGGGGGCCACGGTACCCTTACAGCCTGCCGGGCCCAAACGTATGGTTTTTGTGCTTATGGCGCTTGTCTTCGCGTTGTTAGCTACGGTACTGTATGTATGTCGGGCCGATTTGGGCCGTCTCTTTACTAAAGGGTTATAAGTAGTTAGCTTATCCTCGTTATTCCTTATAACCATGTCCATCCGTCAAGACGCTGACACGTCGGCCCGTAGCAAGACCATCGCCAAGAATACAGGGGCACTGTACCTCCGTATGGTGGTGCTTATGGTCGTTACGCTCTACACGTCGCGTGTGGTGTTGCGCCAGTTGGGTATTGTCGATTTCGGTATCAACAATGTGGTGGCCGGCTTCGTCTCTATCTTGGCGTTCTTCACCAGTG
Organism: uncultured Prevotella sp.; assembly: GCA_934183135.1. GTDB lineage: Bacteria > Bacteroidota > Bacteroidia > Bacteroidales > Bacteroidaceae > Prevotella. Next base: position 8,005 of record CAKPRX010000012.1, read on the forward strand.
GTTTGTCCAATGCCACCCAGCGTTATCTGAGTCTGGGCATAGGCCAGGGCAATGACGGCAATACACGCCTTTATTTTAGGCAGAGCCTGAGTCTGTTGCTCGTCTTCGCAGTCGTCCTGGTCGTGGTGGCCGAGACCTTAGGTCTCTGGCTGGTGTACACGCAGCTCTCTATCCCCCCAGAGCGGTTTGGTGCTGCTGTGTGGACGTACCAGTTTGCCATCGTGTCCATGGTCTGCTCGGTATTGCAGGTGGCTTTTCTGTCTGATATTATCGCCAATGAGCGCATGGGCATGTATGCCTACATAGGGCTGTTCGAGGCTTTCGCCCGGTTGGCCATAGCCTATCTGCTCTCTATCGGTACAGGCGACAAGTTGATATTTTTTGCATTCCTGTCGGCAGCAGTGTCGGTATTTACCCTCGGCATCTATGTCGTCTACACCCGGCGTAGCTTCGCCGAGTGCCGTATGGGCTGGGTGTGGAGCTCGGGCCTGGTCAGGGAGATGCTGGCTTTCATCGGGAGCACCCTGTTTGGCTGTATGGCCTGGTCGGTGGGCAACCAGGGTATGAATGTCATTCTGAACATCTTCTTTGGGCCTGTGGTCAATGCTGCCAGGGGTATAGCCGTCCAGGTGAGTGCGGCCATAGACCGCTTCTCGTCCAGTCTTATTACAGCCTCGGCCCCACAGATTATCAAGTCGTATGCCGAGCACAACAGCCCCTATATGATCGGTATCATCGAGAAGGTGTCCAAGTTCTCCTTCTTCCTGTCGTGTACCTTGGCCCTGCCCATTCTCTGGCAGACGGGTTTTATCCTGCGTGTATGGCTGGGCGAGGTGCCCTCGTACGCCATCGTTTTTACCCAGTTGATGGTGGCCGACTCGCTCATTAATGTCTTTGCGCAGCCCCTTACCATAGCTGCCAATGCCACTGGCCACATCCGGGGCGTTCAGATATACGGCCGTTGTATCACCCTGTTGTCGCTGCCCGTGGGCTACGGAGTATTGGCCCTTTCGGGCGATGCGGTGATGGCCTTTTATGTCATTCTTGCTGCCGATGTGCTCTACTGGGGCTACTGCTTAGGTTGCGTACACAGGCTTATCGGTATGGAGATAAGCCATTATCTGCGCGGAGCCCTCGGTCCGTCGGCCGTCTTCTTCGTAGCGGCTATGGCGGTATGCTGGTGTGTACGCCAGATAGTGAGCCCAGGCGGGTGGGGTAGTGTTGCCGTTATGACCGCATCGTCGGTGGTGGCTTGTGTGCTGATAGGTTATCTGCTGTTAAGCAGGGCCGAGCGGCAGTTCGTGACCGACTTCGTAAGGAGAAAAACTAAGTAGATAGAGTATGCACATAGTATATATATCCAGGGAATATATACCCACGCAGAGGGGTGGCGGTATAGCATCGTATGTCAAGGAGATGGCTGTGGCCATGACGCGTCGTGGGCATAAGGTCACGGTGATATGCGCCTCTGATGATACACGCTGCCAGAGCGACTCGGTAGAGGAGGGGATACGGGTGATAAGATTGCGCGGGGGCGACTTTATCATCCCGTCGGTAGAGCATACGCCGCTGGTACAACTGAAGAAGTTGCGTATGGTGTACCGCTTCTATTCTTATCGCCGTCGCATCCTGAAGACTGTTCGGCAGTTAAGGGATGTAGATGTCATCGAGGTGCCCGACTATGGTGCCGAGGGCTATTTCTTGACCCATCTGGACATTCCCGTGGTGGTCAGGTTGCATGCACCGGCCATTATCGACAGGACTATGGGTGGTATTTTGCATTACCCAATCAGCAAGTTTTATCTTAACTGGTGCGCCAGCAAAGACATACAGTGCCTTAGAGACTTTGCCAACTTTAGCGCCTGTTCCTATAGTATGAAAGAGTGGTATAACCGTTGCTTCCCACAGATTAAGGGACAATGGACGGTTATCTACAACCCACTTAATACCGATCAGTGGATAGACTCTGCACCCTGCCAGTACACTCCTAATACTATATTGTATGCAGGTACTGTCGTAGAGACTAAGGGCGTAGGCGAACTGGTTGAGGCTTGTCGGCAACTGCACGATGAGGGCATCCCCGTGCAGCTTACCATTGCGGGCAAGATTGGCTCCTATGCAGAGCAACTGCAGCGCGAGGTCTGCGAGTGTAATCTCTCTGAATGGTGCCACTTCACTGGCAATTTGACCCGTGATCAGCTCATCCCCATCTATCGGTCGTCTATGGTAATATGCCTGCCTTCTTATTGGGAAAATATGCCTCTCGTATGTCTTGAGGCTATGGCTATGGGCAATGTGGTCATTGGCAGCAACTCGGGAGGTATGGCCGAAATCATAACCGACCACGAGGATGGTTATCTTGTTACTCCTAAGGATGTAAAAGGCATCAAGGATGCCATAGTCACCGCCTTGCGAATGGCCCCAAGTGAAGTGGAGACCATGAGGGACAAGGCACGCCATACGGTAGAGAGCCGTTTCTCGGCCCGTAACATCCTCCCGCAGATGGAACGCTACTATCAGCAGTTGTGCAACAAGTAAGGACCTAATCGTTATGCCATTAGTATATATATTGTTCTACTTCAACCCACTGGCAGGCATCATCTCGCTGCTCTGGATTATGCTGCGTCGCATAGACAGGGCCTCCTGGTCGTCTATGCGGGGCCTGGCGCTGATGCTGTCGCTCTTTCTGGGTATGGTTAATACCACCAAGGAAGCCTACGGCGACTTCCTGGCCTATCAGGAGATATATACTGAGGCACTCAATGCGTCTTACTTCGATTATCTGATACTCAATGCCAAGGAGCCCATATACTATACTTTCTCGTGGGTTATCTGCCGTCTTACCCAGGCCAACTGGCCCGTGTTTGTCACTTTCTTTACAACCGTAAGCTATATGGCCATGTACGAGGCAGTACTGGTTATGGCCAAGCGCATAGGCTGCTCTAAACTGCATGTCATGGCTGTGCTGGTATTCTCGTCCTTCTTCTTTCAGACATTTGCCATGAACGGCAATATGCTCCGTCAGAGCATATCCCAGTCGTTTGCCTTGCTCTTTCTGGCACACCTCTATTTCTCTGGTCATTACCGCTGGATTTACGCCATCCTCTCCCTGGGTATCCATACCGCCTCGTTGCCCATTATAGGCTTAGGTATCATCCCGTTTGTGCGCCGTCCGCTCACCCCTAAGCGGCTCATCCTGCTGTGCGCATCGGTCTTGGTACTGGCCGTGCTGTTCATGTCTATGTCGGGCATACTTTCTAAAGTGATGTTTATAGGCTATATCTTCGTGCGACTGGATGCTACCTCGCAGCTTACGGGTACTGACAGTTGGCAGACCACCGTGGGTTTCAACACCCAGTTCTATATCCTCACATTCCTGCTGTTGGCTATGATAGGGTATGTTTATTACACTTATTATCATCGGTCAGAACAGGATGGCAAGGGGCATCCGTCGGGCACTATTGCCATGACCAATATGGTGTTTATTCTGATTATGCTGCTATTTGTCTGCAATTTCTCAGAGGCTTATTATCTTTGCGTGCGTTATCAGTTCTTTGTCTATACTTTCCAGACCGCTCTGCTATTGTTGTTCCTGCACACTGTAAAGGGCCGAGCCGTCTATATGGCCGAGTTGGCCGTGTGCCTGCTTATGTTTCCCTACTTCTGCTATTACTATAGTAATGGTACGTTCAAGTACGCACCATTGACAGATATACTCATAACGCCCCCCGTACTTTATTTTGTTAAGATATGAAGACCTGCAACCATCATCCGCGTATTTTATGGGTAACGCCATGGTTTGGTAATTATCGCGTACCTGTTTATGACTATCTCAACCAGTATGCTGATGGCAATTTCCACCTTATCTGTCTCAAGGAAGATACCAGCGACCTGGTCCGGGCTAAGCTCCGGAAGAGCCTAAAGGACAACCTTACCATTCTGACAGGTGAGAAGCGTATCACTATAGGTAACGGAGAGACAACCTTTGCCAATTCTAACTTTGTACTGAAATGGCAGCCCGGTCTCTATCGTGCCATTAAGCGTCAGCGCCCCGATGTGGTTATTGTCGAGGGTTTTGGTAGTTGGGCCCCAATGGGCGTATTATATTCACTACTACACCATAAGAAACTTTGTATCTTCTACGAGCGTACATCTTATATAGAGCGAAATACCCCATGGTTCTTGACGCTATATCGGAGGGTCGTAGGGCATTTGGCCAATGCTTTCTTAGTAAATGGAAGTTTGACCAAAGACTACCTTATTAATAGGATAGGTGTAAAACGCCAGCCCATCACGGTGGGTTGCATGTGTGCAGATAGCTATATGTTGGCTAAAGAGGTGGCCGGCTTCAATGCCAGACAAAAAGTTGAATTAGAAGGTAGCTTGCAATTAGCTAACGGCTTAACCTATCTTTTTGTAGGCCAACTGGTAGAGCGTAAAGGTATTCGCCAACTTTTGCAAGCATGGCAAGAACATACTAAGAATTATTCCCACGATAACCTCTTAGTTGTCGGTGAAGGCTGTCTGTATGAACAGCTGCAAAAAGATTATGGGCAAATGTCCAGTGTTCATATCTTAGGCGGTATAGAGTACAACCAGCTATATAAGTATTATGCTATTTGTGATATCTTCTTCATGCCCACTTTAGAAGACAATTGGTGCTTGGTTGTTCCTGAAGCTATGGCATGTGGTAAGCCTGTTGGCTGCTCTATCTATAATGGTGGCACTTGCGAATTGGTCAAAGATGGCAAAAATGGGTATAGTTTTGACCCCTATGATAGTCATTCAATATTAGAAGCATTGGATAAATTTCATCATGTTGATTTGAAAGCAATGGGGAAAGCCTCCCTTGAAATAGGAAGCAACTATACACCAGACAAAGTGGCCCGGCGAATATATAATACATGTTTGGATAGCCTAACTTGATGTCTTTATGAAAGTTAATTACAATAATATGCCTAATGGCATGGGCCGTATTTACTTTACAGTTCGATATTTCGCCAACATATTACGTACATGGTATTATTTCCACTTTAGGTTTCGTGGTGTCAAATACCATGGCTTTGTTCGTGTTATGCGTGGGTGCACGTTCGCTCGAAACATGGATGTCGTCATAGGTAACAACGTGCAGTTTGGAGATTACTGCAATATTGCCTGCAATGTCCATTTTGGCAACAATGTCCTATTAGCCAGTCGTGTCAACTTTGTCGGCAAGGAAGACCATACTTACGATATTGCTGGACAATACATTTGGAATGGCAAACGTGGAAATAATGGGATAACAGAGGTAGCCGATGATGTGTGGATAGGGACAGGTGCCATCATAATGTCAGGTGTGAAGATTGGGGCTGGCAGTATAATAGCAGCAGGTGCCATCGTGACAAAGGATATTCCACCCTGTGAAATTTATGGCGGTGTTCCTGCCAAGAAGATAAGGGACAGATTTCCATCTCCAGAAGAGAAAGAGCGGCATTTAAGATTTCTCAAAAGCAACAGCAAACAATGAATATCCTTATCAACGCATACGCTTGTGCGCCCAACTGGGGCAGCGAGCAGGGTATGGCATGGCACTGGATAACAGAATTGGCCAGGACGCATACACTCTATGTCATCACCGAGGGCGAGTGGAGGGCTGAGATAGAGGAGGCACTTGCCCACCTCGATGTAGGAGCCAATATCCACTTCTATTATAATCCCGTTCCGGCCAAGGTTCGCGCCATGTGCTGGAACCAAGGCGACTGGCGTTTCTATTGGTACTATCGCCAGTGGCAAAAGAAGACACTGGCCATGGCCCGGCAGATATGCCGAGAGCACCGGATAGACCTGATACACCAGCTTAACATGATAGGCTTCCGTGAGCCAGGCTACCTGTGGAAAATAGAGGATGTACCCTATATCATCGGGCCCATCGGTGGCATGGAGTTGACCCCTATTCGTTTTTTCCGGCAGTCATCTCTTGCTACCAGATGCAAGGCTTTTGTTAAGAATAGCATTAACCGCTGGCAACGCAGCCATAGTACAAGGGTACGGGCAGCCATAGACAGGGCTGATTATATCATTGCGGCCACAAAAGGATGTCAGGAGTTTATTCAGAGGCATTATCATAAGAGTAATGTCGTGTTTATCAATGAGACAGGAACTACTCTTGAACCTGGATATACTTGTGAGCATCATTTTGACCATCACGGGCTCAACCTGTTATGGGTCGGTAAGTTTGCTGAACGTAAATTGCTTAATATGGCACTCGATACGGTGGCTCGCATGGCCGACTGTGATATTTGTCTCAGTGTTGTGGGCACTGGCAGCGATCAAGAGGTGGCTCATTATCATCATTATGCCGACCAGTTAGGCCTGGGCAACCATGTGAGATGGATGGGGGTAATCCCTAACGCCCAGATACCACAACTGATGCGCCAGGCCGACCTACTCTTTTTTACCAGCGTCATGGAGGCCACGTCTACCGTAGTGTTGGAGGCTATTACCAACAATCTTCCAGTACTCTGTTTTGACACCTGTGGTTTTGGGCCTATTGTTAGGAACGGCGTAGGCGTGGCGATAGACATGACCACCTATGAGCAAGCGGTAGACACATTTGCTCAAACCCTCCGCTCGTTGATGAATGACAGACACCAGCTGGAGATATACTCTCGGGGCTGTGATGCCAGTAAATATCAGTTGTCTTGGAGGTATAAGGCAGAAAAGACAAGCCAACTCTATAATCAGGCTGTAGCCCAATATCATTCTGGCAAGGCCAATACAGCAAACTATTAATGGACACCTACTTCAACATAAGATACGAATTTGACAGGGCGGCGGTGCGTAGCGCCATAGCACGGCAGATAGCCAGTGGGCAGGCCGACTATATATGCGTGGCCGACGGCGTGATACTCAACACGGTGAACCGCGATGAGGCTTATCGCCGTGTGGTCGATGGTGGCATGTTCGCCATCTGTGACAGCAGTTATGTGCCGCTCTACCTGCGCCTCCTCTATGGCAGGCGCTACCATCAGTACTGTGGCAGCGATATTTTCCGCGACATCGTGAGCCAGCGGCGCTACCGTATGGCTTTCCTCGGTACCGACCAGGCTACCCTCGATGCTCTGCGCGAGCAGCTCGCCCGACTTAATCCGGACGTGGGACAGATGTTGTTCTACGAGTTGCCATTCTGTGCAGTAGACGATTTTGACTACCCGGCCATAGCCCGTATGCTCGCAGCCGACGGGGCCGACATAGTGTGGGTGGCATTAGGTGCGCCCAAGCAAGAGATATTTATGGCCAGGCTCAAACCCCATCTGGAACATGGCGTGATGATAGCCGTGGGAGCCGCGTTCAAGTTTTTCAGCGGTCAGGGCGAACGGCGCGCTCCCCAGTGGATGCTGCGCCACCATCTCGAGTTTGCCTACCGTATCTACAGCCAGCCGCGCAAGCAGCTACGGCGCTGTGGTCTGATAGTGGCCACGCTGCCATTGTTGCTGTTTCACGAGTGGCGCAGGAAAAAAGTAAAACGGCGAGGGCAATAAAAACCGCCATTCGGGGTTATATCAATAGTAACATATATAGACAGCTACAAGATGACTATCGACATAATTCTGGATTTGGGCACTTTTATGATAAGTGTACTCTGCGGATTTGTATTCATACCGCTTACACTCAACTTCTGCAAGGCCAAGGGTCTATACGATATACCCAATCAGCGCAAGTTACACCATAACCCCATACCCAGGCTCGGTGGCATCACCTTTATACCCAGCATGGTGACAGCTGCCCTCATCGCTATCTTTACGCTGGACAGAGACCCCGTACTGCAGTCGCGTGTGCCGCTCAATCGATGGTCTATCCTCTTCTTTTTCAGTTTGACCATCATATATGTTGTCGGCATCATCGACGACTTGGTGGGCTTGGGTGCGAAGACTAAGTTTGCTGCTCAGATAGTGGCCGCAGTACTGATGCCGGTAGCCGGCCTGTCGGTCAATAGTCTGTATGGCTTCTGCGGCATATACGATATACCTTTATATATAGGCATACCGCTCACCGTATTTGTCATCGTGTTTATCAGCAATGCCATCAACCTGATAGACGGTATCGACGGTCTGGCGGCGGGGCTTTCCTTTATAGCCCTGATAGGGTTTCTCTATGGCTATGCCTATCAGGGGCTCAACTCTTACTGTATTATCATCTCCGGACTGGCCGGGGTACTGATACCGTATCTGTATTTTAATATATTAGGCAAGGTCGAGAAAAACCGCAAGATATTTATGGGCGACAGTGGAAGCCTCACCTTAGGTTTTATTTTAGGTTTCCTGTTCGTTAAGTTTACCATGGTCAACGGCGAGGCTATGCCCTACAATCCCCAGCGTATGCTGTTAGCTTACTCGCTGCTCATTGTACCCGTGTTCGATGTGGTGCGTGTCATCCTGCACCGCTTACACTACCATGCGCCCCTCTTTAAGGCCGACAAGAGCCACATACACCACAAGCTGATGCGTGCAGGCTGTACCATGCACCAGGCGCTGGCTGTTATCATCACCATTTCATTGGCTTACCTGGTTCTCAACTTTGCTCTCTATCCCCTGATGGACATCACGGCCGTCATACTGACCGACGTGGCGCTCTACACCCTCTTTAACATAGCGCTTAACAGTAAGATAGAGAAGGTTAACGCATAGGCCGATGGCATATAGAGTCGGCTGGCACTTTCTATATACCGACAAAGGCGACCTCGCGAGGTCGCCTTTGTCGGTATAACTATATGGGCAGTCAGAATTTCTTGAAATACAACCGTAGCTCATCGGTCGAGAGGATAAGGTGCGAGTTGCTGAGCTTATCCTTATGGAAATGTTCTTCCAGATGGTTTACGCCATAACGTCTCAGATCCTTTACATCGGTAATGGGAATGTCGCCGTCGTCATCACCGCTCTGGTGGCCGCCATTAGAGTGAGGCTGTGACAGGATAAGGCTGTCGGCTGTCTGGTTAAATCTGAAGAAGTAGCCCGTGTAGGGCTCTTCGGTGTTGCGTACATGCAGCAGCTTGCCCTGTACGGCCCAGAAGTAGCGCTCCTGGCTCAGGTCGAGCACTCCTCCTGTCTGCAGGGTGTCTACGCGTTCCAGATGCCAGAACCCATCCAACTTGCCGTTGCTGCTGTGTTCCAGCTCGCACGAGGTGGCCAGCAGGGCCGCGCCCACCATGGCCAGCATATTGTATATAATAGGTGTTCTCATTGTCTTTTCTTGTTGTTCTGTTTGAGCAGGCCGCTCTTGCTGAGGGTTATCTGCAGGCCTGCGTTGTGGCCCAGGATGGCACCGAAGTCCATGGCATAGGCACCGCGCAGCTGCCAGCCATGGCGCAGATGGCAGTTGGCCTCGACCATGAAGCTCACGTTGTGGCGCTTGGACAGATAGGGATTGTCGTAGGTACCCAGGCCGTCCTGGTAGGTGGCCAGCACCCGATAGCCGATACGTGGGGCCAGACAGCCGTCAACGCCCAGGTGGAAAGCCATAAAGCGGTTGTTCTCGACATAGATGCGGCCGTTCTCGTTGTAGATAGGCGAGCGGTATAGGGGGTTGCCCATTACCTGTCCCCAGTGTTGCCATCCCTGGAAGGTGCCGTGGTTGTAGTAGTCATCATAGCCCGCTATGTGGTCGGGTATGTTCATGGTGTGGTCATGGTAGATGGGGCCACTCTGATACTTGGTGTACAGATACTCCACCACGATGTTGCGCAGCCAGCGGCCATACTTCAGGTTGAGTTCGGCTCCGAGCATAATGTCCTTTAGCTCGTACATAAAGAAACGCCAGTCTTTCTTCACCATATACTCCTGGCCCGAGCCGTAGCCGTCGTAGTCAAGGAGCAGCATGCCCGAGTGGTCCTCGAAGAAGTGGTCGGCATAGACACCCAGTCGCCAGCTGTCGGTGTTATAGTTCGCGCGCATCACCCAGCTGCCCAGCTGGTTGCCCTCGACGTTGGCATATTTACCCTCGCCCACGTCGCCGCCGCCTGGTAGAAAGGCGTTCCAGAAGGACCGCAGCCCTCTTTTGTTCTTTTTTACCGTCACCGAGCCGTCGCCCTGCTGCTCATAGGAGGTGCCGCCAAACTGGGTGGCCATCTCCAGACCCACTTCGAGCGACAGGGGGTAGAGGTCTTCGTCCTTACCGATGCGCAGGTAGCCGGCCTTGCTGTGATAGAGCATCCCGTCGGTATATGGCTTCTGCCTGTGGGTAAAGTCGTGCTGCCAGCGCTCGTCGGTCATGGCGCCATAGGCTATGTGTCCCTTTAGTTGCAGCCATCCGTGGGCGAAGGGCAGTGTCCAGTACTCGGGCAGTGCCAGCCGTACCTGGGGCACGGGGCGTGCGTTGATGCCCAGTGTCTGCGACCCGCTGCTCAGCTGGTTGTTCTTCAGTTCCATGGGGTACTCCTTGCTGCCCACCGACAGTACACCGTGCAGCCAGCGCACCTCGGCAAAGGCCTGCTGTACCACTAAGGTGCTGGTATAGTGGCTCGCCACGGCCATGTCTATGCCATAGCCCACGCCCCATCGGCGTGCCGAGTCGGCGCTGAGCGGGCGTGTCAGGGCGGCGCGCAGGTAGCCATTGGTCTTGTCGAGCGAACTGAGCCCGTAGCGGTTGGCGTTGAGCCACAGGGGAGTCTTGCCACGCGAGTAGCTGCCCTGAGCCTCGACGGTATAGCTCACGTCGCTTGTCAGGTCGGCCTTCTGTCGTGGTTCTCCCTCCTGCCAGGCGTACTGGGCCATGGCCGGCACAGGTATCAGCAGGGCCAATATCAGCTTGAATATCTTCATTGTTGGTCTGTTTATGCTTATATAACGCGCCAAGGCCCTGTTTTATTTCACCCATCCCCTCTTTTTGTTTATGGGGCATGGCTTGGGGTAGGGGGTGGCCGTTTCCGTGTGTGGGGTGATGGCTTCTAAAAAATGATTTTTCGAAAAATGATTTTCTAAAATATGTTTTTGCAAAGATAGTGTTAATGGCGAAGATTACAAAGGAAATCGGCTTGTTTTTTCTGATTATCAGCGTAATTTTATTCTGTCCTCCCACGCTCTGAAAGGCAAAAGGGTAAAAGAGTAAAAAGGTAAAAAGCGCTGCTGATGACTGCCCGTATCCTGTCAATGACCATCGCGCGAAAAGAAAAGGCCGACCTTTAGCTTGCTAATAACGGCTCCCTGGATTGAAAAGGTCGGTCGCCACAAAACTGGTGATAGCTTCCGCTATTACGGCGTGGTTCTCCAGCTCAGCCCTTTTTACCTTTTCATTCCTTTACCATCTTACTTTTATCCCTGTGATGCTCGGGGCTACAAAAATGAGGGGCACGGGCTATTTTTGTTGCCAATTCCATCGTGTATGTCCACAACTTGCACTACCTTTGCAGCATGATGAACATGAATACTGATGACACACTCCGTCTTCCCGCTGAGTGGGAGGAGCAGAGTGGAGTACAGCTCACCTGGCCTCATGCACAGACCGACTGGCGGCCGTATCTGGCCGAGATAACGGAGACCTACATGGCCCTGGCGCGGGCCATCGTGCAGCACGAGCGGCTGCTGGTGGTGGCCCCCGAGGTCGATGCCGTGCGGCAGTTGCTGGCCGACCGCCTGGGCGCCGATGCCCTGGGGCGGATAACCTTTGCCCAGTGTGCCACCAATGACACCTGGGCGCGCGACCATGGAGCCCTTACCTTAGTGGGCGATGGCGGCCCCCGGCTGCTCGACTTCCGTTTCAACGGCTGGGGCGACAAGTTTGCCTGGCAGTACGACAACGCCATCACCACCCACCTGTGTGCCGAGGGCCTGCTGCACGGCCAGCGCTGCGACTACGATGACATGGTACTCGAGGGCGGCTCGGTAGAGAGCGATGGCCGTGGCACCATCTTCACCACCAGCCAGTGTCTGCTGGCTCCGCATCGTAACCAGCCCCTGGACCGTGCGGGCATAGAGCGCCGGCTGCTCCAGCGGCTGCATGCCCACCGCGTGGTGTGGATAGACCATGGACAGTTGGCAGGCGACGACACCGATGGCCACATAGACACTACCGTACGTGTGGCTCCGGGCAATACCTTATTATATATACGGTGTACCGATGCGTCAGACAGCCACTATGCCGACCTGGCGGCCATGGAGCGCCAGCTGCGGCAGTTCGTCACCACCGAGGGAGCCCCCTACAGGCTCATCCCCCTGCCCATGGCGCAACCCATCGTGTACGATGGCGAGCGGCTGCCCGCCACCTACGCCAACTTCCTGGTCATCAACGGTGCCGTGATATATCCCACCTACGACCAGCCGGCCAATGACGCCGCCGCCCGCGAGGCCCTGTCCACCGCGTTTCCCGGCAGAGAGCTTATAGGCATAGACAGCCGCGTCATCATCCGCCAGCACGGGTCCATACACTGTCTTACCATGCAGTACCCACGTGGGGTGCTGCGCGCATAACCGGCATAATACTTATAAAGAGATGAAACAGCTTAATATAGGTGTGCTCCAGCAGCACAATACAGCCCAGGCCGACGACAACCGCCGCCGGCTGGCCCAGGGCATAGAGCGCCTGGCGGCCCAGGGGGCACAGCTCATCGTGTTACAGGAACTTCACAACTCGCTCTACTTTTGCCAGGTCGAGGACGTGGCCCATTTTGACTTGGCCGAGCCCATCCCCGGCCCGTCAACCCAGTTCTTTGGCCAGCTGGCCCGTCGCCTGGGCGTGGTCATCGTCACCTCGCTCTTCGAGCGCAGGGCTCCCGGCCTGTACCACAACACGGCGGTGGTCATAGAGCGCGACGGGTCGATAGCCGGGCGCTATCGCAAGATGCACATCCCCGACGACCCTGCTTACTATGAGAAGTTCTACTTCACCCCGGGCGACCTGGGCTTCCACCCCATTGACACCTCGGTGGGCCGTCTGGGCGTCATGGTGTGCTGGGACCAGTGGTATCCCGAGGGCGCACGGCTCATGGCCCTGCAGGGAGCCGAGGTACTCATCTATCCCACGGCCATAGGCTATGCGGCCACGGACACCCCCGATGAGCAGCAGCGCCAGCGCGAGGCGTGGACCACCGTTCAGCGTGGCCATGCCGTGGCCAACGGGCTGCCCGTGGTGGCGGTTAACAGGGTGGGCTTCGAGCCCGACCCCAGTGGACTTACGGATGGCATAGAGTTCTGGGGCTCAACCTTCGTGGCTGGCCCTCAGGGCGAACTTATCTATCGCGCCTCGGCTACCGATGAGGAGGAGCGGGTGGTAAGCGTCGACCTGGCTCACAGCGAGCAGGTGCGCCGGTGGTGGCCTTTCCTGCGCGACAGGCGCATAGACCACTACGGCGATATAGTGCGTAGATATATAGATGAATGATAAAATAAGCGAGGCGTAGGTAATCATCCAGTTACCTGCGCCTCGCTATTTTGGCTCCTGTGGCTGTCGGGGTGTCAGCCGTTGCCAGAGGTGTCTTCGCCGGCAGTCTCCTCCTTGGTCTCCTTGATGCCAAACTGCGGGTCTATCTTGAGCAGTGAGGTAACGATGAAGGTGGCGGCACAGGTGGCCATCACGATGATGAAGAACATACGGTAGCCCACCAGCTCCTGCAAGGCTCCGGCCACGGTTCCCGGCAGCAGCAGCGACAGCGCCATGAAGCCCGTGCAGAGCGCGTAGTGGCTGGTCTTGTACTGTCCACGGCAGAAGTATATGAGGTACATCATATAGGCGGTGAAGCCGAAGCCGTAGCCAAACTGCTCGACGAACACGCAGCAGTTGATGATGATGAAGTTGGGCAGCGTGTAGCTCATGTAGATGTACACCACGTCGGGCAGCGTTATGGCGCATACCATGGGCCACAGCCAGTGCTTCAGCCCGTCGCGGCTCACGCATATTCCGCCTAATATTCCGCCTATGGTGAGTCCTATGGCCCCCACGGTGCCCTGGACCATGCCATACTCCTGTGGCGAGAGCCCCAGTCCGCCGTTGTGGGCGGCGTCTACTAAGAACAGGGCGGCCACCTTGGCCAGCAAGCCCTCTGGCATGCGGTAGAAGAGCTTGAAGACTATGGCCACCACTATCTGCTTCTTGGTAAAGAAGGTCACTATGTTGTTGCGTAGGTCGCTTACTATGTCGCTTACCGTCCGGGTGGTGGTGGGAGCATCCTCGGCCGGACGGGGCAGCACATAGCCGTGCCATAGCCACAGCGCTATAAACAGGCCGGTTACTCCGTAGAACACTAAGCTCCACGAGAAGGGTATGCTGTAACGGAATAAGGTCTGCAAGTTGCCTGCCACCATGACCAGGACACCCTGGCCGAAGATGGTGGCAAACCGGTAGAAGGTAGAGCGTATGCCCACAAACAGGGCCTGCTCATTGGGCGGCAGGGCGAGCATGTAGTAGCCGTCGGCGGCTATGTCGTGCGTGGCGCTGGTAAAGGCCATCAGCCACAAGAAGCACAGTGAGCCCTGTAACCATATCCCGGTGGGAATGGTAAAGGCCACCCCGCCAAAGGCGGCCCCTATGAGCAGTTGCATGGTTATAATCCACCATCGCTTGGTTCTCATCAGGTCTACAAAGGGGCTCCATATAAACTTGAGAGTCCACGGCAGATAGAGCCAGCTGGTGTAGAATGTTATCTCGGCGTTGCTTAGCCCCATCTGCTTGAACATGATGACCGATAGGGCCGTTACGGCCACGTTGGGGAGTCCTTCGGCAAAGTAGAGCGAGGGCACCCAGCTCCATGGCGATTTGCTTAAATTCATAATAGGTAACGATTGACTTGTTTAGTATATCTTCTTGATGTCGGCACCACGGTAGTAGTGTAGCAGTATCTGGTCGTAGGGATAGCCCTGGTCGCCCATGACGGCGGCGCCTATCTGGCAGAGGCCCACGCCATGGCCCCATCCGGCACCGGTGAGGCTGAAGTGCTGAGGTATACCGTCGCGCAGGTCGCTGCGGTCTACTACAAAGGCCGAACTGTACAGGTGGCTGGTGCTGAGGGTACGGCGTATCTCCAGTTCCTTGCCGATGATAAACGAGCGCTTGCTGCCCACGATGCGCAGACGCGATATGCGCCCACTGGCACCACGTTCCAGCGGTTCCAGGTCGATAATGGCACCCAGGTCGAGTTTCAGCCTGTCGCTTATCAGCTGCGACAGCTCTTCCTGTGTATAGTCTACGTGCCAGCGGTAGAAGTCCTTGGTCTCCTGGTCATAGTCGTTGAGTACCTGCGACAGGATGCGGCGGTCGGTGGTGTTGCAGAACGCGTCGGGCTGCTGGCGTATCCATGCCTCGGCGTTGGCCTCTATGGTCAGGTCGGTCATCGGGGCACCGGCAGTTATTCCCTCCCGGCTGTCGTGTACGGCCATCAGATACGGCTTGTCTATGTTTTCCCAGCAGTAACGGTACCGTTCGGTGATGCCGCCACAGCACTTGGAGAAGCGGGCGTCACATATCTCGCCGTCGTACTGCAGTATCTGTCCGCTGGTGGCTGCTACAGCCTGTCGGGCCTTGTCGCTGGTCTCGCGGGTGATGCCTTGGTAACGCTGGCAGTGGTCATCGGCACATACGTCGAATATGGTGTGGTCCTCGCGGTCGTACCAGCGTATCAGCTCGTCGTCGTTCTTCACAAAGGAGAAGAAGTTGGCCCCCGTCTGGGTGGTCAGCTGCTGCCGTTTCTTCATCTGCGCCAACAGCCACGACCGCGAGATGACAGCGTGGGCCTTGAGCAGTTCGATGTTCGAGGTGGCACTCATCTCGCTGGAGATGACACTCTCTAAGTAGCGCTCTACCGGCAGCTGGTTAATGGCGCATATCTTGTCTTCCTCGACTACTAACCGCAGCGTGCCGGCAAATGTCTGCGTCTCTGTGCGCTCCCAGTGGAAGTTTACTCCTATCGTTACATCGCTCAGTGAGAACGACGCCTTGTCGGTCTGTGGGTGAAAGGTGAGCTCGCGATACAGATTGCCGTTCCAGAGGATGCCTCCCTCGGAGAAGTCCACTACCTGCGCACCCTCCACGGTATGGTCTTTGGCCGTATAGGGGGCGTTGAGGCTGAAGCAGATACGCTTGGCACTCACGATGCCCACCGATACATGGGGCTGGGTGGACTGGGTGTCTGGCGTAGCCTGGGTGGCGGTGGCAGCGGCCTTGATGTGCTGAGCCACGGTGTCAAACTGACCGGCCGTCATGCCACATTCGCGCAGGATGGCCACGGCGGTATCGGCCGTGATATGCTCGAAATCCTGCGCACGGGGCGTTACGATGAGCCCGGCCATGTCTATGGTGCCCGGGCTTACCAGGTGCTGGCTGTTGCCCGTGGCTGTGTAGCAGGTGGGGCGGTGCTTGGTACGGGGTATGATGACGGTAAGTGTGGTGTCGCCATGCCGCCATGCCAGGAGGTTCATCATGGGCTCACCGCTTGCCTCATCGTAAGGCAGCGTCCTATATACCTGTTTGAAGAGCGCCTTAAAATGGTTCTCGTCGGTACTGGAGCATACGATGGCCGGTACCACATAGTCTTTCAGGGTTGCTATGCTGTTGCCAGGGGCGGGCTCGGCCAGTATGTCCATGTCGCGGCTGAGCCGTTGCCACTGGGCCTGTAGGGGCAGCAGCCCTGTGCCGATGGCCTGCAGGTGCATGTGGTCGGGGGCAGAGGCTCCGCAGCGCGGGCCATTATAGAAAAAGGTGAGGCTGGGGTAGTGGTTCAGCAACTGGTATATCTCGCCATAGTGGGGAGCTATGCGCTGAGGCTCATGGCGGCGCAGGGGAATGGTGAAGTGTACGGGCAGGATGGGGTAGGGGTTGATAAGCAGACTGAAATCGGCATCCAGCTGCTTCTCCATCTGCTGGGCGGGTCGGTTGGCGGCACAGAGAAAACAGGGACGCTCGGCTATGCTGCGGGCGTCTGTCTTGGCCCCGGTCGACACCATCCGCGCAGGATTGTATTGTAGCCGTAGCTCGGTCTTGCCACAACTGAGGCTCCGCGTCTGAACCTCGCTCAGCTGGCGGAAACGGTTGCGGGTGTCATCCCACACAGTCAGCTGGCGCGCCACGAAACGCTCCAGTGTATCGCCCATGTCAGCTGTCTGTGGGGCCGCGTTCATCAGCTGGCGCGCCTTCAGTTCCACGGTGCGCAGCCGGTCCTTATACAGGTTGTTGGCATTGACACGGTCTATGCTCAGGGCTGCGTCAGAGTTGCCCTCCCAGCGGCGGCATAGGTAGAGCTCGTCGTAGATGCGCCCTATGCGGTGACGGCGACTGATGGCCAGCCCCATGGCGTAGTCCTCGCCATAGCTGGTGTTGGGGAAGTGTATCTGGCGCACCACGGGGGTAAAGAAGGCACGCGGCGCACCCAGTCCGTTGATGCGGAGGGCATTGTTGGGCCCGTTCTGGTCAGTCCACTCGCGATGGTCGATGATGCCGGGGGGCAGGGTGCTCAGACTGAAGTCGCACATGCGGTAAGCACCTATCACCATGGCTGTCCCCTGACGGTAGAACTCGTCGACTATACGCTGTAGGGTATGTTCCGAGGCATACAGGTCATCGCTGTCCAGCTGTACGGCAAAACGGCCGCAGGCGCTATGGTCTATGGCCAGGTTCCAGCATCCGCCTATGCCCAGGTCTGTACGGGTGGGTATCAGGTGTATGAGCCGTGGGTCGCTGGCAGCCATCTGCCGTAGTATGTCGGTGGTTCCGTCGGTCGAGTGGTTGTCTACCACGATGACATTGTACCCGAACTGCGTCTGCTGCGTCAGCGCGGAGTGTACCGCGTCGGCTATGGTGCGCACCCTGTTGTACACGGGGATGATAACCGATGCCTCTGTCTCGAAGTCTTGCTCCTTCAGGTCAGTCTCTTCATACCGCTGGGTGTCTATGGCACCACCTATAATCTCCAGGTGCTGTGTCACGGCCTGCTCCATCTCTATCTGCGGTTGTCTGTTGCGTGGGTCTACGTAGTCAAACTGGCTCACCCCACTGGCCCGCGTATCTTCCTGGTGTTGTGTATAGAGACGCTCGTTGAGGTGCAGCAGCTGCGCGTGTCGGTGCAGATACAGGCGCAGGTCGTACCACCCTGCCCACTCGTATGCCGACTTACATTCGGCGGCGTAGGCATGCAGGAGCGAGGTGCGCAGCAGCACTACAGGCCCGAAGTCGAAGTCATCGCGCAGCGAGCCGTCTTGATAGTCTATGGTGGGATGGGCCTCAAGCCGTCCGTCGGCCGTCAGCATCATGCTGTCGGCATAGACCATGCCCGCCCCCGTGTCGGTGGCCACCTGCAGCATACGCTCTATGGCACCCTGAGCCCACTCTATGGGCCGGGTGGTCAGGTATAGCAGCGTAAAGGGGGCCTGGGCCTGGGCGGCGATGGCCTTGACGGTGGCCGTACTGGTAATGTGGGGTGTCTCGATGATGGAGTGGTGGGCATAGTGCCCCGTCGTGCCGGGGGCCACCATCAGGCATACACGCCTGATGGCTATGCTGTGGCTCAGGGCATCTATGGTGGTCTTGCCCTCGGTCTCTGAGAGAGTGGGGACAAAGCAGTCTATCTGAAAGTTCATTATCTTAGTCGTATCTTATATTATTATAGGTGTAAAGTTCGTAATTTTTGACGAGATGTGCAAGCCTTTTTTAATAAAATAGGCATCGCCCCGGGCATCTGAGCAAGCTCATGCCGCTCGGCTTACACTATTTTGGCAGAAGCCGCCGCGCTCTGTACCCAGGCAGACTGTCAGCAGGCAGCTACAGGTTAGAAAGGGTAACCCACAGCTACGTGCAGGCTCTGCGCGTCGCTGAAGTGGCGGATGTTGTAGAAGCCGCTGCGCCCCGTGTCGTAAGGTACGTGCAAGCCGATGCCCCAGTCTACGCGCAGGACGAATATCCCCACGTCGTAGCGCAGGCCCGCGCCTGTGCCCACGGCTACCTGCTGCAGACAGTTCTTGAACTCGAACTTGCTGCCCGGCCGCTCCTCGCTGTCGCGTAGGGCCCATACATTGCCCGCGTCTATGAAGAGCGCCCCGTACAGGCTGCCCCACAGCTGCTGTCGGTACTCCAGGTTGGCCAGCAACTTCACGTCGCCCGTCTGTTCGATGTACGACAGTTTGGAGTTGGCTGGGTGGTAGCGTCCGGGGCCTATGCTGCGCACGTTGAAGGCGCGCACGCTGTTGGCACCGCCCACGTAGAACTGCTCGTAGTAAGGAGCGCTCTGCGCATTGCCATAGCTGAAGATGGCGCCGGCGGCCACGTGGCCCACCAGCGTCGACTTGTCGGCCATGCGCCACCGCTTCACCAGGTCGGTCTGCACCTTGAAGAACTGGGCGAAGGGGTTCTTGAACATCGTCTTGCCCCGTTCGCTCCACTTCTCGCCACACACGGCGTAAGCCCCGGCCATCACGTTGCCCGCCTCTGATACCGTGAGGTCCCAGTTTATAGGGTGGCGCTTGTCCGACGGACTCGTATAGCTGTAGGTGTACTGTGCTTTAGGCACAAACTGGTCGCGCATGGACACGCTGAGATAAGGATTGTCCTTGAGGAGCTGGCTGAAAGCCTCGGTCTGATGCTGCATATATTCGTAAGAGAGTATCAGCGGACTGAACGAATGGCGCGACTGGGGCGACGAATAGTATGTATAGGTGAGCTCGCCAGACAGTACGTGGCGCTTGAAGTAGCCCCCACGGTGCAGCACATTGGACGATGCCTTGACCGTGGTGGTGGGTATGCCATAGCGGTAGTAGCGCGGTGGGCGCTGCCACAGCTTGCGGCGCGAGGCAAACAGGCTGCGCGGGGTGAGCAGCCGTGGGAAGACCAACGAGACATCGCCGCCGTACTCATACGACTTGATGCCCGTAGAGCTGCCCTCACTGCTGTGGCCCGTCTGCATCTCGTACGACCCATGGAGGTTGACCTCTATGCGCTCGCCTCCCCTGAAGGCATTGCGCTTGACCAGTCCGGCCACCAGCTCGGGGCCTATGCGCCCCGTGGTCTTGCCTTTGGCGTTGGCCTCGATGTAGAAGTCGTAGGGGCGGTCGGTAATCAGGTCGAGCTGTACGTCGAGGGTGTCGCCCTGGCGTGGGCTGAACTTCAGGTTGCTATAGCTGAACAGTCCCGTGTTCTGTATGGCCTGGGTAGAGGCCGCCTCGTCGGTGCTGGAATATAGCTGCCCCGAGCGCAGTTTCAGGTCGCGGAGTACGACACCGGCCCTTACCGGGGGGCGGCGGCCGTTGAACCGCAGCGTGAAGTGGCCGAAGGCGAGCGAGTCGCGCAGCTGGTCGCCATACTCACGTCTGAAGTCTATGCCTATGCGGCCTATGGTCCACTGGCGCATTACCCGGCTGTCGGTACTGTCGGGCAGCACGAGTCTTATGTCGGCCCGCTGACGGTGGCTGACCGTGTCGGCCAGATAGGTGGCATATCTCGGCTGGTAGTAATAGTAACCATGGGTGCGCAGCAGGGTGCTGACGCGCTGGCGCTCGCCGTCCAGGCGGGCCACGCTGAACGGGTCGCCACGACGTGTCAGCGCCAGGGCCTGCGTGGCCCTTATCATGCTGTCGGCCTTGGCGGCATAGCCTATGTAGCTTACCGAGTCTATGCGCCACAGGGGCCCCATGTCTACCGTGTAGGCCACCTTGGCCTTCTTGTGGTTGTGGCCCGTAATCTCCTGCGAGCTGACACGGCCGTTAAGGTAGCCATACTTCTTCAGATGGTTTTCGGCCACCGAGGTACGCAGGGTGGGGTTTACCTCGCTCATCAGCTTGGGCTTGGTGCCAAAAGCCTTGGTTATCCACTGGGAGATGGGCGACGCCGACTGCGAGAAGGCGTTCCATATCCATAGCTTCAGCTGGAAGGGGGTACGGTAGTAGCTGCTGCCAAAGAGGGCACCGTTAGGGGCCGATGCCAGGACCGACTCCATCTCCTCCTTGGTCTCCTCGGCATGGTCGCAGGGCTCGTAGTCGGTGTACTTGATGGGCTTGAGTCCTGTGAAGAGCTGCTCGCCCTCGGGCAGCGCGCTGGTGGTAGAGCACGCAGTGAGCCCGGCGGCGGCCATGGCGGCCATGGCCAGCCGCAGGGTGCGTAGGGTGTTATGGGTAGTGGGTATAAGCGACTTATTTCTCATCATTCTTCTTTTTGCTGTTGTCTTTCACTGTCCCTGTCTTCTCCAGGTTGCTTTCCGGGGCCGCTGTAGGCGGCGCGCCGTTCTGGACGGTGGGCTGGGCGGCGCGCCTGTCTATACGGAAGATGTCGCGGAAGTGGCGCAGCTTGCGTTTCCATACAAAACCGGCACCATACTCGCCCAAGGGGCCCTCTAACCAGTCGTACTTGTTGTTGTCGTAGAACAGGCGCAGGTACTTGCTGGAACTCTGCCCCAGCCGGTACTCCAGCTCGACCTTGTCAAAGAAGGTGTTGTCGTTCTGGCGCATGTCGATGTCGGCACCGGTAGACACCTTGCCACCGATGTTCACGCTCAGGCGGTTGTTCCACAGCCGCTTGGAGAACTTGAAGTTGTAGTCGGTGTGCATGCCGCTCTCCGTGGTGGTGTTGTCTATGCTCATGCCTATGTCGAGTCCTATGGAGCGCATGGCCTTGCCCGCCACGTTGTTTATTTCGTTCTGCAGGAACGAGCTCAGGGCGCTGTTCATGGTAAACTGGCTGGTATTGCCATCGGTGAGATACATACCCGAGGCCAGCATGGTTACCGCCACCTTGCTGCGCCCCTCGGTGGTCATGGTCTTGAGCTGGTCGCTGATGGTCATGTCGTTAGGCGCGTCGATGACAAACTCCAGTCCCAGCTTGCTGAGCGTCTGGGTGAGCTTGACCCCACAGTCGAAGTCTACCGCCCTACTGCTGCTGCCCTCGCTCACCGTGGCCTTGACCCGCTCGGTAGCCGTGATGTGCAGCTGCGGGTTCATGGGGTCGCCGGTAAACTCCAGGTAGCTTCCGTCCTGTATGCTGAAGGTCTTCAGCGGTATGATGGGCAGCGAGTACTTCATCTCGCCGTCGTAGAGGGTGTAGCGGCCGGTAAGTGTCAGATTGTCAGAGGTGTTGTAGCGCATACGTAGGTCGCCGCCACCTATCAGCGAGATGTAGTTAGAGTGGTCGGCATTGAGCATACACATGATGTGCGAGCCCTCGTCGACCGAGACGCTCAGGTCCATGTCCAGGCCGCGTATCGCGGGGCGCTGTACGGTTACCGCGGTGGTAGTGTCCTTGAAGTTGGCAAACTTGACCAGGTCGTCCAGCTGCGTGTCGGTGGTCAGCTCGGCATCTCGCATCACGTAGGTCATGTCCGTGTTGCCCAGTACGTCCAGCTTGCCCCTCATCCGGAGCGCGTCGACGGGTCCCTGCATGCTGCCGTAGAAGTTTACGAACGCCTTGCCGTACGCCTCGGAGCGCGTGTTCTCCTTGGCATCTATAATCTTGAAATCGGTGGCGCGCATGCGTACATCGAGCATCATGTTGCTGAGGTCGGTAAAGTCCAGGGTGCCTGCTATGTTGAGCGGAGCGTCGTTGTTGGCAAACATCTCGAAGTTCTCGAAGAGCAGGCGGCTTCCCACGATGCGTACCGGGTCATCGGCAAACCGCATCTGTACCCCGTAGGGCTCGCTGACCAGGTAGGTAGAGTCCAGGTACACCTCGCCGTCGACGGTGGGCTTGGCTAACGTGCCGCGCACGGTGAGCTGGCCCTCGCCGTAGCCCCGCAGTCCCACGATGCGGTCGGGTACAAATCCGTTGACCAGCTGCATGGGCATGCGCTCCAGTCCCAGCGTGGCATCGAGCCATCCGTCGCCCGTACTGGTGTACGTGCCCTTGATGGTGCCCACCTCCTCGCCGTCGTGGGTAAGCGTTCCGTCTACATAGTGTGCACCGTTGTCCTTGGGCATGTACACAAACTCGCTGCCCAGGTCGCCCATCCTGCACTTCTCGTACACCATGTCGTCTATGGTCATAGCCGACGATACGGAGAGCTCCTTGGCGGTCTTCACGACGTGGAAGTCGCCGTTCATAAGGCCCTCTACGTCGGGCATGTAGGGAATGACGGACAGCACCTTGTGCAAGTCAAACTTGGCGAGCGACAGGGTGAGGTCCTGGAGGGCCTCGGCATTGCTGTCGTCAGAGTATAGCTGTACGCCCATGCCGTCGGCGGCCGTAAGTTTGAGGTTGGCCGATATGCGGTCGTCATCGGCTAACAGGATGAAGTTGTCCTTGTTGGCCTCGAACCGCTTGTAGCCCAGGATGGGTTCCTTGCCGTACAGGTGTAGCTTGATGCCGTTGTCTGCCATGGCAGCGGCCAGTCCTAAGCGCAGTCCCAGCCGGTTGGCGGCATCGTACACCTCGGTCGAGGCGTATGCGCCGCGCTCAAAGACACCTCCCGACAGCAGCGCATTGAACGTATAGTCCGGGTTGTGCTCATTGTTGCGTATCTGGGCCTGATAGAGCGTGCGGGCCGAGTCGGACGATACCGTAACCCTTATCGTGTCCAGCAGGAAGCGGGCAGCCACCACCGAGTCGGCGCTGACCCTGCCGTTGAGGCCTGCCTGGGGCGAGCAGCTGGCATCTACGAGCAGTCGGCCCACCTCGTAACCATTCCATTTGAGGAACCGTGCGAACACGTTCTGCCGTCCGCTGTTCAGGTAGATGCGGGCCTGGGGCAGATGGCGGCGTAGGCGTAGCTGGTCTATGTACCTGCCCTTGGCCTGTAGCTTTATCTCGTCGGTCAGCCGGCTTATCTGGCGGAGCAGCCGGGTGTAGTCGCCCTGGGCATCGCAGTCGAGCCTGAAGTCGCCGCAGTGAACCACGGCATGGGTGGTGTCGCGGGTAGACAGCAGGTCCATGGTGATGGTCTCTGGGTGGTAGGTACGCTCCTGGGTGCTGACGCCTATGTCGGCCACATGGCCCAGGACGCGGTAGTAGTCCTTCAGGTTTGTCTCGATGTCTATGCGGCTGCTGGCACCTACGCTCAGGGGCTTCTGGCTGATACCCATGCTGGCCAGGTCGGCCCTGCTCAGGTCGCAGGTAAAGGTGCCACGGATGTACCGGCCGTTGGCTATGCCGTCAAAGCCCACCGAGCCGTCCATGAAGGCATTGTGCCCCAGGGCCGCCAGGTGTATGTGGCCGTGGCTCATGGTCAGGGTGGCCTCGGTGTGGCCCACCTGCTTGCGGCCTATGGCGAGCTGGGCCACCCGTGCCCGTGCCGTCAGTCGGGTCGAGGTCTTTAGCGGGTCGGTGCCCGTGCCCTGTGCCTCTATGTCGGCCGTGAGGGTGCCTATGCCCATGTGGGGCACGAAGTGGGCCACCTGTAGGCCGCGGGCGCGTAGCTGGGCCGAGTAGGCCATGCGCCGGGTGTCTATCCGGGCTCGTCCCTGGAGCGAGCCGCGGCCCTCGGTCAGTGCCAGGGTGGCGGCATACTGTGGGCCATGGGCCGTGAGGTGGCTCTTGAGGCGCATGCCATAGGGCAGGGCCACCTGCCGGGCTATGGAGCGGGGCAACAGGTTCTTGATAAAACCTATCTGGTAGGTGCGGAGGTCTATGTTGAGGTCGGCGGTCAGCTTGTCGGGTAGGGTGAGGTTGCCCACAAATCCATCGGCATGCAGGTCGGCCGCCGTGGGCATGCTGATATGCAGGCCCGTCAGATGGGCGCGTCGCAGGTTGCCTCTCAGTATGCCGTCTATGCGTAGCGGATAGTTGGGCAGCTTGCCGAGCAGTCCTGCGGGCAGCATGCGTCCGCCTATGGCGGCTATGTCCTGCTTGCCTATGCTGGTGTGCAGGGTCAGTGTCATCGTTCCGGGATGCAGGGAGTCCAGCACGTTGAGCGCCATGTGGGCCTGGGCCTTGATGGCCGACTCGGTGGTGGCAAGGGCCAGCATGGGTATGCTGATGGCGGCCGAGTCGATGGCTATGCGCGTCTGCAGCGAGGTGAGCCGCAGTCCGCAGCGCTCTGTGAAGGAGCAGGAGCGTACAGTGGCCTCTATGCGTGGCGCGTGGAAGAACAGCGAGTCGACCCCGAGCGACAGATGGCTGAGCGCCAGGTGGTTGTAGTCCAGTCCGCCGGTATGTGGGGCCATGTGGTTGTCGTAGCAGAGCCGGCCCTGCTGCCAGTCCAGCTGGGCCACACGGTAGAGCTGGGTGTATAGGTCGAAGTACCCTTGGCGCGCCCTTACCCGGCCTAAGTAAGCCTGTATGGCCAGCGTGTCGCCAGGGGTATGTAGCGTTACCGCCGACCTGTCTATGGCCAGGGCCGCCACCTTGATTTTCCAGTAGTTGGGCGTCTTCGACGTGTCGGGCGGCACGGTGTCGCTCAGTTCTATGTTCAGCCGCGCGTCGCTCAGCCGCGCACTGTTAATGGTCATGTCGCTGCGGCCTAAGTCTATCCCGTGTGCCCTCACGGAGAGCAGTCCCACCGTGCCGCGTACCCGTGCCTGGTGTACTATGTTGGCCGTGTTCAGGGCCACCTGCCTCAGTTCCAGTCCGTCTATGTTGACCACACCCCTGAGCAGCGGCAGTATCTGCACGTCGGCCACCACGCGCTGTATGTGGGCTATGGTGTCGCGCCGGGAGGGCAGGGTGTCGCAGGGCTGTATGACCCGGATGCCCCTGACCTCTAAGTCCAGGGGGAAGGCCAGTTCTACATGGTCTATGTGTATGTCCATGCCCGTCTTGTCCGACGCGTAGGCCGTAACCAGCCTCACGGCCCAGTTCTGTACGGGCGGCAGATAGAGCAATAGGGTGATGAGCAGCAGCAACCCCATCGTGCTGGCCACGGTGATGGCCGCTATGCGTGATGTCTTGGTGAGGTGGTGCCGTATGGTTGGAGATACTGTCATTATAGTCGATGTTAGGTGTCGGTAAGGTTAACGATGGGTGCCTGTCGGCAGCAGCTGTTTTGTCCGTGGCGCCATCTGTCCTTTTTGCAAAGGTAGTGCAAGCCGAGCGAAATACAAAACAAATTCATTTGTTTTTGTTTCCGAGGCGCCGCCTACCGTCATGGCGAGGCCATAAAGGTAGTGCAAGCCGGGCGAAATACACGATTTTGTTGATAATAAAATCTTCCAAATCCATTTGTTTTTGTTTCCGAGGCGCCGCCTACCGTCATGGCGAGGCCATAAAGGTAGTGCAAGCCGGGCGAGGGATACACCGCAAAGGGGCGCGTAGGCCATGGCGGTTGGGGCTCGCGTCCGTATAGGTCCGCACCACGGATTCTATCACCATTGTGATCATGGCACGAATTGCGAAAAACCTTTACACGCGACTGTATATTTATGCAAAACGCGAGGCAATAATGTATAAATATACAGCTGTAGCAGCCGTTTTTCGGGGTGTATTTTCCAAAAATTTTCATCAAACCAGGACGGTTTTTGAGGCCCTCGGAGCCTATTTTGGGCACCATGAGGGCCATGAAAGTAACAACCTTTTACAAAATAGAGACGTTTTTCGCCTTTCGCGCCACTATTTCCGGCTCTTTTGAGACCGTTTTTCAGGGTCGCCGCGATGGTCATTTTTTTGCCCGCGATGGTCATTACGATTCTAATGACCATCGCGGGCGAAAAAAAGGTCGTTTTCGGGCGGTCAGAAAACGGCCATTTCCGTCACCGTCACCACCTCAGCGAGCGTACAGACAAAAAACAGAAGGCCGAAACACCATTGCCAGGCGGCTAAACGCCAAAAATGTATATTTATACATTATCAGAAAAAACTTTACGATGTCAGTGTGTGTGCTAATGGAGGTTTCCGGGCAGCGCTTGATGGGTTAGGCTCACCCTGGGATGTATCGGGAAACTGCGGCGTCAGACTCTGGAAAGCGGGAATGGCGAGTACGGTAAGGGGCAAGAAAGTTTCCGTCTTTTCGCCCATACTCACGGCCCCGGCCAAAGCCGTAGGGCAGCGGTCGCAGACTACTGCCATCGCGCGCGTATATATAAATAAGGTGGCAAATGGCCGCTGGGACAAACATTACAGCCGAAAAAGTTGCGTAAATGATGGAAAAGTATTACTTTTGCGACCAAATAGCAAAGAGCGAAAAGTATAATAAAAAAGATAATAACCAATGAATATCTCTTATAAGTGGCTGAAGGAATATGTAGACTTCAGTCTTACTCCACAGGAAGTGGCCGATGCCTTGACATCTACCGGCCTGGAGGTCGACGCGCTCGAAGAGGTGCAGAGCATCCGCGGCGGCCTGAAGGGACTCTACGTCGGCGAGGTGCTTACCTGTGAGCCCCACCCCAACTCTGACCATCTCCACATCACTACTGTAGACCTGGGCAAGGACGCCCCGCAGCAGATAGTGTGTGGAGCACCCAATGTGGCCGCCGGTCAGAAGGTTATCGTGGCCGACCTGGGCTGCGTGCTCTACGATGGTGACAAGGAGTTTACCATCAAGCGCAGCAAACTGCGTGGAGTGGAGTCGCTCGGCATGATCTGTGCCGAGGACGAGATAGGGGTAGGCTCCAGCCACGATGGCATAATCGTACTGCCGGCCGACGCACCTGTCGGGCAGCCGGCAGCCGAGTATTATCACCTGGAGAGCGACTGGGTGATAGAGATAGACATCACCGCCAACCGCTCTGACGCCCTGTCGCACTATGGTGTGGCCCGCGACCTGTATGCGTGGCTGCGCCGCAACGGCTACGAGACCAGCCTGCACCGCCCCGACTGCAGCGCGTTCCGGGTTGACAACGAGAACCTGCCCATCGATGTGGAGATAGAGAATACCGAGGCTTGCAAGCGTTATGCCTGCGTGAGCATCAGCGGCTGCGAGGTCAAGGAGAGCCCACAGTGGCTCAAGGACCGTCTCAGTACTATCGGCCTGCGCCCTATCAATAACATCGTGGACATTACCAACTATATAATGATGGCCTATGGCCAGCCCATGCACTGCTTTGATGCCGATATGGTCAAGGGGCACCGCATCGTGGTGCGCACGCAGGCCGAGGGCACACCCTTTGTTACCCTCGACGGCGAGGAGCACAAGCTGGGCGAGCACGACCTGAGCATCTGCAATGCCGAGGAGCCTATGTGTATCGCCGGCATCTTCGGCGGTAAGGGATCGGGTACCTACGAGACCACTACCAACGTGGTTCTCGAGAGCGCTTACTTCCACCCCACGTGGATACGTAAGAGCGCCCGTCGCCACGGCCTGTCTACCGATGCCTCGTACCGTTTTGAGCGTGGCATAGACCCCAACGGCGTCATCTACGCCCTCAAGCAGGCGGCCATCCTGTGTGCCGAACTGGCTGGGGGCAAGGTGTCGATGCAGATTAAGGATGTCTATCCTGCTCCTATCGCCGACGCGCAGGTTCGTCTGGACTACGAGTACTGCGACCGTCTCATCGGTAAGGCCATCGGCCATGACATGATACGCCAGATAGCAGAGAGCCTGGAGATGAAGGTCACTGCCGAGGATGCAGAGGGACTCTGCCTGGACGTGCCGGCTTACCGTGTCGACGTGCAGCGGCCCTGCGATGTGGTAGAGGACATCCTGCGTATCTACGGGTACAACAATGTGGAGATACCGACACAGCTGAAGTCGTCGCTCACCGTCCAGACCGAAGAGGATGCCGAGTACCGGCTGCTCAACCTGGTGGGCGAGCAGCTGGTGGGCTGCGGCTTCTATGAGATAATGAACAACTCGCTCACCAAGGTGAGCTACTACGAGCAGACAGCGCTCAATGCTTATCCCTGGGAACGCACCGTCAAGGTGATGAACCCTCTGAGTGCCGACTTAGGCGTAATGAGGCAGACACTGCTTTTCGGTGGACTTGAGAGCATCATGCGCAACGTGAACCGCAAGAACGCCAACCTGCGCTTCTTCGAGGTGGGCAACTGCTATCACTATGACCAGGCTCGCTGGAGCTACGAGGACCCCTCCAAGGCTTATACCGAGGAGACCCACGTGGGCCTGTGGGTTACCGGCAAGCGCGTGTCGGGCTCGTGGGCCCATCCCGACGAGGACAGCTCTTTCTACGAACTCAAGGCTTATGTCCAGAACATCTTTGCCCGCGTCGGCCTGGCCAAGAATATGACCGTGGTAGAGCAGAGCGATAACAATATCTTCGCTGCCGGTCTCAAGGTGATGACCCGTGGCGGCAAGGTAGTGGCTGAAATGGGTGTCCTGGCCCACCGCTTGCTGAAGGTGGCCGACATAGCTAACCCCGTGTACTATGCCGACATCAACTGGAACGTGCTGATGAAGGCTGTGCGTAAGCTCAAGTTAGAGTACCAGGAGATATCCAAGTACCCGGCAGTGAGCCGAGACCTCGCCCTGCTGATAGACAACAGCGTGAAGTTTGCACAGATAGAGGAGGTGGCTCTGCAGACTGAGAAGAAGTTGCTCAAGAGGGTAGAACTGTTTGACGTGTACCAGGGCAAGAACCTGCCGGCCGGCAAGAAGAGCTACGCGGTTAACTTCATTCTTCAGGACGCTACCCGCACGCTCAACGACAAGGCCATCGACGCCATCATGACAAAGTTAATAAACAACCTAACAAATAAACTGGGAGCAGAGCTCCGATAAAAAATCACAACCCAATGGGAAGAGCATTTGAATATCGTAAAGCTACAAAGTTAAAGAGATGGGGCCACATGGCCCGGACGTTTACCAAACTCGGCAAGCAGATTGCCATCGCAGTGAAGGCTGGAGGCCCAGAGCCAGAGAACAACCCTACACTGCGCGCCATCATCGCTACCTGCAAGCGGGAGAACATGCCGAAGGACAACATAGAGCGCGCCATCAAGAACGCTATGGGCAAGGACCAGAGCGAGTACAAGGAGGTGCCCTATGAGGGATATGGCCCCCACGGAATAGCCATCTTTGTGGATAGCCTTACCGATAATACCACCCGCACGGTCGCCGATGTACGCTCGGTGTTCAACAAGTTTAACGGCAACCTCGGCACGCAGGGCTCCCTGAGCTTCCTGTTCGACCACAATGCCGTTTTCACCTATAAGATGAAAGACGGCATGAGCA
>CAKPRX010000013.1 GCA_934183135.1 uncultured Prevotella sp.
AGTCTACGATGGTCAGGTGGGTCACCCCCGACCGCACCAGGCACTCGGCACACCAGCTGCCCACGCCGCCCACGCCAAAGATGATGACGCGCTGGGCGGTGATGGCAT
Source organism: uncultured Prevotella sp. (assembly GCA_934183135.1). Lineage (GTDB taxonomy): Bacteria > Bacteroidota > Bacteroidia > Bacteroidales > Bacteroidaceae > Prevotella. The sequence goes on from CAKPRX010000013.1 coordinate 109, forward strand.
CCATCACATCGGCACCTACCAGCAGTTCGGTGCGGTTAAACAGTCCTCTCTCTATCCCCATACCTTATTATATATATGTAGTTACTTACTATGTGTGTGTCTGTAGCCCCGCAGTTACGACCGGCTGTCGGCGCGGGTAACCATATAGGCGCTGAGCAGCACCAGGACCAGGGCCACGGGCTTGTCCCACGTGAGCACGTCCTGGCCGATGGCTATGGCCACAAACGAGGCCACGATGGGCTGCAGATTGGTGTACACGCTCACGGTAGTGGCCTTGATGTAGCGCATGGCAAAGGGTATGGCGAAGTAGCCGGCCACCGTGGCAAAGACCACGATAAAGGCCATCTCGGCCGCCCCTGCCCATGTACATGCCGAGGAGTACAGCGGCTGCGAGCCCAGTTCGCCCCAGGCCATGGGCAGCACGGCCACGGCCGAGACGAGAAATGTCCATTTCATCTGGGTAACGGCGGTGTAGCGCTGGCTCACCCGACGGGTGATGATGAGGTACAGGGCCCATGTAAGCAGGCTGAGCACGGCCAGGCCGATGCCCAGCAGGTCGTTGCGGCCCGCCCCGCCGCTCCAGTTCATCAGCGCCATGAGCACCGCGCCCACGATGCCCGTAACCACGCCCGCCAGTCTGACGGTGGTGATGCGCTCGCCTATGAGCAGGGCCGCCATGAGCATGGTGGCCACGGGGGTCAGGGTGGCTATGAGCGAGAAATACACCGGGGTGGTGTACACCAGTGCCCAGGCGGTAAGCGTCTGCGACACCACGATGCCCAGCAGTCCGCCGCCCATGATGACCAGCAGGTCGCGACGCGCCACCCGCTCGGCGGGCATGAAGAGCGATATGAGCCAGAAGATGGCGGCAGCGCCCACGCATCGCGTAAGCATGTAGACCATGGGCGACACCCACTGGCTGAGCAGCAGGGCCGTCACGGGGACGCCCAGTCCGAAGATGACATTGGCCGACAACACAGCCACGTGCCCTTGTACCTTGTTTTTTTCCATGGGTGCAAAGGTAGTGCAAGCCGAAGACAATGCAAAGGAAAAGACGAAGTTTTTTCTAATTTGCTTTGTTGAGGCGAAGCCTACCTTATTCAAAGGTAGTGCAAGTTGAGAGGAATACACGATTTAGTTGATAACTAAATCTTCAAAATCTCATTTATTTTTATTCCCGAAACGTAGCCTACCCTTCACGGCGACAGCCGTAAAGGGGCAAGCCGAAGACAATGCAAAGGAAAAGACGAAGTTTTTTCCGTTTGACCCACACCTTATTATATATACGCGCGCGAGGGACGGCCATGTCAAGGGCACGGCCACTGTGTCCAACGCATGCCGAAAGCGCAGCAGCTTATAGCCTGCGCCCCATCGCGAGAACAGCAAGAGGGTCTCCACGTCGCTAACACTGCCCTCATGTCCACGAAGGTTAACAGGCAGAGGGCCTACTCGCATCGTAAAGATTTTTCCGATATTGTATAAATATACATTTTCGGTGTTTCGGCAGCGGACAAGGATTTGGGGGGCTTCTGTAATTTGTCTGTACGGTGACCAAGGGGACAGCGGTGGCGAAAATGAGAAATTCCTGACCACCCGAAAACCATCATTCCAGTGCTCGCGATGGTCATTAGAATCGTAATGACCATCGCGAGCAAAAAAATGACCATCGCGGCGCCCCAAAAAACCATGCGCATAAGAGGCGAAAATAGCAACGGAAAAGGCGCCAGACGCCCCTATTTTGTAAAAGGTTGTTACTTTTACGGCCCTTACGGTGCCCCGAAATGGCCCCAAAGGCCCCGAAAACAGTCCTGGATGGTTGAGTTTTTCCGGAAATTGTGCCCCGAAAAACGGCTATTACGACTGTATATTTATGCAAAAGCGCTGCCCGTTTTGCATAAATATACAGTCGCGTGTAAAGGTTTTTCACAGCTATACGCCATGGCGACGACAGCGACAGAGTCCATGGTACTGCCCATAACGGCCACGGCACACAGCCAGGAGGACACTTGCCGTTATCCAGAAGTGCCTCTCCATCCCCGCTTTTTTATCTTTTCACTTTTTACCTTTTTGCTTTTCGGAACAGCTGGCCGATATTGATGCCTATGCCAACCGATGAGGTGTAGGCTTTCTTGCCACTCGTAGTCTTGAAAAGAGGCAACAGGCCCACACGGCCGGTAATGGTAAGCGGGCCGAAGTTGACCCCCATCTCGGCATTGAGCCCGACAGGATTGACGCGGAAGTCGCGCTCCACGGGGTCGCCCGTCTCCTCGGGCGTAAAGCGGTACTTACCACCCACCCTAATATCTGCCGACAGGCCCAGGAATATCTGCGAGGCCATGGTGCCCTCGGTTTCGAGCGGGTTCCACACCAGCATCAGCGGCACGCGTATTCCGGTATAGGTAAGGCGGTTGGTGGCGGCCTTGGCAGGGGCAGGGGCGAAGCTGACATGGTTGCCCTGGCCCTCTACCAGCATCCCGGCCTGAAAGTTGTTCCACGCCATGTACACCTGGGTACCCATGGACAGTCCCAAGGTGCCTTTCCGACCGGTGGGGGTCAACGGGCAGACACCCTCGAAGACGGTGACGCCCACCTCGCCGCTGCCCGACCCGCGGGTGTGCAGTCCGGCGCTGCTGTTGGCCGTAGACCCTATCTTGTTATCCGTAGAGGTAAAGGCATACCACACCGTGGGCAGCGCAGGGAACACGCCCGCGCCGTTAACGTAAGACGAGGGCAGGAAGGGCGACGTGACGTACACGCGCTCTACCTCCTGGCCGTCTACATAGGTAGTGGTGCTCGACTTGCGCAGCTGCGTGCCCTGCGCATTGTACACCTCGACCTGCGTATCGGCCGCGCCGCCGCTCACTACGATGCGCTGTCCGTTAAACACGATGGTGGTGTCTCTCTTAGTCTGCGCCCCGGCCACGAGCACCGTCATGGTGGCCATCAGCAGGGCGACTGTCCGCTTCATCTTCACAATTATAAGCTGTTTATCTGTTAATACTTTCTGCTGTTCCCGATAGCTGCCAGCCCGTGGGCCACCTCTTCGGGCGTTACGTGGGGCTCTTCCGGCTCGGCCAGCTATACTAATAACGTACAGGACCATGGTTTGTGACATGTAAATAGTTGTTTTTTGCGCGCTGTTATGGTTAAATAACATTAAAGAAAAACACAAAAAGGGGTTTACGAACGTCATATATATAAGTTTTGATAACTTTGCAGACTATAGCTGCCATCGGCCCAGCCCCCAAGAGGCTCCGCCGCATGAGCCAGGCTTACGGTCCAAACATTACTAACACCATTAATATCACGAAAGATTATGAAGAAAACAAAATCTATGGTACTGACCCTCGCCCTGGGAGCACTGGTGCTGTCGGGCTGTGTCAGCAAGAAGAACTTAGAGGCTTGCCAGAGCGAGCTGAAGAACTGCCAGACCGAGAACAGGGAACTGACGGGCAACTATCAGAACACCAAGGAGCAGCTGGCCGCTGCCCAGGCCCGCGTGGCCTCGCTGACCGACCAGCTGGCCACTCAGAAGAAGGCTTACGCTGCCCTCCAGCAGAGCCTCGACAAGAGTCTGGCCAACACCAGCGCCAACAACGTCAATATCTCCAAGCTGGTAGACCAGATTAACGAGAGCAACCAGTACATACGCCACCTGGTAGAGGTGAAGAGCAAGTCGGACTCGCTCAACATGGTACTCACCAACAACCTGACACGCTCACTGAGCAAGGAGGAACTCAAGGAGGTAGACGTGCAGGTACTCAAGGGCGTGGTGTACATATCCCTGGCCGACAATATGCTGTACAAGAGCGGCTCATACGAGATCAGCGACCGCGCCGAGGAAACCCTGAGCAAGATAGCCAAGATTATCATGGACTACAAGGACTACGATGTGCTCATCGAGGGCAATACCGACAATGTGCCCATCAACACCAGCGCCGCCTCGATGAAGAACATACGCAACAACTGGGACCTCTCAGCCCTGCGAGCCTCCTCGGTGGTTCAGTATCTGCAGACCCGCTTCGGCGTAGCCCCCAAGAGACTCACCGCAGGCGGCAGGGGCGAGTACAATCCCGTGGCCAGCAACGACACGGAGGTGGGCAAGCAGCGCAACCGCCGCACCCAGATTATCATCACGCCCAAGCTCGACCAGTTCATGGACCTTATCGACAAGGCGCCCGACAGCGACAAGTAAGCTGACGGCTCCCGCCACTATACAAGAACTCGCCCTGACAGACCAGACCAGTGTCTGCCAGGGCGAGTGCCTTTTAAGGCAATTATCTTCATCCTCTGTTTTATTCAAGATTGTGACGGCCGTTCAAATCATCTATCCATAATTACTACGCAATAGTTTTTTTACCCTTCTTCAGAAGAGAGGTAAGTGGAATAGATACCTTGAAGCTCGTGCATATTACTCAAGTTAACCATTATCAGCCTATCTAAGCAATTATTCAGTCTCAACACATTCTTCTCTGCCTCAAACACATAATCATCTATCCAGTAAAATTTCGTGCTAAAGTCAATGGCTTCCGTCTTTAAGTCTTTCCACACCGCAGGCTTCACTCTTTGCATTTTGTTTATCATGTCATTAGGATAGTAGTCAGATAATCTGGCTAACACACGACCAGCATTACCGTCCCGGCAATGAGTAGTGAGCCAATAGCAATCAAACTTGAGAAGAGCCTTTTCTATAAAAGGAATAGCCCCAGGGGCCATTCGCGTATTCTTAGTAGTGAGCAAGACGCCATCGACATCCAAATATAGTTTCGTCATATCCAATGGAAATATTATCAGAAGAGAAAAAGGTGCTGCGAATATTACATTCCCTGGTATCTACAGTCGCCAAATAGCGCAGGGGCACTGACACCCACTTACAGGTTACTTCAGGTAGTACAGGAAGTCATTGCCGTCCCACTCCCATCCGGCCACGCCATAACGTATGAGGCGCGCCAGTATCTTGATGACCAGGAACCGCTTGACATGAGCTATCTTGGAGATGACCTGGAGTGGCTGATGGGGGTTCAGGCGCATCATTTCCATGAGGTGCGACTCGGTGTCTGTGTACGGCATGACGTTCTCCTCGCGCTGTTCTTGCTTCCACATCTCCACATGGACGGGCGATGCTACCACATTCTCGTCCTTGATGCGCAGGTAGGCCGTGGCGTGGCCGGCCGCGTCCATGGCGCACACGGGGCGGACGGTGGCAGGCGGTATGGTGGCCACCACTACATTGCGCCCGTCTACATGGAATGTCCTAAAGCTGATATCTGACTCTGGCGTGCAGTAAGTATAGGCCGCGCGGTTCATCATGAATATCTCCTCGTCGGACGTCACACCGGCCACGGCGCCATCGTCGCGCACGCCGATGAGCAGCCGGCCGCCCGCAGTGTTGGCAAAGGCCGACACCGACCTGGCCAGCTTGACCGCGTCGGTTACCTGGTACTTGAAGTCCTGCTGGCGATGCTCGCCCTGGGCTATCAGCTCGTGTATGTATGCGTTGTCGTCCATAAATGATGGTGGCAGATAATGTGCTAACGGCAGCGGCCTTACTCCTGGTAACGCTTGGTGCGCACCTTGAACTTATCAAAGCCCTCGCCGTAAACTCCGATAACGGCACTCTGCGAGACAAAGGCGTGGGGGTCTATCTCGTTGATGAGCTGGAATATCTTGTGCGACTCGCTCTTCTTCGCAAGGACGAAGAGCATGCGAACCTCGCGCCCGGAGTAGAAACCCTCGCCGTTGATGACCGTTACACCGCGGTGGGGGTCGTTGATGATACGGATACCTATCTCCTCGTACTTATCGGAGATGATAAAGAACTGTACCGAGCGGCGCATGGAGTTGACCACATAGTCTATACAGAGCGAGGAGACAATGAGCGTAACGTAGCCGTAGATTATCTGCTCCCAGTCGTGCAGCACTACGTAGCTCGAGGATATGATGGTAAGGTCGACCACCAGGAACACCTTGCCCAGCGATATGTTGCGGTACTTGTTGATAATGGCGGCCACTATATCGGTACCTCCGGTAGAGCCATTGAAGGCCAGGCCCAGTCCGATGCCGCTTCCCATGAACACACCGCCGATGATGGAAGCCATAAAGGGGTCGTTCTGCAGCAGGTGCATGCTGGCCAGATGGTCCTGGAACACGCGCGAGATGACCGTGAGCAGCGTTACGGCATAGATGGTCTTGACGCAGAACTTCCAGCCCAGTATGCGCAGGGCGATGAGCAGCAGCGTGGCGTTGATGGCAAAGTACGACAGCTGGATGGGGGTGCCGACACCCCAGTAGAGTACCGAGGAGATACCTGGAACGCCTCCCGACGGTATCTTGTTGGGCAGCAGGAACGTAGTCCAGCCTATACCATACGAAATCATGGCTACGCTGATCATGGCGTAGTCGCGTATCTCCTTGCGGAGTGCCTTATGCTTGTCTAATGTCATATTCATATTCCTAATCCTCCAGTAAAAGTAATGTCAATGGCCTTGCTCTGCAGTATCTTAGAGCCAGGGGCTATGTCGTGGGTAATCCAGATGTTGCCGCCGATAACCGTGTCGTGGCCTATGGTAACGCGGCCCAGCACGGTGGTGTTAGAGTAGATGGTGACGCGGTCGCCGATGACGGGGTGGCGCGCCTGACCCTTGGGCTGTCCGCCATGAGTGAGCTTGTAGTTGCGCGCACCCAGCGTAACGCCCTGGTAGAGGGTTACATGGCTGCCTATGACGCAGGTTTCGCCTATGACGACGCCCGTGCCGTGGTCTATCGAGAAGTAAGGCCCTATCTCGGCACCCGGGTGTATGTCTATACCCGTCAGGGCGTGGGCCATCTCGGTGATGATGCGCGGCAGCACGGGTATGCGGGCGACATACAGCTGATGGGCCACGCGGTAGTGCAGCATGGCCGTCACCACGGGATAGCAGAAGATAATCTCGCTACGGCTCTTGGCGGCAGCGTCGTCGTCATAGATGGCCTCGACATCCGTGCGCAGCGTCTGCTTGATGGCTGGCAGACGGTCTATGAAGTCGGCGGCCAGCTTTTCGGCCTCGCCATCGGCGCTGTCCTCACAGCGGTCAGAGTCGAAGAGCAGCGCTAGGGCTATCTGGCGGCGCAACTGGCCGTAGAGCTGCTCCAGGTAGACCCCTATATGATAGGAGTGTATCTCATCGCAGACCTGCCGACGGTCGAAGAAACCGGGGAACACGATGTTGCGTACCAGCCGCACGACATCGCGGAGCGCGTCGACCGACGGCAGCGGCGCATCGTTGCACGGCATGACGCTGCGGTCTTCGTCGGAGATACGGGAAAGTAGTGCTACGTTTTTCTGGAATAGCTCGGTGTGCATTTTTCTTGTTGCTGTCGAAATCGTTGCAAAGATAGTGAAAGTAGCAGACAGCACAAAGCAAAAAGTGATATTTTTGCTGCGATTTATGAGTAATTGTGCTAACGCCGTGGACTACAGGGGGCTGACGCCGATGACCGCGCCGCGCGCCCTGTAACCCGCGGTGCTAAGCGAGGGCGAAGTGGCGCAGGGCGCGGGCCACGCCGTCGTCGTCAATGTGCGTGGTAACATAGTTGGCCGCAGCCTGCACCTCGGCGGTACTGTTGCCCATGGCCACGCCGATGCCCGCCTGGCGCAGGATGGGTATGTCGTTGCCGCCATCGCCAAAGGCCATGGTCTGGCCGATGTCCAGCCCTAAGTGGGCGGCCATCTCGCGCAGGCCGCGGGCTTTGTCTATACAGTCGCGGGTGATGTCTACAAACTCGGGGTGCCACCGCCCGAAGGTGCAGTGGCTTACGCGTCGGGCCAACAGGGCTTCCTGCTCCGCGGTGATAAAGGGGGTCATCTGCAGGATGGGCTCGTCCTTCAGGTCGGCCAGCGTCAGACTGAAATCCAGGGCATCTACCCCCAAGTCGTGTACGAAGATGCGGTCCACGATGTCCTTGCGGTTGTACACCACTACCCGGCGCCGCCCCACCACGATGAGCGAGTAGTCGGCACGGTCGGCATCGTCGACAATGGCCTGCACATCGGCCGCATCCATGGCATGGCAGGCCACCACGTCGGAGCCTACAAAGCTGTAGGCGCCGTTGGTAGTGATGTACCCGTCTATGAGCGGCGCTATCTGGCCCAGGTTGGTTATAATGGCTATAGGGCGGCCGGTAGAGATGAGGATGCGTATGCCACGGCGGTGCGCCTCGGTCAGCGCGTCGACCGTAGACTGTGGTATGACGTGGGTCTTAAAGCTCACCAGCGTCCCGTCGATGTCAAAGAAAAGTGCCTTGATGTCTGTCATTGCTGCTATATATATTATGGTTATCCTTAGTCGTCGTCAAACATACCCTTAAACCACTTGAGCTCCTGATAGGTCTCGCGGATGTCGTCCAGGCCTATGTCGAAACTGCGGTCTACCACCCGCGGCGCATCGCGCAGCGAGTGCGAGAAGAGCCAGTCGTAAGTTTTCTGTAGATAGAAGAGACGCGCGGGCACCCCGTGCGAGGCCCCTGGCAGCCAGTCATAGCGCAGCAGTTGGTCGTGGCCGGTCTGCTGCAGATAGTTTACCACACGTTTGGACTGGCTGACCGACACGGCGCGGTCGCCCGTACCGTGTATAATCCAGAGGGGCACCTGGCCCAACCCGTCGGGCTGCTTAACGCTGCATCCGCCACAGAGGGCCATGGCTGCGGCCACTTTCTCGGGGTACGCGGCCACAAAGTCCATGGTCCCGTATCCGCCCAGGCTCATGCCCAGCACGTAGATGCGTGTTGTGTCTATGGCATAGTGGGCCTCGGTCCACTCCAACAGTTCGTTTATCTTGCGCGGACTCCACGCCCCACCGCTGTTTTGCGGTGCCAGCACCACAGCGGGCACCACCTTGCCCTTCTTGATGGCATCGAGGGGGCCGTAACGGCGCACGCGGTCCAGGTTATTGCCACAGAGGCTGGCACCGTGCAGGAAGATGACCAGCGGCAGACCGCGCCCCTGAGGGTCATAGTCCTCGGGGGTAAATATCCAGAAGTTGTAGTTACCGGGAACCACGCCCCGCATGGCCTCGGTGTTGCCCTGCTCAAGGGTACGGGCATGGAGCAGGGTGCCCGCGAGGAGCATCGTTATCAGCAAGAGGGTCTTAGTATTCATAGGCTTCGTTTCTACTATGGCGCCCACGGCTCCCGCCATGGCGGCGACGGGCACGGGCTGCACTATGGATGCAAAATTAACCATAAAAACCTTATTCAGGCCACAGATAGCGTTAATCTTTCTATAAATCGTAAGAAGAGACATGCCCCGAGCACCTGTCGGGAGGGAACAATACCACCAGCTGCTGGCCCCCGGAAAGCCCGGAGATGCTTTTTAAGTTTTTTTTTACGACAAAAAGGCCCTTTAACAGCGCAATAATTGTTACCTTTGTACAAACTATTAGCTCTAACAATGAAATTATTAAGAAAATTTGCAACAGTCATTGCCGTGGCGATGGGAATGGTAACCGTACAGACACTCCCTGTCAGCGCGCAGACTTTCACTCAGTATGTTAATCCCTACATCGGTACCGGCGGCCACGGCCACGTGTTCCTCGGTGCCAACGTACCATTCGGTTTCGTGCAGCTTGGCCCCACCGAGCCTGCCCGCGGATGGGACTGGTGCTCGGGTTACCACTACTCTGACAATGTGGTACGTGGCTTCGGGCACCTCCACCTCAGCGGTACGGGCATAGGCGACCTGGGCGACATAGCCCTGCTCCCCGTGGCCGATGCCAAGCAGAGTACCGTAGCCCTGAAGCACAGCAACGAGACGGCTCGCCCCGGCTACTACGCCCTGAAGCTGGACAAGCCCGAGGTCAACGTCGAGCTGACCGCCACCAAGCGTGCCGGTTTCCACCGCTACACTTTCGGCAAGGGCCAGAAGGCCCTCTTCCGCCTGGACCTGCAGCAGGGCATAGGCTGGGACAGCCTCAACCGCTGCCAGCTGCGCCAGATAACGCCCACCCTCATTACCGGCTACCGCACCTCGATAGGCTGGGCCAAGAACCAGCAGGTGTATTTCGCCGCCGAGTTCTCTGCGCCGGTCAAGATAGCCAACGCTAACGACACCATAGCCCTGTTAGAGGTGGCCAATGCCGACAAACCGGTGCTCATCAAGGTGGGCCTGTCGGCCGTGAACGAGGGCAACGCCATGATGAACCTGATGGCCGAGATACCGGGCTGGGACTTTGACGCCGTAGCCACGGCGGCCAGCAAGGAGTGGGACAAGGAGCTGGGACGCATACGCATAGAGACCGCCGATGCCACCGACCGCACCATATTCTATACCGCCATGTACCACTCGATGATAGCCCCGTCGGTATTCTCGGACGTGAACGGCGAGTACAGGGGCTCTGACTACAAGGTACACCGCGGCAGCTTCACCAACTACACCACCTTCTCGCTGTGGGACACCTACAGGGCCGCCATGCCCCTCATGTCGCTCATACATGCCGACAAGGCATCCGACATAGCCGCCACCTTTATCCATATATACAAGGAACAGGGCAAGCTGCCCGTCTGGCACCTGATGGGGAACGAGACCGACTGTATGGTAGGCAATCCTGGCGTAGCCGTGTTGGCCGACTATGTTCTCAAGGGGCTTGTCAAGGACCGCGAGGGGGCTTACCAGGCACTCAAGGCATCGGCCATGAAGGACGACCGCGGCCAGGATCTGCTCAAGCAGTACGGCTACATTCCCTGCGACCTGGACAAGACCTACGAGACCGTGGCCAAGATGCTGGAGTATGCCCTGGCCGACGCCGGAGTGGCCAAGGTGGCCAAACTGTTAGGTCATGAGGACGACTACCAGTACTTCTACAAGCGCAGCCAGAGCTACCGCAAGATTTTCGACCCCGCTACCGGGTTTATGCGCGGCCTGGACTCTAAGGGCAAGTTCCGCGAGCCCTTCAACCCCTTCCACGCCGTACACCGCCAGGACGACTATACCGAGGGCAACGCCTGGCAGTATGCCTGGCTGGTGCCCCACGATGTCCATGGCCTGGTCGGCCTCTTTGGCAGCGAGAAGCGCTTCACCACCAAGCTCGACAGTCTCTTCATCGTAAGCGGCGACATGGGTGCCGAGGCTTCGCCCGACATCTCGGGCCTCATCGGCCAGTATGCCCACGGCAACGAGCCCAGCCACCACATTATATATATGTACAACTACGTAGGCCAGCCCTGGAAGGCAGCCCGCCTGATACGCCAGACACTGAGCACCATGTACAGCAACAACTTCGACGGCCTGAGCGGCAACGAGGACGTGGGCCAGATGTCTGCCTGGTACATTCTCTCAAGCCTGGGCCTGTACCAAGTGGAGCCCGAGGGCGGCAAGTTTATCTTCGGCTCGCCCATCTTTGACCGCGCCACCCTTACCGTAGGCCAGGACAACACCCTGGACATCGTGGCCCACAACAACAGCAAGCAGAACATCTATATACAGAGCGTCAAGTGGAACGGCCGCCCCTACACCAAGTCGTACATCCACTACGCCGACCTCATCAAGGGCGGCAAGCTCGAGTTTGTCATGGGCCCCAAGCCCTCTAAGTTCGGTACCAAGGTCAAAGACCGTCCCTAATAAAATTATACACATGAGTATGATACAGATAAGAAAGGTGGCCATCGCCGGATGGCTCACCTTTACCGCCGCTACAGCCTGGGCACAGCCCCCGGCCATACAGAAAGAGTTCGGCAAGGAGTATATAGACGCCATAGCCGTAAGCACCCCCTACGTGTCCAAGCGCCCGAAGGTAGAGGAGCGCCTCTTCCGTTCCAAGGCCGTAGAGAAGACCATCCGCGAGATCAAGAAGAAACTCAAGGACACTCCCTACCTGGCCTGGATGTTCGAGAACTGCTTCCCCAACACCCTCGACACCACCGTCCATTACGAGGAGGATGCCGACGGCAACCCCGACACCTTTGTCTATACCGGCGACATCCACGCCATGTGGGGCCGCGACTCTGGCGCACAGGTATGGCCTTACCTCCAGTTCGCCAACGAGGACAAAGACATCCGCAAGATGATTAAAGGGGTCATCCTGCGTCAGTTCAAGAACATCCAGTACGACCCTTACGCCAACGCCTTCACCCGTTACACCTCCGACAAGAGCGAGTGGATGAAGGACGACTGTGGCATGAAGCCCGGGCTGCACGAGCGCAAGTACGAGATAGACAGCCTATGCTACCCGCTGCGCCTGGCGTATGAGTACTGGCGCGTCACGGGCGACGCCTCTATCTTCGAGGGCCAGCTCTGGCAGGATGTGGTGCGCAACATCCTGCGCACGTTCCACGAGCAGCAGCGCAAGGACGGCCGCGGCCCCTACAAGTTCCTCCGCGTTACCGACCGCCAGCTGGACACCGTGTGCAGCGGCGGATGGGGCGCTCCCGTACGGCCTGTGGGGCTGATAGCCTCGGTATTCCGCCCGTCGGACGATGCCACCACCTTCCTGTTCCTGGTTCCGTCTAACTTCATGGCCGTGTCTACCCTCGGCAAGATGGCCGACGTGCTCACCCAGGTCAACCACGACAGCGCCCTGGCCACCCAGTGCAGCTCGCTGGCCGCCGAGGTGAAAGCCGCGCTGCAGAAATACGCCGTATATGACCACCCCAAGTATGGCAAGATATACGCCTTTGAGGTAGACGGCATGGGCAACCACCTGCTGATGGACGATGCCAACGTGCCCAGCCTGCTGGCCATGCCCTACTTAGGCGATGTAGACTACGACGACCCCATCTACCAGAACACCCGCCGCTTCGTGTGGAGCGAGGACAACCCCTACTTCTTCCGCGGCAAGGCCGGCGAGGGCATCGGCGGCCCCCACATAGGCTACGACATGGCCTGGCCGATGAGCCTCATCATGCGCGCCATGACAAGCCGTGACGACGCCGAGATTAAGCAGTGTGTGCAGATGCTCATGGACACCGACGCCGGCACGGGCGTCATCCACGAGTCGTTTGACGTGAACAACGCCAGCAAGTACACCCGTCCCTGGTTTGCCTGGCAGAACACCCTGTTCGGCGAACTTATCCTCAAGCTGGTCCACGATGGCAAGGCCGACCTGCTTAACACCTGTAAGAAGTAAGGAGACCCTACACTATGAAAGAAACAGCAATAACCAATAAGAAAGTAAGCCCCATAGCCTGGGTTCCCACCCTCTACTTTGCCATGGGCATGCCCTTTGTGGTACTCAACATGGTGGCCTCGCTCATGTACAAGGGCATGGGCATCTCGGATGCCCAGATTGCGTTCTGGACGTCGCTCATTATGATGCCCTGGACACTCAAGTTTCTCTGGAGTCCCATCATGGAGCTGTACAAGACCAAGAAATTCTTCGTGGTGCTTACCCAGGTAACCACCGGAGTATGCTTTGGGCTGGTGGCATTCTCGCTCAGCCTGCCCCACTTCTTCGCCATCACCATAGCGCTGCTCGCCATAATAGCCATGAGCGGCGCCACGCACGACATAGCCGCCGACGGCACCTATATGGGCGTACTGTCCAAGGACGAGCAGGCGCGGTGGATAGGCTGGCAGGGGGCTTTCTACAACATAGCTAAGATATTTGCCACCGGACTGCTGGTCTACCTGGCCGGATACTTCATCCCCAAGGTGGGCATAACCATGGCCTGGACCATCGTGATGGCTATCTTAGGCACCATTATGACCGCGATAGGCATATACCACTACGTCATCCTGCCCGTAGACAAGGCCGAGAGCGCCCAGACCAAGACCCTGGGCGAAACCATGCGCGAGCTGATGGCGGTGATAGCCGACTTCTTCACCAAGAAGCACATCTGGTACTACATAGCCTTCATTATCCTCTACCGGTTTGCCGAGGGATTTGTCATGAAGATAGTGCCGCTCTTCCTCAAGGCCTCGCGCGCCGAGCAGGGCCTGGGCCTCGACGAGAAGGCCATCGGCCTGCTCTACGGCACCTTCGGGGCGGCCGCCTTTGTCATCGGCTCTATCCTCGCGGGCTACTATATAGCCCACAGGGGCCTGCAGAAGAGCCTGTTCACCCTGGCCCTGGTGTTCAACCTGCCCTTTGTGGCCTACACGCTGCTGGCCATCTATCAGCCGGAGAACCTGGCCGTCATAGGGAGCGCCATCGTGATAGAATACTTCGGCTACGGCTTCGGCTTCGTGGGCCTTACCCTCTTCATGATGCAGCAGATAGCCCCGGGCAAGCACCAGATGTCGCACTACGCATTTGCCTCGGGCATCATGAACTTAGGCGTGATGATGCCGGGAATGGTGAGCGGCCAGCTGGCCCATGTCCTGGGCTACCGCGGGTTCTTCATCATGGTGCTCTTCTGCGTCATCCCGGCCCTGCTGATAACCTGGTTTGTGCCTTTCACCTATCCAGACAAGAAATAGGCGGGCACGGCCACCACAGAGACTATTATTGAACAACTTAAAAAACATAACAACTATGAGTAAACTTATCATCGAGGGACAGGCCCTGCCCAATATGCCGTGGGAAGACCGCCCTCAGGACTGTAAGAACGTGATGTGGCGCTGCAGCCAGAACCCCATCATACCGCGCGACCTGCTGCCCACGAGCAACAGCATCTTCAACAGCGCCGTGGTGCCCTTCGGCAAGGGCTACGCAGGTGTCTTCCGCTGCGACGACACCAACCGCCGCATGGTACTCCACGTGGGCTTCTCTGACGATGGCGTCAAGTGGAATATCAACGAGGAGCCGCTGCGCTTCGAGTGCGACAACGAGGAGATAGGCCAGTGGGTGTACGGCTACGACCCCCGCGTGTGCAAGATAGAGGACAAGTACTACGTTACCTGGTGCAACGGCTACTACGGCCCTACCATCGGCGTGGCCTGGACTACCGACTTCGTGACCTTCCACCAGCTCGAGAACGCCTTCCTGCCCTACAACCGCAACGGTGTGCTCTTCCCCAAGAAGATCAACGGCAACTTTGCCATGCTCTCGCGCCCCTCTGACACGGGCCACACACCCTTTGGCGACATCTTCTACAGCGAGTCGCCCGACATGTGCTTCTGGGGCAAGCATCGCCATGTCATGGCTCCTGCCGCCTTCGAGGTGAGCGCCTGGCAGTGCATGAAGATAGGTGCCGGCCCCATCCCCATCGAGACCAGCGAGGGCTGGCTGCTCTTCTACCATGGCGTGCTCCACTCGTGCAATGGCTACGTGTACAGTTTCGGCTCAGCGCTGCTCGACCTTGAACAGCCGTGGAAGCCCATCTATCGCAGCGGTCCCTACCTCATCTCCCCGCAGAAGCAATACGAGCTCACGGGCGACGTTCCTAACGTATGCTTCCCCTGTGCCGAGCTCCATGACCCTGAGACGGGCCGCGTAGCTGTCTACTATGGCTGCGCCGACACGGTTACGGGTCTCGCCTTTGGCTACATCCCCGAGATTATCGAGTGGACACGTAAGAACAGCATTATCTAAGACTGCGGCAGGCAGGCGCACCCCGGCTCCCACGCTGGAGCCGCCCCGGCCACCTGCCTCGGCCACCTGTATAGCAAGGGAAAGTCCCGCACGCCCACCAGGCTTGCGGGATTTTTCTTTTTACAGCCATGACCGGAACCGCGAAAAACCTTTACACCCGACTGTATATTTATGCAAAACAAGCGGTGATAATGTATAAATATGCAGCCGAAACGGCCATTTTCGAGGGCACATTTTCCGGAAAATTTCAACAAACCAGGACTGTTTTTGGGGCCGCCAGGGGCGTTTTGGGGCATCGCGAGGGGCACAAAAGTAACTATCTTTTACAAAACAGGGACATTCAGTGCGTTTTTCGCTGCTATTTCCGGCTCTTCTGAAGACGATTTTCGGCATCACCGCGATGGTCATTTTTTTGCTCGCGATGGTCATTACGATTCTAATGACCATCGCGAGCGAAAAAAAAGTCGTTTCCGGGCCGTCTGAAAACACCCGTTTCCGGCACCGCCACCCACTCGGCAAGCGTACAGGCAAACGACAGGAGCCCTAAACGCCCTCGCCCGACGCCAAAAGACCAGAAATGTATATTTATACATTTTCGGAAAAAACTTTACGATACATTCCGGAATAATTATCCGTCACTGTCAGTGGGCAGGAAGTATGCGCCTACCCACAGGGGGTGCTTTTCACCCTCTTACCCTTTGACCTTTTTACCTTTCGCAGTTCTGCTGCCGGCATCCCATCGCGCAATACACGACGGGGCCACCTATTATTATATACGCGCATACGCGCGAGAGAGTCCGAGAAGACTCCACAGGGATAACAGGCAGAAGAGGGAAAAAGCAAGCAGACAAGACGCGCTG
This sequence comes from uncultured Prevotella sp., assembly GCA_934183135.1. GTDB lineage: Bacteria > Bacteroidota > Bacteroidia > Bacteroidales > Bacteroidaceae > Prevotella. The sequence continues at coordinate 16,412 of CAKPRX010000013.1, forward strand.
TCCCATAGGATGCTTTCCGCTCTATGGCCTTCATCCTTCCCACTCCGCCAAGGAGCCTGAAGACCACCCGCCTTCACCCGTACACCCCCATTTTTGCCAAATGGAGAAGTCAAAACGAACAGTAGGATGAAAACTTTTACCGACACATCGAGTTTTTTCGACAAAAAAGTTTTCGGACGCACGTTTTATTTTGTAATTTTGCACTCAGTTTTATCGAATTGGAATACAAATGAATAAGAGCCACATCCTCTGTGGGTGCATAGTTATCCTCTCGCTCACCTCTTGCTTCAAGGACGAAGCCCCTAACGCCGAATGCGACATCACGCAGGCCTGGTTACACGCCGACGACCCCTCCGAAATGTTCTATCAGGCCAGCGACAGTTTAGTCAACGTGCTCACCGACAAGACCGACATCCGCTTCAGCGTCAGGCGCAAGGCCGACATCACCGCGCTGGCTCCCAGATTTGTCACGACGCCCGGCGCCATCGTAGAGCCGGCCAATGGCAGCGTACACGACTTCTCGCAGGGCCCCGTCAGCTACCGGGTAACCTCGGAGGACCACGCCTGGCACCGCGACTACACCGTGTCGGTAGTGCCCGTTACCAAGACGGTCAAGGACACCATCGAGTACGACTTCGAGAAGTATCACCTGGACAGCTACGAGGAGTACTACATCTGGAGCGAGGACGAGGACGGCGTCGAGACTGATGTCTGGGCCACGGGCAACGGTGGCTTCGAGATTTCCAACTCATCGGCCAAGCCCTACGAGTACCCCACCATACCCTTAGACAACAGTCTGGACGGCAAGGGAGTACGCTTGGTGACCCGCGCCACGGGTCCCCTGGCCGTAATGCTCGACAAGCGCATCGCCGCGGGCAACCTCTTCTTAGGCGAGTTCTCCATTGGCGACGCCCTGCAGGAGCCCCTCCAGGCTACTCACTTCGGCCGCCCGTTCGACAAGCGTCCCAAGCAGTTTACGGGCTACTACCGTTACACCCCGGGGGCCAAGTTCCAGAACCAGGACGGCTCCTACGTTGACGGCAAGCAGGACACGCCCTCTATCTACGCCATCCTGTACCGCAACCACGACGACCAGGGCCATGCCGTTACCCTTAACGGCGAGAATGTGCAGACCAGCCCGCTCATAGTGGCCCGCGCCATAGCCACCGACCTGCCCGCCACCACCGAGTGGCGCCAGTTCCAGGTCAACTTTACCTTCGACAAGGACCTTGACCTCGACCTGCTCGAGAACCGTGGCTACAGCCTGGCCGTAGTATTCTCCTCGAGTGCCGATGGTGCCTACTTCCAGGGTGCTGTCAATAGTACGCTCGACATCGACAAGGTTCGCATCGTCTGCGAGACCCAGGAGTAACCCATCCACCGACAACCCAACACGACACAGCAATGAAAAAGACCATTATACTGCTCGCCCTCATGGCGCTGACCATCCAGGCACATGCCATCAGCCTGCCCGACAGCCTCAACTATACCGTGCGCTTAGGATACAACATCGGTGGAACAGCCCCGATAGGCATGCCGGCCACCATAAGGCGCATGAACAAATTTACGCTGAAGCCCAACTTCTCCTTAGGCATCGATGTGCAAAAGGATATATGGGGCCGCTGGGGACTGATGAGCGGCCTGCACCTGGAGAACAAGGCCATGAAGATAGATGCCACCGTGAAGAACTACCACATGGAGATGACGAAGGAGGGCGACCGCATTGAAGGCATGTACACGGGCAACCTGATTACCGAGTGCGAGGAATGGATGCTCACCATACCCGTTATGGCCACCCTGCGTACCGGCCGCGTGCTCATCAAGGCTGGCCCGTACCTGTCGTACGTGTCTACACGTGTGTTCAAGGGCTACGTGTACGACGGTTACCTGCGCAAGGGCGACCCCACTGGCCCCAAGGTCGACATAGGCAACACCGAGACCACCCGCGGTACCTACGACTTCGGCGACAAGATGCGCAAGATACAGGTTGGCATCGATGCCGGTGCCGACTGGCAGATATACCGACGCTGGGGTGCTTACGCCGACATTGCCTGGGGCATTACGGGCATCCATCACAGCTCGTTCAAGACTATCGAGCAGACCCTCTACCCTATCTTTGGCACCGTGGGCGTTATCTATAAGCTCAAGTAACTAAAAGATTATTCAGGATATAACAAAACACGCAATTAAAAAAGCAATTAATTATGAAGAAGATTTTTACCCTTATCATCGTAGCCCTCAGCTCGCTCAGCGCGCTGGCCGATGACTACACGGGCCAGCTGGCCGTGGCCCTCAATGGTGCCCCCACCGCCTCGCAGCAGGCCACCATCACCGCCAACAAGCAGGCCGACGGCAAGTACGAGTTCCAGCTCAATGATTTCGAGATTAACATGGGTGGCAGCCCCACTCCTGTTGGAAATATAGTACTTAAAGATGTGGACGCTACAACCGCCGCAGACGGCTCCGTAAACCTGCAGACCTCACAGGGCATCAAAATAACCAAGGGCAGCGACCCTAAAAAGAACTGGTTAGGTCCGACATTGTCATTAATTGGATCCATTCCAGTGACCCTCAAGGCCACCATTAAGGACGGCACGTTCAAGGCCGACATCACCATCCCGTTCAAGTCTCTGGGCCTGGACATCAAGGTGCTCTTCAACTCAGCCACGACGCAGATTGCCAACTCAGACTTCGAGCTTTTCCACAAGGAAGAGTATCACAACAGCGAGGATGCCAGCTATGACAAAGTTGCTGACGAGCCCAACCACTGGCACTCGTTCCTCTCGGCTACCGGCGACCTCGCCGAGGCCCAGAATGCGTTCAGCAACGGTGTACATACAGCATCAAGCGACGATGTGCGACCGGGCACTAAAGGCAAGTCGAGTATTCTCGTCAAAGCCACCAGCGTGTTTGGCATTGTAGCCAATGGCACCATCACTACCGGACGCATGAACGCTGGTGGAATGATTGCCACCGACAAGAGCAACCACGCCTTCCTGGACATCACCAACGAGGACAAGGATGCCAATGGTGACCCCTTCTACACCCTGTTGGGTGCTCAGCCCGACTCGCTGTCGGTCTGGGTTAAGTTCAAGCAGGCCACTGCCACTCCAGAGCATCCCTATGCCACCGTCAATGCCGTCATTACCGATGGCACACGTTACCAGGACCCCGAGGACAAGGCTTATACCAACGTGGTAGCCAAGGCCACCGACACCAAGATAGCTGCCGAGGACAAGTGGGTACGCCTGGCCATCCCCTTCGACTACGCCAAGTATGCCGCCAACAAGGCTGACACCAAGGCCATACTCGTTACCATCTCTACCAATGCCGACCCAGGTCAGGGAAGCGACGGCGACGAGCTGTATGTAGACGACCTGGAGCTGGTGTACACTCCCAAGCTGCAGGGCATTAAGGTATTCGGCAACGCGGTAGACAACTTCGCCCCCGCCACCACCGAATACACCATTAAGGTACCTCAGGATCCCACCATCAGCGATGTTACACCCGTAGCCGTAAACGGCTTTACCACCCTGGCCTATGTTAACAAGAGCAAGAAGACCGTTACCGTGGTAGTGTACAGCGAGGACCTGAAGCAGAGCACCAGCTACACCGTCAAGTACACCATTGACAAGAATGTCACCAACGGCATAGACAACGCCACCGCCACAGCCGACAAGAAGGTAGTAGGCATCTACAACCTGAACGGCCAGCAGGTAAGCCAGAAGCAGCCTGGCCAGGTCTATGTTATCAAGTACTCGGACGGCACAGCTGTCAAGGAGCTCAGCAAGTAAACAGCCCACGGGCACTGACCCCATATACAGCGGAGGAAGACCGTCCGTGCGCAGCCCGCGCGGATGTCTTTCTCCGCTTTGTCGTTTCGTTCCACCACTGTCAATCATCATTTCAACCATGGATATTATCTTTTACATCGAGTATTACACCGCCACGGGCGAGCAGCTGGCCCTGCACATCGCCGAGTCCCATAGCCCCGGCTGCCCTCAGCACATCCTGATGACCACCGGCGACAACGCCCACTGGCAGGGCGTGTGGCACGTACCCGCCCAGGTTCCCGCCACTATAGACTACTACTTCAGCGTAGAGGGTGCCCATGGCACGCTGCGCCGCGAGTGGACCACCGTGTGCCACCGGCTGGACCTGCCCACACGGCCACAGCCCGCCGTGCGTGTGTACGGGCGATGGATAGACGTGCCATACGATACGTATCGCTACAGTTCGGCATTTACCAACTGTCTGCATCCCCACGCCCTCCAGCCACTACACTCGCCCGGCGACCGGTGTGCCCGGCTGGTATGCCGGGCACCACAACTGCGGTCGGGACAGCGGCTGGTACTCACGGGAGCCGACCGCGCCCTGGGCGAGTGGCACCCAGAGCAGGGACTGCCCATGGCCGAGCACAACTACTGCGAGTGGGTGGCCGAGGTACCCATCGACCTGCTCGCCCAGCCCACCATCGAGTTCAAGTTTGCCATCGTACACGACGGCACCGACCCCTCGCCCATCTGGGAGGACGGCCTGAACCGCACCCTGACCCTTGCCGACGAGCCAGGGCTGCAGGTGTACGAGCTGGACCAGTCCTTCTATCCGCTGTGCGACGAGCGCGTGGCCGGCACGCTCATCCCCGTGTTCTCCCTGCGCAGCGAGGGCAGCTTCGGAGTGGGCGACTTCGGCGACCTCATGGCCATGACCGACCTCATCGCCTCCACCGGTCAGCGCGTGCTCCAGGTGCTGCCCATCAACGACACCACCGTGACCCACACCTGGACCGACAGTTATCCCTACAGCTGCATCAGCGTCTTTGCCCTGCATCCGCAGTATGCCGACCTGCGCCAGCTGCCGCCCCTGAACGACGCCGGCCAGCGCCAGCACTACACCCTGCTGCAGCGCGAGCTCAACGCCCTGCCCCAGATAGACTACGAGCGCATGATGCAGGCCAAGGAGGCTTATCTGCACGAGCTCTACCTGCAGGAGGGCCGCCAGACCATGGCTACCGACGGCTTCGCCCGTTTCTTCGCCGACAACGGCCAGTGGCTGGTGCCCTACGCCCAGTACTGCTACCTGCGCGACACGCACCACACTACCGACTTTGCCCAGTGGCGTGGCCACGCCACCTGGAACGAGGCCGACCGCCCCGCACTGAGCGACCCCAGCAGTCAGCTGTACAGCCAGGTGGCTTATTACTACTATGTCCAGTACATCCTGCACACCCAGATGACGGCTGCCCACGACCACGCCCGCCAGCGCGGCGTGGTGCTCAAGGGCGACATACCCATCGGCGTACACCGCCAGGGCTGCGACGTATGGATGGAGCCACGCTACTTCTGTCTGGACGGCCAGGCCGGAGCCCCGCCCGACGATTTTGCCGTGGATGGCCAGAACTGGGGATTTCCCACATACAACTGGGAGGCCATGCTGGCCGATGGCTGCCAGTGGTGGAACCGCCGTTTTACCCACATGGCGCTCTACTTCGACGCTTACCGCATAGACCATATCTTAGGGTTCTTCCGCATCTGGGAGATACCCATCCAGGCTGTCCGCGGCCTGCTGGGCCAGTTTGCCCCAGCCCTGGCGCTCAGCCCTGATGACATGGCCGTCTACGGTCTGCACTTCGACCGCGCCATGACGTGTCCCCACATCACCGACAGCGTGGTCGACGCCGTGGCCGGTTCCCAGGCTGCCTATCTGCGCCAGCACTGCCTGTCGGCCCAGGCCGACGGCATCTACACCCTGCGTCCAGAGGTAGACAGCGAGCGCAAGGTACAGGCCCGCGTCAAGGCCCACCAGCTCAGCGAGGCCCAGGGGCGGGCGCTCTGCGATCTCATCGGCGAGGTGCTCTTCCTCGAAGACCACCGCCACACCGGACTCTACCACCCGCGCATCTCGGCTCAGCGCACCCATGCCTACCGCCACCTGGGCGAGGACGGCCGGCGCGCCTTCGACCAGCTCTACAACGACTTCTACTACCACCGCAACAACGGTTACTGGTATGGCGAGGCCATGAAGAAGCTGCCGCCACTGATAGAGGCCACCCGCATGCTGGCCTGTGCCGAGGATCTGGGCATGGTGCCGGCCTGTGTGGCACCCGTGATGGAACAGCTGCGCGTGCTGAGCTTAGAGATACAGACCATGCCCAAGACGGCATGCCGCTTTGCCGACCTGCAGCACAACCCCTACCGCTCGGTGTGTACCATCTCGTCGCACGACATGGCTCCGCTCCGCCAGTGGTGGGACGAGGACAAGGGGCGTGCCCAGGACTACTACTCGTCCATGCTGCGCCACGGCGACCAGGCACCCCACCCTATGCCCGGCTGGCTGGCTGAGGATATTGTAGAGCGTCATCTGATGTCGCCGTCCATGCTGTGCATACTGAGCCTGCAGGACTGGCTGGCCATAGACGAGCAGCTACGGCTGCCCAACGCCATGGGCGAACGCATCAACATACCGGCCGACCCTCATCACTACTGGCGCTACCGCATGCACGTCAGCATAGAGCAGATAGCGGCCCGCCGCGACTACCGCCAGCGCATAGCCGACATGATAGAGCAGGCGGGAAGACGGTAAAGGTAAAAAGGTAAAAGGGTAAAAAAGTAAAAAGCGCTCACTGCGTATGCTGCCGGCATTGTAAAGGTAAAAAACGCAAGGGTAAAAAAGTAAAAAGTCCTTGATTGCGGATTATACGGCCGTGGCGGCGGCGATGCCTGCAGCCATAGCTGGCTCCGTCCGAAGACTTGGGATGTACATTCGGGACACTCGGATGTACATTCTGAACTTTGGGACGCACATTCTACACCATCGGACGGAGCCCGGGATGGCCGGCCGAGAGCCTGGAATGGTCGACCGGGAGCGTGGAATGGCCGACCGAGAGCCTGGGATGGCTTCGGCCTGTCCCATCATCGTATCAACAAACCTAATGAAACTAATGAGCAACGACATGATATACAATAGCACTACCAAGAAATGGGAGTCGCCCTACTGGCACCCTGCGGTGACCACCGATACCGTAGTATTCGGACTGGAGGGCACACGCCTCAGCGTATTGCTGATAGAACGGGGCGGCGAGCCCTTCAAGGGCGCATGGGCGCTGCCCGGTGGTTTTCTCGAGGACAGCGATGCGTCGGCCGAGGCGGCCGCACGCCGCGAGCTGTACGAGGAAACCCACCTGGAAGGCCTCAGCCTGGAACAGCTACACACCTTTGCCCAGGCCGGACGCGACCCCCGCGAGCGGGTCGTCTCCATTGCCTTTACCGCAGTAGTGCCCAAGGAGCGCTATCAGCCTCAGGGAGGCGACGATGCCCGTCAGGCCCAGTGGTTTACCATTGACGCCCTGCCCCCGTTAGCCTTTGACCATGCGTCCATCATCGACATGGCCATAAAACGGCTCCGCCAGTGCCTACAGATGGAATCCATAGGCACGGGGCTGGCCTACAACTCCGTTGACAGGGCCCTGTTGCAGGCCGCGGTGAGCCACTCTGACGACCAGCACCGCCATTTCTAACACCCTCACTATAAACAGAAACAACATGATAGGAAGTATTATTGGCGACATCGTAGGCAGCGTCTACGAGTTTGCCCCCAACGAGAGCAAGAAGACCAAAGACTTTGAACTGTTTAGCCCCGACGGTGCCTATACCGACGACAGCATACTGACCGTGGCCACGGCCGACTGGCTGCTGCACAAGGGTGCAGTGGCCATGTACTACAGCCGCTACGCAGTCTGCTACCCGCGCCCCATGGGTGGCTATGGAACCGGATTTGTACGCTGGGCCATCAGGGCGAACCGCGCAGGCGACTTTACGCCCTACAATAGCTGCGGCAATGGGTCGGCCATGCGCGTGGGGCCTGTGGGCTGGGCCGCAGACACCCAGCAGGAAGTGTTAGACCTGGCCCGCGAGAGCGCCGAGTGTACCCACAACCACCCCGAGGGCATCAAGGGTGCCCAGGCCACGGCTCTGGCCATCCTGATGGCACGCCTGGGCAGCGACAAGGACGAGATACGCGATGAGATAGAGCGTCGCTGCGGCTATAATCTGCAGTTTTCCTGCGACGAGATACGCCCCACCTACGACTGGGGAGCCACTTGCCAGGACAGTGTGCCACAAGCCATCGTGGCCTTTATGGACGCTACCGATTTTGAGGATGCCATACGCAACGCCATCTCCATCGGGGGTGACAGCGACACCATAGGCTGCATCACCGGAAGCATAGCCGAGGCGTACTATGGCGTGCCCGACAGTCTGCGGGCCACGGCCATGACCTATCTGCCCGACGAGCTGAAGACCATAGTGAACGAATTTGAGAACAAGTACGGCAGTAAGTAAACCACAAGCTGGAAGGGGTGTCAGCAGCGGTTCAGGCGGAGCACCCCGTCGCAGTACTTAACGACAGCCGGACGGTGGGTAATAAAGATAATGGTACGGTGGCGGGTGCCCAGCAGGTTGGAGAGCAACTGCTGCTCGGTGGCGGGGTCCAGGGCACTGGTAGACTCGTCGAACAACATGATGGGGCGGTCGCGCAACAGAGCCCGGGCGATGGTAATGCGCTGTGCCTGACCCTCGCTTAGTCCTCCGCCTGCCTCGGAGCACAGAGTGTCAAGTCCCGCCGGCAACTCGGACACGAAGTCGGCACACGCCTGGTGCAACGCCTGCATCATCTCCTCGTCCGAAGCATCGCGGCGGCCTAAGAGCAGGTTGTCGCGGATGGTGCCGCTCAGCAGGGTATTGCCCTGGGGCACGTAGACAAAGTTGCAACGCATACGGGGCGACAGCCGTTGGGCGTGGCGGCCGTCGTAGAGTTCTACCTGCCCATGCTGCGGGTGTATCAGCGCCAGGATAAGCCGTATCAGGGTGGTCTTGCCAGCTCCCGTTTCGCCCAGGATGGCCGTACAGGTGCCTGGGCGGAAGTCAAACGACAGATGGTCTATCACCGGTGCGTCGGCCTCGTAGGCATACGCCACATCGGTGAACCTCACCCCACACGGGGCATCAAACGCCACAGGCTCGCCCTGTTCCTCCAGGGGGGCCTCTTCTAACTCCATGAGTCGCTCGGCAGCCGTAAACACACTGACAAAGGCGGGGACAACCTTGCTCAGGCTCCGCGCCGGTGTCTGGATGCGGTTGACCAGTTGCAAGAAGGCCGTCATGCCGCCAAAGGTAAGCGTGTGCTGCGACATACGTACGGCAGCCCACAGGAAAGCCACCAGGTAACTGAAGGAGAAACCGAAGTTGAGGACAAAGTTGGACAGTACACTGAAGCGAGTACGCTGCAGCACATGATAGCGTAGCTGCTGCTGCGTGTGGGCCAACTTGCCGACCATGGCACCGGTGCCCTCTAACGTCTTGATGAGCAGTCGGTGCTGGATGGCCTCCTGGAGCACACTCTGAACCTGCGAGTCTGAGTTGCGCACCATCCGGGTAAGGCTGCGCATACGCCGCACGTAGAGTTTGCTCACCCCGATAAACAGGGGCAAGATGGCCACGGTGACAAAGGCCAGCAGGCGGTCCATGGAGAACAGGTATGAGAAGGCTCCGATGAAGAGCAGCAACACGCCGAGGGTGTTGGGCAGCGTCTCGGTAAGGAAAGTCACCACATTGTTGACATCGGTCTCCAGGCGGTTAATCACGTCGCCCGAGTGGCGCCTCTCCCGCCCCGCCCACTCGGCTCTGAGCAGACGGTCAAGCATACGCTGCTGCATACGGTTCTGCGCCCGTATGCCCAAGATGTTGCGCACCCACACCGAGGATATGTTGAGTCCGAAGTCGGTCAGTATGAGCAGACCCATGACGGCCACGGCCCACAGCAACGACCCCCCGGCACTACTGGCGGCCACATCGATGGCCCGCTTGACAGCCCACACCTGGGCCAGGCTCACCGCCACCATCAGCACGCCTATCAGAGCGTTGAGCACGGCCTGCAGGCGGTTTCCCCGCCAGGCCGACCACAGCCAGCGCAGTATCTGCATGGACGAGTAAGAGGATGATGACGACGGGCGCCAGTGTAATAGCTGCATGGGGAGTAACGGTTAGAATACCGGGGAGCGGTCAGCGCTGGTCGGCTCCCCACATCATTTTTTCGCGGAGCGTAGAGAAGTAACGCTGGCCACGGCGCTTGATAATCTTAATATAATAAGGAGCCTTGCGGATGGTAAGGCGGGTGCTTTCGAGGAGTTTTTCGGAACGGCCGTCGATGGCTACCAGGAAGTTGTGCGACCTACTCTCGACCTCCAACTGTATCTCGCTGTCGTCATTGATAACGATGGGGCGTATGTTAAGGCTGTGGGGAGCCACCGGGGTAAGACACAGGTTGCGGGCAGTAGGCACTATGATGGGGCCGCCGTTAGACAGCCCGTAGGCAGTAGACCCCGTGGGGGTAGAGATGATGAGCCCATCGGCCTGGTAAGTCACCAGGAAGTCGCCGTTGACACTGGTGCGCACCGAGATCATGGCGGCGTTGTCGCGCTTCAGCACAGCGATGTCGTTCAGGGCATAGGGACTGCCCTCGATGGGCTCGCCGTCGGCCTCGACCTGTATGACGGCATGCTCCTCGATGGCGTACTGGCCCGTCATCAGTTCGGTGATGGCCGCGTCAAACTCGGAGGGCAGTACGTCGGCCAGGAAACCCAAGCGACCCGTGTTGACACCCAGGATAGGGGTTCCCTTGGCGCCCACCATGCTGGCGGCATGCAGAAAAGTACCGTCGCCCCCTATGGAGATGACCACGTCGACGTCAAAGTTATAGTTGTCGAACACGCCCTGTACGGGTACATTGATGGCAAGTACCGTGGTAAGGTACTGGAAGAACGTCCGCTCTATATAGATTTCGGCTCCATGGCTGGTCAGACTGTCCAGCACGGTGTGGATAGATGCCTGACGCTCGGCCTGGAACTCCTTGCCGAAGATAGCTATTCGCAGTACATTAGTAGCCATAATTTTATCTTTTTTAGTATCTTTCTTGGCCCTCGGTGCCCTTAAATGGCAAACATTTCGTACATTTGCAAATGCAAGGCAGGGCAAACCGAGTGCCACAAGCCTGCCCGAATGGCCGAGGGTCAGCCCATTATTATAATAGGTATAGCCTCTGTATTGCAAAGTTACGATAAAAAAACTGCTTTTCGTTGTAAAAACATCTAAAATAATGGCAAAAGTATATGAATTTCTGGCCGATGGCTTCGAGGAAGTAGAAGCCTTGGCTCCCGTGGATATCCTCCGGAGAGGGGGGATGGACGTTAAGACCGTCAGCATTACCGGTGACAACTTTGTAGAGACCTCGCACGGCATCACGATAAAGACCGACCTGAAGTTTGAGGACATTACCGACTTCAGCGATGTCGATGCCATGCTGCTGCCAGGCGGCCTGCCCGGTGCCACCAACCTGAACAAGCACAGAGAACTGCGCACGGTGCTGCTGGCCCAGTACGAGAGTGGCAAGTGCGTGGCCGCCATCTGCGCAGCCCCCTTGGTGTTAGGGTCGATAGGCATCCTGAAAGGCAAGCGGGCCACCTGCTACCCCGGCTTCGAGAAGCGCATGACCGGTGCCACCTATACCGAGGAGCTGGTTACCATAGATGGCAATGTCATTACCGGCAAGGGCCCCGGAGCCTCGTTTGCCTTCGGCTATGCCATTCTGGGCCAGTTTGTCAGCCCCGAGGCCGTACGCCAACTGCAGCAACAGATGATGTACCAACCCTCGCAAGGCGAATAAGGGGGCCGCGCCATGGACTATATCATTATCGTAGCGGGTGGCAAGGGACTGCGCATGGGTACCGAGGTGCCCAAGCAGTTTCTGCCCGTGGGCGGGGTGCCTGTGCTGATGCGCACCCTGAACCGATTTCACGACTGCCGGCCCGACTTAGGTATCATCCTCGTGCTGCCCCATGAGCAGCAGGAGTACTGGAGCCAACTGTGTCGCCAGTACCACTTCGATGTGCCCCACCGGGTAGTCGACGGCGGAGCCACCCGCTTTGACTCGTCGCGCCATGGCCTGGCTGCCATACCCGACGACTGCCAGGGCGTAGTGGGCATACACGACGGTGTGCGCCCCTTTGTCTCGGCCCAGGTCATAGACCGCTGCTATGACCGCGCCCGCCAGTGCGGGGCCGTCATCCCTGTGCTCCCCGTCACCGACACGCTGCGCCAGACAGGCGCCGACGGCTCGGGCCATAACGTACTGCGCTCGGACTACCGTATCGTCCAGACCCCGCAGGTTTTTGACATCCAGCTCCTCAAGCGCGCTTTCCACCAGCCTTACAGTGACCAGTTCACCGACGATGCCTCGGTCGTCGAGGCGCTTGGCTGTAGCGTCGAGATGGTAGAAGGCAATCGCGAGAACATCAAACTGACCACTCCGTTCGACCTGAAAGTAGCAGAAATACTGTGTTAGACATCCTGGACCAAGACATCATGTATCTTCCGGGCGTAGGACCCAAGAAGAGAGAGATACTGAGCCGCGAACTGAATATAGCAACGTGGCGCGGACTGCTGGAGCACTACCCCTACAAGTACGTGGACCGCAGCCGCATCTACCTGATAAGCGAGATGACGGCCGACATGCCCTTTGTGCAGATAAAGGGTAAGATACTGAGTTTCGAGGAGTTCAGCATGGGCGCCAAGAGGAAGCGCTTAGTGGCCCACTTCAGCGACGGACACGGGGTAGTAGACTTGGTATGGTTCCGAGGGGCTCAGTATATCTACAAGACTTACCCCGTGGGGCGCGAGTTCATCGTCTTCGGCAAGCCCACCGTCTTTGGCGGCCGGTACCAGTTCGCCCATCCCGACATAGACGACGCGGCATCGCTGCAGTTGTCACAGATGGGCATGCAGCCTTACTATATGACCACCGAGCGCATGAAGAAAGCGGGCATCACCTCGAGGGCCATCGAGAAGATGACCCAGACACTCATAGCGCGGCTGCCCGAGACACTGCCCGAGACACTGCCCACCTTTATCACGGCTCCGCTCCATCTCATCTCGCGCCGCGATGCCCTCCGCCAGATACACTACCCGCACAATGCCCTCGAAATGCAGCAGGCCCGTTACCGCCTCAAGTTCGAGGAGCTGTTCTATGTACAACTCAACATCCTGCGCTATACCAGCGACCACCGCCGCAAGTACCGCGGCTACATCTTCGAGCACGCCGGGGATCCGCTCAACGATTTCTACCGCCACCACCTGCCCTTTGACCTCACCAACGCCCAGAAAAGGGTGGTGCGCGAGATACGCAACGACATGGGCAGCGGCCGGCAGATGAACCGTCTGCTCCAGGGAGACGTAGGCTCGGGCAAGACGCTGGTGGCCCTGATGGCCATGCTCATCGCCATAGGCAACGGGTTCCAGGCCTGCATCATGGCGCCTACCGAGATACTGGCCGAGCAGCACCTGGCTACCCTGCGGGCTTTTCTGCCCGACGAGATGGGCATCAGGGTCGAACTGCTCACGGGCACCGTGCAGGGGCGGCAGCGCCAGACGGTGTTAGAGGCCCTGGCCGACGGCAGCATCAACATCCTGGTGGGCACCCATGCCGTGATAGAGGATCCCGTGGTGTTCGCCCGCCTGGGACTGGCCGTCGTAGACGAGCAGCACCGCTTCGGCGTGGCTCAGCGAGCCAAGTTGTGGAGCAAGAGTGCCATGCCTCCGCACATACTGGTAATGACGGCTACGCCCATACCACGCACCCTGGCCATGACGCTTTACGGCGACCTCGACGTGAGCGTCATTGACGAACTGCCGCCTGGCCGCAAGCCCGTACAGACCATACACAAGTACGACTCACAGATGACCAGTCTCTACGAGGGCATACGCCAGCAGATAAATGCCGGCAGACAGGTGTACATCGTGTTCCCCTTGATCGAGGAGAGTGCCAAGAGCGACCTGAAGAACCTGGAGGACGGATTCAATGCCCTCCGCGAGATATTCCCGCAGTACAGCATGAGCAAGGTGCACGGCCGCATGAAGCCCAAGGACAAGGATGCCGAGATGCAGCGGTTCGCCAGGGGCGAGACCCAGATACTGGTGGCCACTACGGTTATCGAGGTGGGGGTCAACGTGCCCAACGCCTCGGTCATGGTCATCCTCGACGCCCAGCGCTTCGGCCTGTCACAGCTGCACCAGCTCCGCGGACGTGTGGGCCGTGGCGCCGAGCAGAGCTACTGCATACTGGTAACCACCTGCAAGCTGAGCGAGGAGACGCGGCGGCGTATAGACATCATGTGCGAGACCAACGATGGATTTAAAATAGCCGAGGCCGACCTGAAATTCCGTGGCCCCGGCGACCTGGAAGGTACCCAGCAGAGTGGCATAGCCTTTGACCTGAAGATAGCCGACATAGCCCGCGACGGCCAGATAGTACAGCAGGCCCGCGAACAGGCTCAGGTCATCGTAGACAACGACCCCGACTGTACCCGGAGCGAGTACAGGATGCTGTGGGATAGGTTAAAAGATTTAAGGAAAACCAACATCAACTGGTCGGCCATCAGCTGAAGCTACTTTTTGGCCACTTTGCCGTGTTTATCGGTAACAAATAGACATTATAAACACACATACTGTGTTAATAATGAAATAATTTCTGTTAAAAATCGCCTTTTTTACAAAAAAAATGACTACCTTTGTAATGTCCGAGTTGCAAATCAGCCTTTTGTCGGACACCCATGACCTGCTATTGGCGAATTCCTTTTGATTGTTCGCAGATGCAGCTGACCTAAAAATAACGAGTATGAAGCTAAGAAACATTATAAAGTCTATATCCGTATGTGCATTGCTGTGGGTAGCCATACCTACCGTAGCCCAAGACCTCATAGCCCGTCAGGCACCCGTAGACCGCCGCATGAAGCGGGTAGACACACTGGCCCTGCAGACCCTTATCAACCGCGAGAACGAGATGTCGCCGTCGGCCGACCTCTACGATGAGTGGAGCAACAAGTACGCCCACCGTGCCACCGAGCTGCCCGACTCCTTCCGTATCGACCTGCGCCACTTCTGCATGCCCACGCCTAGCCGCATCATCACCTCCAACTTTGGCGCACGCTGGGGCCGCCAGCACAAGGGCTTAGACATCAAGGTGTACATCGGCGACACCATCCGCGCTGCCTTCTCTGGTAAGGTTCGCATCGTCAAATACGAGAAAGCAGGCTACGGCAAATACATCGTTATACGCCACCCCAACGGACTTGAGACTATCTACGGCCACCTGTCCAAGCAGCTGGTCGAAGAGAACCAGAACGTACGCGCCGGTGAGGTTATCGGTCTCGGCGGCAGCACCGGCCGCAGCTCGGGCTCTCACCTACACTTCGAGACACGCCTCTGCGGCGTGGCCCTCAACCCCGCCATCTTCTTCAACTTCCGCGAGCAGGACATTACCTGCGACAGCTACATGTTTCGCAAGGATACCTACGCCGACGACGGCGACGAGGCTACCCGCCTGCGTGGCAAGTACAAGGATAGCTACACCCGCGCCGAGGTTAAGGGCGAAGTGCCCTACGAGACAGAGCAAGCCATACACGCAGGAGAGAAGTTGTACCACAAGGTGGCCAAGGGCGAGACCCTCTCTACCATCGCCGCCAAGCGTGGTGTCAGCATCGAAGACCTGTGCCGCCTCAACCATGTACGCAAGAACACCCGTCTGCGTCCAGGACAGATACTCAGATACACATAACCAACTTTTATAGGAAACAGTTTATACCAGCAGTGCCCATCGAGACCACAGGTCATCGATGGGCACTTTACTTTGTGTGGCCCTAAGCCACCCCTACGGTGCGCGCGGCCTTACTCATCGGCGCGCTCACAGAGGGTGTACTGGCTGCTGCCGTCAAAACAATGGGTACATACCTGGCACTTGGGCAGGCCGATGGCCTTGACCATCTGCTCGATGCTGTTGAACCGCAGCGAGGTGAGCCCCAGCTCCTGGGCTATGGCATCTACCATACGACGGTACTCGGGCGAGCCCGTGGTGGCGTACTTCTCAATATTCTTGTTGGCATCGCCCTCGAAGCGCTCTATGATGCGGCGCGTTATCAGTTCCATGTCGCTCTTGGAAGAGGTGAAGTTGATAAAGGGACAGCCATATACCAGCGGCGGACAGGCTATGCGCATATGGCACTCGCGCAGTCCGGCGTCGAAGAGCACCCGCACATTGTCGCGCAACTGAGTGCCCCGCACGATAGAGTCGTCGCAGAACAGCACCCGCTTGTCCCGGAGCATGGCCTGGTTGGGTATCAGCTTCATCTTGGCCACCAGCGAGCGCATGGCCTGGTTAGACGGTGTAAAGGAGCGGGGCCAGGTGGGCGTGTACTTGGCTATGCAGCGCTGATAGGGTATGCCCATGCCGGCCGCGTAGCCCATGGCCATGCCCGTGCCCGAGTCGGGGATGCCACTGCAGCAGTCTACCTCCACATCGTCGGTCTTGGCCATGCTGTAGCCGTTGGCGAAGCGCATCTCTTCTACATTCTTGCCCTCGTAGGTCGACGTGGGAAAGCCATAGTACACCCACAGGAACGAGCACACCTGCATCTTCTTGTTGGCAGGACGCAACTGCTCCATGCCATCGGCCGTGAGCCTTACTATCTCGCCCGGGCCTATGTCGTAGACGGTCTCGAAGTCCAGGTTGGGAAACGCGGTCGACTCGCTCGACGCTGCGTATGCGCCCTCCTTGTGTCCTATGATGATGGGGGTACGCCCCCAGCTGTCGCGGGCGCATATCAGCTCATGGGCAGTAAGTATCAGCATGCTGCACGAGCCCTTGATGTGCCGGTACACGTTCGCGATGCCCTCGACAAAACTGTCGGCCTGTACCAGCAGCTGTGCCACCAGTTCCGTGGGGTTGGTGCGACCCATAGACATCTCCGAGAAGCTCATGTTCTGGGCCAGCAGCTGGCTCGTCAGCTCGTCTATGTTGACTATCTTGGCCACGGTGCAGATGGCGAACGCCCCTAAGTGCGAGTTGACCACCAGCGGCTGTGCGTCGGTATCGCTGATGACACCGATGCCCGACTTGCTGCCCTCGAAACGACCAAGCGTAGGCTCGAACTTGGTGCGGAAATAAGAGCTTTCGAGATTGTGGATAGAGCGGACGAACCCCTTATCCTCACTGTAGGTTGCCATACCTCCCCGGCGGGTACCGAGGTGCGAGTTGTAGTCGGTGCCATAGAACAAGTCGGCCACACAACTCTTCTTGGAAATTGTTCCGAAAATACCTCCCATAAGAAATGTAGAATATATAGTATCTGTTAGCTGTCAGCCCGACAGCGCCGGCCGGAACCGCTGTTCTTGGCGATAAGGGTATGGTAGGCTTGGGCCGCCCCGGGCTTAACACCTACAAAGTTACTGAAAATAGCGCACAGCCCCACACCCTGCGCCGAGTTTTTGCCATTATGTGCAGTAACTTGTCTAAAATCACGGCAACTGGGAGCTGCGGCCTCAGCGCCTGACCACGCTGCGTATGGCAAACCACACATGACGGGCCACGGTGGGCAGCACGCCATACTGGACACACATGACGCGGAAGCGCTCGCAGAGCGAGCGGCGGTGATAGCGCGAGGTCATGCCGCCGTCCAGGAAGTGGGCCACCACCGTATGGGTGTTTACCAGCGGGGCTCCGGCACGCTGTGCGGCCTTCATTATGCGTATGCACCAGTCTACATCGGCCGAGTAGCGGTAGCGCAGGTCATACGGCTGCCCCTGGGCCAGGTCGGTCCGGGCGTAGAAAGCCTGATGGCACACCAGCATGCCGTGGCTGAACGAGCGCCAGCCGAGGTGCTCGGGGGGCGACAGGCGGCGGTGGCGCACAAAGTGGCCGTAGGCATCGACCACATCGGTGTCGCCGTAGATGACACCGGGCAGCACTGGGACCGACAGGGCGGCCTGGGCCACGGTGCTCAGCGTGGTGGGAGCGGCAAAGGTGTCGCCCGCGTTCATAAATACCAGGTAGGTACCCGTGGCACGGGCTATGCCCTTGTTCATGGCATCGTACAGGCCGCGGTCGGGCTCTGAAGTGACCACCACCTGGTGCCCGGCAGGACGGTCGGCCCTGTCGGCATAAGCCCGGGCCATGGCCACGGTGTCATCGGCCGACCGGCCGTCTATTATCAGATGCTCTATGTCGGGGTGGGTCTGCCCGGCCACGCTGTCCAGCGTGCGTCCTATCTCGCCCGCAGCGTTATAGGTACAGGTAATAACCGTTATCTTCATCGCTCAAGCCTCCAGATAGCCCTTGTCCAACACCTTGTTATATATATCTATATAGCGCATGGCCACCGTGCGCTGGGCGTAGCAGCGTGCCACCTTACTGACGGCCTCGGCCGACAGCAGGTCATGGTCGGCCTCGGCCAGCACCCAGTGTATGCCCCGGGCCAGGTCGGCGGCATCCTTGTAGGCAGCCACGTAGCCATTGGCCTGGTGGTCTATCTCCTCGGCTATGCCCCCCACGCCGAACCCGATACAGGGAACGCCACAGGCCATGGCCTCCATGATGGTGTTGGGCAGGTTCTCGGACAGCGATGGCAGCACGAACAGGTCGGCGGCCTGGTAGGCGGCCACTATGCGCGCCGTGTCGGTCAGATAGCCCAGGGGATAGGCTGGCAGCGCCAGGTGGGCCGTAACCTCCTCGGCATGGCCGCCCAGTACGACCAATGCGGTGTCGGCCCGCATCTCGGGATGCTGCTCGGCCAGCAGCCGGCAGGCTTCGGCCAGATAGCCCATGCCCTTGTTAACATTGGTGGCCCGCTGCGAGGCAAAGAGTATGAGCCGGCGGTCCTGGGGCAGTCCCAGCAACTGCCGGGCCGCGGCCTTGTCGCCTGGCCGGAACACGCGCGTGTCTATCGGGTTGGGTATCGACTCGACCGGCTGCCCTTCTAACAGCCGGCTCGACCGTGCCTCCGAGGCCAGCCACTGACTACAGGCCACGAAGTGTATCTGCCTACCGCGCAGCAGCCGCTCCTTGCGTCGCCAGACGCGTGTAGCCAGGTCGTGCTCGGCATGGCCGGGCAGGTAGGGGCAGTCGCCACACTGGGTGCGAAAACGCTGGCACCCTAAGGTGAGGTGGCAGATGGCCGTGGCAGGCCACATGTCGTGCATGGTCCATACCACGGGTTTGCCCGAGTCCATTATCTTGCGCATATCCTGGAGCGACAGCATGCCCTGGTTGACCCACGCCAAGTGGATGATGTCGGCCTCGGCAAACTCGGGTAGCCGGGTGATGTCCGTGCCGGCATTGGCCATGTCTATCTCGAACAGATGGCGGCGCGAGAAGTGCAGATGGCAGAACAGGCACCATCGCTCCCACAGGAAGTGCCACCGCTGACGCCACGCATGGGGCAACCGGCATACCGATATGTGACTGGTCTCCTTGTCGCGCACCAGCATTTTGGCCTTGACACCGCTGTTGTTGAGCGCCTCCATCAACCGGCGGGCAGCCACAGCCGCTCCGCCCGTCCGTTCGCTCGTGTTTACTATCAATATCCTCATACCTTAATAATATATGTACAAAGGTAGTGCAAGGCGAAGACACTGCAAAGGAAAAAACGTAGTTTTTTAGATTGGCAGTGTTGAGCCGCAGCCTAACTTATACAAAGGTAGTGCAAGGCGAAGACACTGCAAAAGAAAAAACGTAGTTTTTTAGATTGGCAGTGTTGAGCCGCAGCCTAACTTATATAAAGGTAGTGCAAGGCGAAGACACTGCAAAAGAAAAAACGCAGTTTTTTAGGATGCTATCTATTAAGGCGGGATGTGGCGGAGTGGCAGGCACGAAAAAAGCGGCCTCGCAGAGACCGCTATAAGCTATCAGCCCAGGCATCCAAGGCCCGACCCGGCATCAGCAGCTACTTCACAGCTACGGGTCTGACTGTAAGACCTAAGACACGACTGCATAGGCCAGCCCCAGTGCTAAGAGAGGCACCTACAGAAGTGATGCCGCAAGCACAAGTATAGCTGTCTTTACTGGCGACATCACTCAGCCAGTAGCAGGAATTGGCTCCATAGTAATAACGGTCTTTGTTAGCCTTGAAACCAGCAGCAGGGAGAAAGATAGTATTGCCATTGGGGCCCTTAATAAGGAAACCGTTGGCACCATGATACTCAGAAACCCATGACCAGCTGCACTTGTCATTCAGTTCCATATAATCGGCAACGGTGGGGACACGATAGCCCTCGCCCAGGCGCACACGGGCCACATCGTCGGCAGCCTCAAGCTGGGCCTTGCCGTCTTCGCCAGTGTACTTGGTCATCTTGTCGGCCCACCACTTATAGGTAGCCCACGAATAGTCACTCTTAGTCTCTGTCTCGCCATAGGCGTAATAGTTGCCAGCCTCATAAGGGGTCTTGGCGCCCAGGTTACAGTCGGCCCACAGCACGCCACTGGGCAAACCCAAGTATACCATCTTGGGGCGATACACGCTGCCACTGCCACCACCATTAGGCTCGTCGCCATCGCTACTACAGGCCACCAGCGAACACAGGTTACACAACATAAGGGGTAATAGGAATACTCTTCTCATAACGTTTATTAAATTAATTTGGGTGCAAAGGTACGCAAAAGCCACCACTACCCCCGGGGGAAGGATTAAAGAATGTTAACGAGTGATTATTCCATACCCTTGAAGGCTTCGCTGGCGCCCCATAGCCCCTTAGGCGAGCGGCAGGCGTACCTCGCATCAGCCC
>CAKPRX010000014.1 GCA_934183135.1 uncultured Prevotella sp.
ACCTTTTACAAAACAGAGGCATTTATCGCCTTTTTCGGCCCTATTTCCGGCTCTTACGAGGATGGTTTTCGGAGGCACCGCGATGGTCATTTTGGTGCTCGCGATGGTCATTACGTTTCTAATGACCATCGCGAGCGAAAAAATGACGGTTTTCGGGTGGGCTGAGAATTGCCATTTTTGACACCGCCAACCGCTCGGCAAGCGTACAGACAAATTACAGAAGGCCGAAAACCCTCGCCCGGTGCCCGGGCACCTAAAATGTATATTTATACATTATCAGAAAAATCTTTACGATACGGAACGGAAGCTTAAAGGTAATGACACGAAACACACCGTGACTGACCATGAATACCCGCAAGCCCGCTCTTCGCCATCCCATCGCCCCCTCGGGCAGAGCCGTTTTTATCAAAATCGCCGTTTTTGTTGTCTTTTCACGAACAAATCTTTGTCATATCAGAAAATATGTTTTATTTTGCAAAGTCTTAGAGAGCAACGATGAGTACGATACTGACCATAACAGGTTCTGACAGCACCGGGGGCTCCGGCGTGCAGGCCGACATCCGGGCCATTACCGAGTTGGGCGGTCGGGTGGTATCGGTCATTACCAGTCTCACCATTCAGAACACGCTGGGCATACAGGAGTTTTTCGACATACCGGCCAGCACGGTGGCCAACCAGATAGAGGCCATAGCCAACGATACTCAGCCCGACATAGTAAAGATAGGTATGGTACGGCGGCTGGACACCCTGTCGGTCATCGTCAGTTTCCTGCAGCGCTACAAGCCAGCCTACGTGCTCTACGACCCCGTCGTATTCTCCAGCAATGGCGACCTGCTCATGGAGAGCCATCTCATAGGTATGATACGGCGCCAGCTGCTGCCCCTGTGCTCGCTTATAGTGATGCGGCGCAAGGAGTCGCGGCAGATACTGGGCACCTCGGCGTTCGACACGGTCTACCTCCTGGACGACACAGCCGTCCACGGACTGGCCAACCAGACCTCGACCGCCATAGCCTACTACCTGGCCACCGGGCACACCATGGCCGAGGCCCGGCAGAAAGCCACGGAGTACATCAAGTTCAAGGCCCCGCAGGACGGGCAGACCCACAGCCGCAGCGCCGAGCTGTACCGCGACTTCCTGAAAGCCATAGCAGCCTACATCAGGCAGCGCAGCGACGTGGCGTTCTATGCCGACTATCTCAACGTGACCAGCCGCTATCTGGGACAGGTAACCAACCGCGTATGCGGGCTCACCCCCAAGGCGCTGATAGAGCAGAAACTGATAGAGGCCCTCGAGCACGAGCTGCAGGCCACCGACCAGACCATACAGGAGATAGCCAATGGCTACAAGTTCTCCTCGCAGGCCCACTTTACCAAACTATTCAAGAGGATAACAGGTGACACACCAAGTAATTATCGTAAAAATCATATAAAATGACAACAGAAAGACAAACACTGAACCGCAACCTGGCACAGATGCTCAAGGGCGGTGTAATCATGGACGTAACTACCCCCGAACAGGCCCGCATAGCCGAGGCTGCAGGTGCCTGTGCCGTAATGGCGCTGGAGCGTATTCCCGCCGACATACGCGCTGCCGGTGGCGTATCGCGTATGAGCGACCCCAAGATGATCAAGGGCATCCAGGAAGCCGTAAGCATACCCGTCATGGCCAAGTGCCGTATAGGCCACATAGCCGAGGCACAGATACTGCAGGCCATCGAGATAGACTACATCGACGAGAGCGAGGTGTTGTCGCCCGCCGACAACATATACCACATCGACAAGACCAAGTTTGACGTTCCCTTTGTCTGCGGAGCCAAGAACTTAGGCGAGGCACTGCGCCGTATAGCCGAGGGAGCCACCATGATACGCACCAAGGGCGAGCCCGGTACGGGCGACGTAGTTCAGGCCGTAAGCCACATGCGCCTGATGCAGAGCGAGATACGCCGCCTGGTAAGCATGCGCGATGACGAGCTCTTCGAAGCAGCCAAGCAACTCCAGGTACCTTACGACCTGGTAGAGTATGTACATAAGAACGGCAAGCTGCCCGTGGTCAACTTTGCCGCCGGTGGTGTGGCCACACCTGCCGACGCAGCCCTGATGATGCAGCTGGGCGCCGAGGGCGTATTCGTAGGCAGCGGCATCTTCAAGAGCGGCAACCCCGCCAAGCGCGCCGCCGCCATCGTACAGGCCGTAACCAACTACAACGACCCCGCCAAACTGGCTGAACTCAGCGAAGACTTAGGCGAGGCCATGGTAGGCATCAACGAGCAGGAAATAGAGCTGTTAATGGCCGAGCGCGGAAAATGAGAATAGGAGTATTAGCCCTTCAGGGGGCGTTTATAGAGCACGAACAGATGCTGGAACGCATCGGGGCCGAGCCGTTTGAAATCAGGCAGTTGAAAGACATAGACCGACCATTCGACGGACTCGTCATCCCCGGAGGCGAGAGCACCACGCTGCGCAAGTTGCTCCACGATACGGGACTCATGCAGCCCCTGCGCAAAGCCATTGAGGGCGGCATGCCCACATTCGGTACCTGCGCCGGCATGATACTGCTGGCCAAGCACATCGAGAACGAGTCCACCCCCGGGCTGGCCACCATGGACATCACCGTGCGCCGCAATGCTTACGGCCGGCAGCTGGGCAGTTTCTACACCGTGGCTCCGTTCAAGGGCATAGACACCCCCATACCCATGACCTTTATCCGCGCACCCTACATCCAGTCGGTAGGCCCGGGTGTAGAGGTGCTGGCCCGGGTAGACGGCAACATCGTGGCTGCCCGACAGGGCCGCCAGATAGTTACCTCGTTCCACCCCGAGCTCAATGAGTCTGAAGCGATACACCGCTTGTTTCTTAGTTTATAGCATGTGTATCTACTGACAGTATAGAGTCATCTATGGCCCATGGCGAGGGCATCGCCACGGCCGTAGATGGCTTTTGTGTTTATCTAATGCAGGTTAGCGTCACTTATGGAATATATAGAATTAAAAGGCGTAAGAGTCAACAACTTAAAGAACATAAGCATTAACATTCCGCGCAATAAGTTTATCGTTATTGCCGGTGTCAGCGGCTCGGGCAAGAGTTCGCTGGCCTTCGACACACTCTATGCCGAGGGCCAGCGCCGCTATGTCGAGTCGCTCTCCAGCTATGCCCGCCAGTTTCTGGGGCGCATGAGCAAACCCGAGTACGACTTTATCAAGGGTCTGCCGCCTGCCATAGCCATAGAGCAGCGGGTCATAGCCCGCAACCCACGCTCTACCGTGGGCACATCGACCGAGATATACGAGTACCTGCGCCTGCTCTTCGCCCGCATAGGCCGCACCTTCTCGCCAGTAAGCGGGCAGGAGGTGAAGCGCCACTCGGTCGAGGACATCGTGGCGTGTACACGCCAGTTCGACGCGGGCACCAAGTTCCTGGTACTGGCTCCCCTGCATATTCCCGAGAACCGGTCGGTGGCCCAGCAGTTAGAGATGTACCGGCAGGGCGGCTACCAGCGGCTCTACGTCGAGGGCGAGCTGGCGCGCATAGACGACCTGCTGGAGGCACCGGAACAGCTGCCCGAGGCCCACGACATATCATTGGTGGTAGACCGGCTGAGTGTGTCTGACGACAAGGAGACCCTGTCGCGGCTCACCGACTCGGCCGAGACGGCCATGTACGAGGGCGACGGCACCTGTATACTGGTCTTCCTGCCCGCCAAGCTGTCCTACGAGTTCTCGACCCGCTTCGAGGCCGACGGCATCACCTTCGAGGAACCCAATGACAACATGTTCTCCTTTAACTCGCCTGTTGGCGCCTGCCCTGTGTGCGAGGGCTTTGGCAGTGTTATCGGTATCGACGAGAAACTGGTCGTGCCCAACACTACCCTGAGCGTCTACGACGGCTGCGTCAAGTGCTGGCATGGCGAGAAGATGAAGATGTGGAAAGAGGAGTTCTGCCGGCGTGCCCAGGCTGACCATTTCCCCATCTTCAAGCCTTACAACGAACTCAGTCAGGCTGAGAAAGACCAGCTCTGGCATGGGCTGCCCAGCGAGAAGGGCAAGGACTTGCGCGACAGGGTCTGCATCGACGCTTTCTTCCAGATGGTCAAGGACAATCAGTACAAGATACAGTACCGGGTAATGCTCAGCTGTTACCGTGGTAAGACGGTGTGTCCCGAATGTCATGGCGGCCGACTGAAAAAGGAGGCCAACTGGGTCAAGATAGACGGCCGCAGCATTACTGACCTGGTACAGATGCCGGTAGGCAACCTGCTGGAGTGGTTCGGCCATCTGCAACTGTCGGAATACGAGCAGAAGGTAAGCCGCCGGCTGGTTACCGAGATTACCAACCGGCTGCGCTACCTGTGCGAGGTGGGTCTGCAATACCTGACGCTGAACCGGCAGTCCAATACGCTGTCGGGCGGCGAGTCGCAGCGCATCAGCCTGACCACCGCACTGGGCAGCTCCTTAGTGGGCTCGCTCTATATCCTGGACGAGCCGTCCATCGGACTGCACAGCCGCGACACAGACCGGCTGATAAGTGTGCTCAAGGAGCTACAGCAGCTGCGCAACACGGTGATCGTGGTAGAGCACGATGAGGAGATAATGCGCGCGGCCGACTATCTTATAGATGTGGGACCCGATGCGGGCCGCTTAGGTGGCGAGATAGTATTCGAGGGCGACACGGCCCAGCTGTCGGCCGCCACGGTGGCCCAGTACCCACGGTCGTACACCGTAAAATACCTGACGGGCAACGAGCTGATACCCGTGCCCACCGCCCGCCGACCGTGGAACCGCTCCATCACCGTAAAAGGGGCCCGGATGAACAACCTGAAAGGCATAGACGCCACATTCCCCCTCAATGTAATGACCGTGGTAACGGGTGTGTCGGGCTCGGGTAAGAGCTCGCTCGTCAAGGGAATACTCTACCCTGCCCTGAAACGCCATCTGGACGAGGTGGCCGACTTGCCGGGCGAATATCTGGGCCTGGAGGGCGACGTGGACTGCATTAAGCATGCAGAGTTTGTTGACCAGAACCCCATCGGCAAGTCTACACGCTCAAACCCGGCCACCTACGTCAAGGCATACGATGCCATACGCCAACTGTTTGCCGAACAGCCACTATCTAAGCAGATGGGATTTACGGCACAGTACTTCTCGTTCAACGCCGAGGGCGGCCGATGCGAGGAGTGCAAGGGGGCTGGTGTCATAACAGTCGAGATGCAGTTCATGGCCGACTTGGTACTGGAGTGTGATGCCTGCCATGGCAAGCGGTTCAAGAAAGACATCCTGGAGGTAAACTTCCACGGCAAGAACATATACGATGTACTGAATATGACCATCTCGGAGGCCATCGAGTTTTTCGGCAAGTACAAGCAGAATGTCATCGTGAACAGGCTGAAGCCCTTAGAGGATGTGGGACTGGGCTATATCAAGCTGGGACAGAACTCGTCGACGCTGTCGGGTGGCGAGAACCAGCGCGTAAAGCTGGCCTACTTCATAGGACAGGAAAAGGCCGACCCCACGCTCTTCATTTTTGACGAGCCCACCACAGGACTGCACTTTCACGACATCCAGCGGTTGCTCGGAGCCTTTGACGCGCTCATCAAGAGGGGCCACTCTATCCTCATCATAGAGCACAACATGGACATCATCAAGTGTGCCGACTGGCTGATAGACCTGGGACCTGACGGGGGCGACAAGGGTGGTTCCTTAGTATTCGCGGGAACACCCGAGGACATGGTCAGATGTAAGCAGAGTATAACGGGCAAGTACTTGGCCGACAAGCTATAAAAGGGGGGAGAGATGAAGGGGCTGTCTATCTTAATACCCGAGTACAACACTGACTGCCAGAAGCTGGTGAGCGACCTGTGCCAGCAGCAGGGACTGGGCCGCGTAGACGGCTGGGAGGTCATCGTGATAGACGATGGTTCGCCCTGCCCACAGGCTACTGCTCCCAACAAGATAATAGGCCAGTGGCCCCACTGCCAGTATATCGAACTCAAGACCAACATAGGTCGCGCAGCCATACGCAACCTGCTGGCCAGCAAGGCCCGGTATGACAGGCTCATTTTTATTGACGCCGATATGGCCATCATCGACTGTCACTTTATAGACAGGTATCTGGACTGCCATAGCCCGGTGGTTTATGGCGGTTATAAGGTGATGGGCCATCACCCTGACAACCTGCGCTATCTGTATGAGCGCCAGGCTGAGCCTGGACATAGCGCCGCCCGCAGACGCGAGCATCCCGACAGGGATTTCCACACGTCCAACTATTGTATAGAGCGCCAGATAGCGACTGCCTACCCTCTGGACACCTCGTACCGCGAATATGGGTACGAGGACGTGGCCTACGGGCAGTACCTATGCCAAGCCGGCATCAGTATAGAGCATATTGACAATGAGGTGGGGTTCTACGACTTTGAACCCAATGACCATTTTATAAATAAGACCGAAGAGGGGCTGCGTACCCTGTACAGCCACCGGCACCAACTGGCTGGCTACTCGCGGATAGTACGGTGGGGCACATTTCTGCAGAAAGCCCACGTGGCACGCCCAATAGCCTGGCTGTTCGACCGGCTGTCGGCCTGCCTACGCCGGCACATCGCGACCCATCCATCGTTGCGGCTCTTCGGTCTGTATAAGTTGGGATATTACCTGAGGCTTACAGTTGCTCGCCAACAGCCGTAAGGTGGAATATTTCTGATGGTATCTTGCGTTTCAGGACATCCAGCTGAAACGCCTCGCCTACCATGATGCCTTTATCGGCCAACTGCTGCTCCACCGTCTTACGTGCCAGCTCCGGATGGTTGTTCTCCTCGCTGAGATGGCACAGCCATACATGGCGCAGGTGGCCTGAGGCGTATGTCGCGATGGCCCGCCCACAGTTAGCATTGCTCAGATGGCCCGTGGAACTCATCACCCGCCGTTTGAGATAGGGCGAATAAGGCCCGTTGAGCAGCATATCCTCATCATGGTTGGCCTCAATGATAAGATAATCGGCCTGGGCTATGGCCTGGGCTATGTCGGGGGTAACCTCGCCCACATCGGTGGCCAGCACAAAGGTAAGCCCCTGGTAGACGATGATGTAGCCCACATTGTCCTGACTGTCGTGAGGCACATGGAAAGGAGTAACCGCGAAATGGCCCACCTGGACCGTCTGGCCGTAAGCTACTATACGCTTACAGTCGACAGGTATCTTGGCCCGGATGCAATAGTTGTGGTCCAAGCCCTGGTGAACACGCTCGGTGGCATAGACGGGAATCTGAAATTCCTTGCTGAGACTGCCGGCCGACTTGATGTGGTCGGCGTGGTCATGGGTTACAATAATATTCTGTACATCGCTGAGCCGGAGACCGTAGTTGTGGAAGTGCTTCTTGAGTGTGCGCAGACCTACGCCAACATCAATCATCAGACTATCATCCTGATTATAAAGATAGTAGCAATTACCGCTGCTCCCGCTACCAAAAGATATAAAATTAAGCATTACCGTGTCCTCAAATTTGACTGCAAAAATACGTTTTTTTGCCGATAGGGCCAAACAAATCGGTGGCTTTTATGCTGCCGTAGCCATGAAACAGAGAGCGCCAGGCAGCTACTGCCGCCCAGCACCCTATGATGTTAAAGTTCTATGATACCATAGCTGTACCACTGGTCGGCCAGGGCCTTGGCATCGGCCAGGGCGGTAGCGTCGTCGACCTCATACTGGTCGGTAAGCAGCTTGGCCATGTCCTCGGCCGTAAACTCGCGGTCTTCCAGGTTTTCCCACAGATAAGCCGAACTGGCGTTCATACTGATAATATTACTAAAGTCTATATTCTCGGCACCCTCGGCCAACAAAATCTTCTCTCCGCACACCTCGCGGAGCTTAAATCCTTTTTTAGCTTTCATCTCTTTGGTTTATATTGGTTTGAATAGTTTCAGCCAGATACGGCGATAAGCCGCTAACAGGTATCGGCGCACCGGCCGCAGCGACATCCAGACTACGGAGTAGAGGCCCCACTTGAGCCCGTTGGTACGGTCCAGACGGGTACGGCCCTTACGGTAGAAGCCCACGACAAAGCCTATAACATCCTGACGGCGACAGTGCTCGTTAGTCAGGTTGCCGTCGCCACAGAGGGTAACCTCATCGCCCTGGATGCGCACTATACGGTGGAGCACATAGGTGCCTGGCGCCACCTGAGCCAGTACGGCATCGCCCACGGAGAAGTCGCCAGCCTTGATGAGCAGCCCCTTGTCGCGGTTGTCTTCCAAGAAGGGGCGCATGCTGTTCCCCCGGAGTGGCAAGGTCACGGTATGGCCCTCGGCCAGCAAGGCGGCCACGTTGGGCAGCAACATGACATTGGGAATGGTCTTACGTTCAGCCTGTATCTGGGGCTGGAGCTCTGAGAAAGTGCGCTTGTGGTGAACGTAATACTGCCACAGGATGCTATAGGGAGCGCGCACATCATCAGTCTGGCTGACGCGGGAGCGCTGGATGCGGTCGCGGTCGGCGTCAAACTGGCGACGCCAGGCACGGAAAGCACGCCGGGCACGGACCACGGCCCTGAAATCGCCCCAGCTATGCTGCAACAGCAGCATCTCGATGGCAGCCACGTAGTCTAACAGCCATCGCACACGCATCACCCGCCGCAAGTCGCTGTCGGGCAGGTTCTTATAAAGCATGGTGAGGTTGTTACGGAAATTGAGGTAGGTCTTGCGGGGATTGCTCTTGTTAAGGGTACCCCCACCCACATGGTAGACCCGGCTCTGGGGCACGCAGTAAATAAGGCGGCCTGTAAGGCGCAGACGCCAGCAGAGGTCTATCTCCTCGTTATGGGCAAAGAAGCGGCCGTCCAGTCCGCCCGCGTTCCAGTAATCAGCGCTGCGTATGAGCAGGCAGGCTCCCGTGGCCCACTGGATGGGCATAGGGGTGTCGTACTGGCCTGCATCGTGCTCGACGGTGTCAAAGATACGGCCACGGCAGTAAGGATAACCATAGCGATCTATAAATCCGCCGCAGGCACCAGCGTACTCAAACTGGCTGTGGTCGGCCATAGAGAGCAGTTTGGGCTGACAGGCAGCCACGCGGGGGGTCTGATCCATGAAGAGCAGCAGGGGGCGAAGCCAGTGAGGCGTAACCTGGACATCGGAGTTAAGAAGCAGATAGTACTCGGCCTCTATCTGACCGAGGGCCTTATTATAGCCCTCCGCGAAACCATAATTATTATCAAGGACGATGAGCCGGACCTGCGGAAAATGGTTACGGAGCAGGACGAGCGAATCGTCGGTCGACGCATTATCAGCCACATAGACAGCACAGTCTGCAGGCACCTCGGCCATGACCGATGGCAGATAGCGTTCGAGCATCTGCCTGCCGTTCCAGTTGAGTATTACAATGGCAAGTTTCATAGTAGCGTGGCCCGCAGGGCCGTTTTATCGTGGTTGAAGTCGCCGAGGCGCACCCGCAACAGTTGGTTATCGTATTCCTCGCGTGCCTGGGCCGGTGAGAGTTCTACCCGGATATAGTTGCGGGTAAACCCATGCATCATACGGCCACGGGTGGCCCGCTCGAAGAGTACTTCGGCCTCAGACCCTATGTAACGGCTATAGAAGTCGTGGGTCTTCTCGGTACTAAGTTCCAGCAGCCGGTTACAGCGAACATGCTTTTCGCGCTCGTCAACCACATAGGGGATGGCGAGGGCCGATGTGCCTGGACGCTCTGAGTACGGAAAGACATGCAACTGGGTAACATCCAGGCTACGGAGGAAGTCGTAACACTCCTCGAAATGCTCGGGGTGCTCGCCGCGACAACCCACCATCACGTCGACGCCAATAAAGGCATCGGGCATCAATGCTTTGATGAGCTTTATCTTATGGGCAAAAAGCGCCTTGTCGTAACGGCGGTGCATAAGACGCAACACATGGTCGGAACCGCTCTGAAGGGGTATATGGAAGTGAGGCATAAAGGCACGGCTGTGTGCACAGTAGTCGATAAGGGCATCGTCAAGCAGGTCGGGTTCCAGACTGGATATACGGAAACGGCTAATGCCCCGCACGCCATCAAGGGCACGAACCAGGTCAATAAAGCGCTCGCCCGTACTACGCCCAAAATCACCGATATTGACACCTGTAAGCACTATCTCCTTGCCACCCTCGGCAGCGGCACGCTCAGCCTGCTCTACCAGCGAACTGATAGACGGATTACGAGAGAAGCCACGGGCATAAGGAATGGTACAGTAGGTACAGAAGTAGTTGCAGCCATCCTGTACTTTAAGGAAATAACGGGTACGGTTACCCCGCGAACACGAGGGTTGGAAGGTACGTATCTCCTTGGTCTTTACAGAATGGAAACGATGTAGATGGCTCTCGCTGTCACGGTTAGCCCACGCATCGGAGAGGTACTGTATCAAATGGGCTTTCTCATTACTGCCCAAAACCAGGTCGACCCCGTCTATCTGAGACACTTTCTCGGACTCCAACTGAGCATAGCAACCTGTAACGACAACAAAGGCTCCTGGGTTCTCGCGTACCATACGCCGTATGGCCGTCCGGCACTTACGGTCGGCCACCTCGGTTACCGAACAGGTGTTAATCAGGCAGATATCGGCCTGCTCTCCTTCTGTCACAGTAATAACCCCCATCTCCTGAAGCATCTTGCCAAAGGTAGAGGTTTCTGAAAAATTTAGTTTACACCCCAGGGTATAATAAGCGGCTTTCTTTCCTTGAAAAGCTGATGTATCTATCATTCTCAATATATATTATATGAAGATAGGTGTAACCAATGGTCAGACAGTGACCACAAAGGCCCCTATCACCCTATCTTCTGCAAAGTTAGTGCATACCGAAGACAGAGCAAAGTAAATGACGAAGTTTTTTATAGTTTGCTCGGCTGAGGTGAAGTGAGCCTTATCCCTTATAGCCCTTGCCTGAGCAGAACCAGAGCCAACCGCCATGCCCCTATATATATAATAAGGTATAACTTCTGATAACCGCGATATCTCCTGTCACCATCCCACTCCATCTCTTTACCGACACATATACATGAGATGGTGGCCACACATGCCATGGGCACTATCTCCTTTCCAATAGCCACCAACGTATTTTTGCCCCGTTGCAACTGCCCATTTTCCTACAGCTGTCAATCTTTAACCTTTATTCACAATCTAAAAAGCACTGATTGACAATCAGTTTCAAAAAAGTTACAGTTAGACCTAAAAAAAATCGCTAAAAAATGAACGGCGTATTAAAAAAATACTTACCTTTGCAGTGTTTTAATAAACAAATGATTGTTTTACAGATTTAAAAAGCAAAGAAAATGAAGAAATTAGTTTTGATGTTCGCTGCTATCGCAGCTATCTCTTTCGCATCTTGTGGTAACAAAACAGCTGAGCCCGCTGCTAACGCTGACTCTGACACCACTGTAACTGTTGACAGCGCTGCTGCTGACACTGCTGCTACTGATACTGCTGCTGTAGCTCAGTAATTTAGTACGAACAGAAAAGAGACTGCCGTCTGGAACCAAGTTCCAGACGGCTTTTTTTGTTCCTATACATCACGTAGAGACTCCGGCTACTGCCGCAATCAAAACAAATGGACCGGCAGATATTGGCGATTGGCACCAGCGTGCTTCGCGAATGATAGAAGTAAACAGAGAATGTGATGGGGTACTCTCGGCTGGCGCCAGAGAGAACCTGAGAAGGAGCCTGATACACGGAGAAAAAATGAGGCAGACTGCAAGTCATGTGCAGTCTGCCTTATCTGCTATATAGAGTATGGGGCGAATTTTACTTATACTCATCCCATGACTTGATGTCAACATCATCCAACTTCAAGGTACAGAAAGCATGGATGAAAGCACTGGCCAGACGGCTGTTGGTTATCAGTGGGATATTCAAGTCAATGGCTGTACGGCGAATCTTGTACCCGTTAGTCAGCTCGTGCTGTGTCAGATCTTTGGGAATATTCACAACCATATCAATCTTATGCTCATGCATCAGAGTAAGGGCCTGAGGCTCCTTGCCCTCATCCGAAGGCCAGTACACCATGGTATTGGCCACTCCATTGTCCGACAGATACCTGGATGTACCGCCTGTTGCATAGAGCTCGTAACCATGTTCCCTTAGAGTCTTGGCCGTCTCTAACAGTTCGGCCTTCTGCTTGGCACCACCCGTAGAAAGCAGTACGGTATGCTTAGGTATGCGGTGACCCACGCTGAGCATCGCCTTGAGCAGGGCCTGGTTAGTATCGTCGCCCAGGCAACCCACCTCACCTGTAGAACTCATGTCGACACCCAAGACAGGGTCGGCCTTCTGCAGGCGGTTGAACGAGAACTGGCTGGCCTTGATGCCCACGTAGTCCAAGTCAAAGAGATTTTTCTTGGGTTTCTCTACGGGAAGGCCCAACATAACCTTGGTGGCCAGTTCGATAAGGTTGAGCTTAAGAACCTTGCTCACGAACGGGAAGGAGCGCGACGCACGCAGATTACACTCAATGACCAGGATGTCATTGTCGCGCGCCATAAACTGAATGTTGAACGGCCCATTGATATGCAGCGCTGCGGCTATCTCCCTGCTGACACGCTTGATACGGCGAACCGTCTCGACATACAGTTTCTGTGGCGGGAACTGGATAGTGGCGTCGCCCGAATGTACACCGGCAAACTCTATATGCTCGCTGATGGCATAGGCCAATATCTCGCCATTCTTGGCGACAGCATCCATTTCTATCTCCTTGGCATGCTCAATGAATTTGGATACCACGACGGGATGGTCTTCGCTCACATTGGCTGCCAGCTGGAGGAACTTCTTCAGCTCTTCCTCATTGGAGCACACATTCATGGCCGCGCCCGACAACACGTATGAGGGACGTACCAGCACGGGGAAACCTACCCTGTCGACAAACTTGCCGATGTCCTCCATGCTGGTAAGGGCGCTCCACTCTGGCTGGTTGATACCCCTGGCAGTAAGCATGGCCGAGAACTTGGCCCTGTCTTCGGCATTGTCAATATCCTTGGCCGAGGTTCCCAAGATAGGCACATTCTCCTGATCCAGCCACATGGCCAGATTGTTAGGTATCTGCCCACCTGTAGAAACGACAACACCATGGGGATTTTCCATTTCGATAATATCAAGCACGCGCTCGAATGTAAGCTCATCGAAATAGAGACGGTCGCACATATCGTAGTCTGTAGATACCGTCTCGGGGTTATAGTTAATCATAATAGAACGGTAACCCTCGCGGCGGATGGTGTTCAGAGCCTGAACGCCGCACCAGTCAAACTCTACCGAGCTACCGATACGGTAAGCACCAGACCCCAGAACGATAACCGAACGCTTGTCATTAGAGAATGAGACATCGGAAGCCACACCAGCATAAGTGACATACAGATAGTTGGTCTGGGCGGGATACTCGGCAGCCAGCGTGTCTATCTGTTTGACCACAGGCAGGATGCCGTAGTTCTTACGCAGACTGCGCACCACCATCGTGGCCTTGTGCATGTTGCCTATCTCGGCCTCAAGCCCGATGGCACGGGCTATCTGGAAGTCAGTAAATCCGTAGACCTTAGCCGTGCGGAGCAGCTCCTTGTCCAAGGTGTTGACGTTACATCCTTTCAGTTCCTCGTCAATATCTATAATATGCTTCAGTTTGTCCAGGAACCACTTATCTATCTTGGTCAGATTATGAATCTGGTCTACGGTGTAGCCCTTGTGCATGGCCTTGGATATAACGAATACTCGCTTGTCGGTGGGTTCCCTCAGAGCCTCGTCAATGTTGGGTATCTCGAGTTCCTTGTTTTCCACGAAACCGTGCATGCCCTGCCCTATCATGCGCAAGCCTTTCTGTATGGCTTCCTCGAAGTTTCGGCCGATGGCCATCACCTCTCCTACCGACTTCATGCTGGATCCCAGCTCCTTGTCGACACCGCGGAACTTAGACAAGTCCCACCGGGGTATCTTGCAGACCACGTAGTCGAGTGCCGGCTCAAAGAAAGCACTCGTAGTCTTGGTCACCGAGTTTTTCAGTTCGAACAGGCCATACCCCATACCCAACTTGGCAGCCACAAAGGCCAACGGG
This sequence comes from uncultured Prevotella sp., assembly GCA_934183135.1. Taxonomy (GTDB): domain Bacteria; phylum Bacteroidota; class Bacteroidia; order Bacteroidales; family Bacteroidaceae; genus Prevotella. The sequence continues at coordinate 14,042 of CAKPRX010000014.1, forward strand.
TAACCCGTGGCCTTGGAGGCCAGCGCCGAGGAGCGGCTCAACCGGGCGTTAACCTCGATGACGCGATAGTCCTCGCTGGCTGGGTCGAAGGCATACTGTACATTGCACTCGCCCACGATACCTATATGGCGGATAATCTTGATGGACAGCGCGCGCAACTTATGATACTCACTATTGGTGAGGGTCTGCGACGGAGCGATAACGATAGACTCACCTGTATGGATGCCCAGCGGGTCAAAGTTCTCCATGTTACAGACCGTGATACAGTTGTCGAAGCGGTCGCGAACGACCTCGTATTCTATCTCTTTCCATCCTTTAAGGCTCTTCTCGACCAATACTTGAGGCGAGAAAGAGAAAGCCTTCTCGGCCAGGCGGTTCAGTTCGTCCTCGTTGTCGGCAAAACCACTACCGAGACCACCCAGGGCATAGGCGGCACGGATGATAACCGGATAACCCAGGTCGGCAGCCGCGCGGCGCACCTGCTCGATATTCTCACAAGCCTCGCTGTTGATGGTCTTGACATCTATCTCGTTGAGCTTCTCCACAAAGAGCTCGCGGTCCTCAGTATCCATGATGGCCTGGACAGGAGTACCCAGCACGCGTACGTTATATTTTTCGAGTACACCACTCTGGTAGAGTTCTACGCCACAGTTAAGGGCGGTCTGACCGCCAAAGCTGAGCAGGATGCCATCAGGACGTTCCTTCTCGATGACCCGCTCTACGAAATAAGGCTGAACGGGCAGGAAATATATCTGGTCAGCCACACCCTCTGAGGTCTGTACGGTGGCAATGTTGGGGTTGATAAGGACCGTCTCCACTCCCTCCTCGCGCAGAGCCTTCAGGGCCTGTGAGCCTGAGTAGTCGAACTCGCCAGCCTCACCGATTTTCAATGCGCCGGAACCCAGCAGCAACACTTTCTTTATGCTTTCATCCTTCATGATGTATCTTTACTTAATTAATGTGTCTACAAATCTGTCAAACATGAACTCAGTATCAACGGGACCAGAGCAGGCCTCGGGGTGGAACTGGCTGCTGAACCAGGGATTGGTCTTATGGCGGATGCCCTCGTTAGAGCCATCGTTCATATTGACGAACAGTTCCTCCCAGTCAGAGCCCAGGGTCTTGGCATTGACGGCATAGCCATGGTTCTGGCTTGTCACGTAGCACTTGTTGGTACCCACCATACGCACGGGCTGGTTATGCGAGCGGTGGCCGTACTTGAGCTTATAGATGGTGGCGCCAGCAGCCTTGCCCAGCAGCTGGTTGCCCATACAGATACCACAGATGGGCTTACGCGAAGCGCTCATCTGCTTCTGGATAATCCTGACAGCAGCCTCGCAGGTATCGGGGTCGCCAGGGCCGTTGGCCAGGAACAAACCGTCGAAGTCCATATCAGTATAGTCATAGTTCCAGGGCACCCGTATCACCTCGACCCCACGGTTAATGAGACACCGGATGATGTTGGCCTTCACACCGCAGTCGACCAGCACTACCTTCTTGCCGGCACCTTCGTTGTACCGGATAATCTGCTTGCAGCTCACCTTGTCGACGAAGTTGACTCCCTCATAGTGGGCCTCGGGGATATTATCGGGCTCATCGTCAAAGATTATCCTGCCCATCATTACACCATGCTCGCGCAGCACCTTGGTAAGCTCGCGCGTGTCAATGCCCGTAATGCCGGGCACATGCTCGCGCTTGAGCCAGTCGGCCAGACTCTCTACGGCGTTCCAGTGCGAATACCGCTCACTATAGTCGGCCACGATGATGGCCGAGGCATAGATACGGTCGCTCTCCATAAAGGTGGGAATACCATTGGGCTCAATTGTAAACGGCGGCACTCCGTAATTTCCGACCAGCGGAAATGTCAGTACCATTAACTGTCCTGCATACGACGGATCGGTCAGGCTCTCGGGGTAACCCATCATGGCCGTGTTAAACACCACTTCGCCAGCGATGGGCTTCTCGTAGCCAAAGGATTTTCCATGGAATTTCGTACCGTCTGATAAGACTAATGTTACACTTCTCATTATCTCTTGGTTTGTTATTCTGTTCTGTAGTTTTTCTCTATATAGTTGACAAACGCCTGGTTACACAGGCGGGTGCCGCCGGGGGTGGGATATTTGCCCGTAAAGTACCAGTCGCCCTTATGATGGGGAATGGCCTGGCGCAGTCCGTCGACCGACTGGAACACTATCTCTATCGGCGTGGTCACTCCCTCGGGGCGCAGCATGTCTACTATCTTGTGGTTAATCTCCTCTACGGTAAAGGGCTTGTATATGTCGCGTACACAGTTGCGCATCTGTTCCTTGGGCTTGGCCAGCTCGGCCTTGCAGTTCTGATAGGTGTCCTGGACGAGCTGCTCCATGCCGCGCTCGCGCAGCAACTGCATGGTGGCCCGGAACACGCAGAACTCCTCTAACCGGGCCATGTCGATGCCGTAGTAGTCAGGGTAACGTATCTGGGGGGCACTGCTTACGAGCACCATCTTCTTAGGATGCAGACGGTCCAGTATGCGGATGATGCTCTCCTTGAGCGTGGTACCGCGCACGATGCTGTCGTCGATAACGACCAGGTTGTCCTGATAGGGCTCCACGCTACCGTAGGTAATATCGTACACGTGCGAGGCCAGGTCGTTGCGCGAGTTGCCCTCGGTGATAAAGGTACGCAGCTTGATGTCCTTCCAGGCCACCTTCTCCATGCGTACCGACTCAGAGAGTATGGCGTCGAGCTCCTCGCGGGTGGGCACGTGGCCCAAGTGCTGTATGGCGGCTATCTTCTTCTCGTGTACATAGTGCTTGAAGCCCTGCAGCAGTCCGTAGAAAGCCACCTCGGCCGTATTGGGGATAAAGGAGAACACGGTGTGGGCCGTGTCGTAGTCTATGGCCCGGAGCACAGGCTCGGTAAGCTGCGAGCCCAGACGCTTGCGTTCCTGGTAGATGTCGCGGTCAGAGCCGCGCGAGAAGTAGATGCGCTCGAACGAGCAGGCCGAGTCGCCCCGCTGCTCCTGGATGCGCTCTATAGAGCAGGCGCCATTGCGCTTTACCATGAGGGCGGTGCCGGGCTGCAGTTCCTTGACATCCTCGCAGCTCAGGTCGAATGTGGTCTGCAACACGGGGCGCTCAGAGGCCAGGGCCACCACCTCGTCATCGATATAGTAGAAAGCGGGGCGTATGCCCCAGGGGTCGCGCATGGAGAACATCTCGCCAGAGCCCGTGAGGCCACACACCACGTAGCCGCCGTCAAAGTCGGCCATGGTGGTCTTGAGTACATTGCTCATCTTCACGTGGTCCTCGATGTAGCGGGTAATGTCGGTATCGGTAAGGCCCTGCTCGCGGGCTGCCTCAAAGTTGCGTTCCACCTCGCGGTCCAGCCTGTGTCCCATCAGTTCGAGCATGATATAGCTGTCGCTGTAGATGCGGGGGCACTGCCCCTGCCGGGTAAGCTTGGCGAAGATTTCCTCGATGTTGGTCATGTTAAAGTTGCCACAGAGGCAGAGGTTCTTGGCCCGCCAGTTGTTACGGCGCAGGAACGGGTGTACATACGACAGCCCGCGCTTGCCTGTGGTAGAGTATCTGAGGTGGCCCATGTAGAGTTCGCCGGCAAAGGGCAACTGCTCCTTGGCATAGGCAGCGTCCTGCATCTGGCCGGCAGGCACCCCGCGGTAGTTGGCGTGTACGGTGCCGAATATCTCGCGGATGGCGTCCTTGCCTTCGGCGCGCTCGCGGAACATGTACTCGTTGCCGGGTTGGGTCCCCAGTTTTACGCAGGCCATACCCGCACCTTCCTGGCCACGGTTATGCTGTTTCTCCATCATCAGGTAGAGCTTATTAAGGCCGTACATCCATGTGCCGTATTTCTCCTGATAGTACGACAGGGGCTTGAGCAACCGCACCATGGCCACGCCGCACTCATGTTTCAATACTTCCATGTCTTATTATATCTGTTGTCTTAAAAAAAATGAAGAATGTATGTCTGCTAACAAAACATCCTTCATTTCTCTATATCTTATTTTCTTACTATATTGACGACTAAAGCCGCCACCGAAGTGAGAATACTTACAAAGGAGAACCATAGTGTAGTAGAGCTACCGATACCGGAGTTCTTGGCCTTCACCCCGTTAGGTTCTACATATATTATATCATTCTGTTGTAAGTAATAATAGGGCGAGTTGAATATATTGGCATCGTTGAGATTAAGGTAGTGATACTCTTTCTGGCCAGTTTCAGACTCGCGGATGAGTATCACGTTTTCGCGCTTACCATATATCGTCAGGTCGCCGGCCTCGGCCAGCGCCTCCATTACGCTCATCTTCTCGGTGGTAACCGGCACCACGCAGGGCTTGGACACCTCGCCCAATACGGTAACATGGTAGCTCGACATGCGTACCGTTACCACTGGCTTCTCGGTCTTGGCCAGATAGGGGGCTATACTCTTGACTATCAAGTCCTGGCACTGGTTCTTGGTAAGGCCCTGTATATGCAGCTTGCCTACCACGGGGAAGTCTATGTTACCATCGTTGTCTACCAGATAGGTCTGCAGCGAGCCGGCGCCCGACGACAACTGGCCCGTGCTGTTCAGCGTATTTGAGACAGACAGGTTAAACGGCATGGCGGCCTCCGGGTTCTGCGTGCTCACCGTGATGGTAAGCAGGTCCTTCGGCATAATCTTGGCGTCATACAGGCCCTTAGACTTGTCGAAGTCAACCGACTGGATATTCTGGAAATAAGCAACCTTCTTGCTGCTTGAGCAAGCTGCCATAAAGAGCGCTGCCATCAGCATAATGAACGGGATGGTGTATCGTTTCATATCGTATCGAAAAAATTTCATTAAACTTTCTGCAAAAATACTACTATTTTTTGATAACGGCAAAGGTTTTTAGAGTAAAAACCATCATGGCTGTGAAAAAAGTAGTTTCCTGCCCAAGTGGTGCTTAGTACAAGTCCGAAAAAGCAGGCCCATCTATGGGCCGCCCCTGGCCATCGGGCTGCAGTGGCACGGCCTTCTCCGCTATTATAAGATAAAAGAGGTGAAAGCAACATGATGGCAGAAACACTACTTGGAGCTCTCACTGGCAAACCGATGGCCAGCGCAAACATTGGAGATACCTGCCTTTACGACTCTTACGACGGCTACCAGCTCACGGACGGCGAGCCAATGGATATTCATGGCTGGTGCCGGCGTGCCCCGCACGATGGATGGGTGTTGGCAAGCTATTGACAACTTTCCGGATTGCATTGTAATAAATTTTCTGACAATGTATAAATATACATTTTTGCCGTTTGGGCTTCGGGCGAGGGCATTGGGGGTTTCTGTATTTTGCCTGTACGCTCGCCGGGGGGGCGGCGGTGTCAAAAATGGCAATTCTCAGCCTACCCGGAAACCATCATTTTTTCGCTCGCGATGGTCATTAGAAACGTAATGACCATCGCGAGCACCAAAATGACCATCGCGGCGACTCCGGAAACCATCCTCGCAAGAGCCGAAAATAGGGCCGAAAAAGGCGATAAATGCCTCTGTTTTGTAAAAGGTTGTTACTTTTGCGGCCCTCGCGATGCCCCAAAGTGGCTCCGACAGCCCCGAAAATCGTCCTGGTTCGATGAAAAAATCTGGAATTTCTGCCCTGGAAAACAGGTGTTACGACTGTATATTTATACATTATCGGCCCTCGTTTTGCATAAATATACAGTCGCGTGTAAGTTTTTTTTACGGGTCGCGCCATGGTTATAACAACGATGGCATCTATGACACTTCCCATGGCGGGCATGGGGGCAACAAAAAAAGGCCTCCATGCCACAGAGGACACGAAGACCCTGAATACTGGGGGATGCGCGGAGTTACTCGTAGAACCCGAAGTAACGGCGCGCGTTGTAGTACGAAATATCCTCGACCATACGGCTCAGCGTGGCATCGTCATTGGGTATCAGCCCATTCTCGACATCGGTACCTATCAGGTTGCAGAGCAAGCGGCGGAAGTACTCATGACGCGGATAGCTGAGGAACGAGCGCGAGTCGGTAAGCATGCCCACGAAGCGCGACAGCAGTCCTAAGTTAGACAGGGCATTCATCTGGCGGGTCATACCGTCGAGCTGGTCATTGAACCACCAGCCAGCGCCAAACTGTATCTTTCCAGGCACCGAACCGTCCTGGAAGTTGCCTATCATCGCGGCTATCATCTCATTGGCGCAGGGGTTGAGCGTATATATTATGGTACGGGTGAGCTTGCCGGCCGTATTGAGCTTGTCAAGGAACCGGGCCATAGCCGTGGCCGTGCTGAACTCGCCGATAGAGTCAAAACCGGTATCGGGGCCCAGCCTCTTGTACATCAGCGTATTGTTGTTACGGATGGGTCCATAGTGGTACTGCTGCGTCCAGTTGTCAGCAGCGTCCATCTCGGCACACAGGGTGAGGAAGCAGTTCTTGTACTGGCGCACCTCGAGGGCCGACAGGCTCATGCCACGCATCGATTTGGCAAATATAGTGTCTATCTGCGAGTCGGTATAAGGCTCGTCGTAGAACTCGTCCATGCCATGGTCCGACAGGCGACAGCCATTGGCGTTAAAGTAGTCGTGGCGCTTCTGCAGGGCATCTACCATATCCCTAAAGGAACTGATGTCAATACCGGCGGCCTGGCCAAGCTGCTTCACATAGTCGGCAAAGCCCTCCTTGTCGATGTTCATAGCCTTGTCAGGACGCCAGGCAGGTATCATCTTAATCTCAAAACCACTCTCGCGGGTCTGACGGTGATAGGCCAGGTCGTCTACAGGGTCGTCGGTGGTACACACGCACTCCACATGGTAACGGCGCATCAGCCCACGGGCCGAGTATTCAGGCTGTTTCAGCTTTTCGTTACACTCTTCGTATATCTCACGGGCCGTTTCAGGACAGAGCAGCTTGTCTATGCCGAAGCCTGTACGCAGCTCGAGGTGAGACCAGTGGTACAGCGGGTTGCGGTAACAGTAAGGCATCGTTTCGGCCCACTTCTCAAACTTCTCCCAGTCAGAGGCGTCGCCGGTAATGTATTTCTCGTCAACACCATTGGTACGCATGGCGCGCCACTTGTAGTGGTCGCCACCCAGCCAGAGCTCGGTGATGTTGGTAAAACGGTGGTCTTCGGCCACCATCTTCGGGTCGAGGTGACAGTGGTAGTCAATGATGGGCATCTTGGCCGCATGGTCATGGTACAGATGCTTGGCGGTCTCTGTATCAAGCAGAAAATCCGCGTCCATAAACTGTTTCATAATCGCAAATATGTTTTTAAGTTCTATCTTTTGTTTGCAAATGTACGGACTTTTTTTTGCACACAGCCAAAAATATGTTATATTTGCACTAATTTTTTTTAATTATCTACAAATCCGCTAAGCGATTACCGTGATGAATTGGAACGGAAAAGTACTTCTGATATATACAGGTGGCACCATCGGGATGGATGTCAACCCCCAGACGGGCGCCCTTGAGCCCCTGGACTTTAAGCATCTCAAGGAGCATCTGCCTGAGTTCAAGTATATCAAGACAGACATCGATGTCTTTCAGTTTGACCCTCCCATCGACTCCAGCGACATGAGCCCGCGCTCCTGGATTAAGCTGGTAGAGATAATCGAGTCGCTATACAGCCGCTATGATGGTTTCGTCATCCTGCATGGCACCGACACCATGGCCTATACAGCCTCGGCCCTGTCGTTCTTACTGGAGAATCTTACCAAGCCCGTAATACTTACCGGTAGCCAGCTGCCTCTGGGCCAGCTGCGCACCGACGGCAAGGAGAACATACTGACCAGCATCGAGCTGGCGTCGACCTACCACAAGGACGGGACACCCGTGGTGCCCGAAGTGTGTATCTACTTTAACGGGCACCTGCTCCGCGGCAACCGCTCGACCAAGAAGAACGCCGACGGGTTCAATGCCTTTGACTCGTTTAACTATCCCCACCTGTGCGATGCGGGCGTCAACTTCACCTTTCATGAGCACCACATCCTGCATCCCGACTACTCGCGGCCCATGGTGGCCCACCACAAGATGGATCGCAATGTCATCATCTTCTCCCTCTTCCCCGGCATCGAGGAACACATCGTTAAGCATGTACTCGAGGCTCCCGAGCTGCGCGGCATCATCATGCGCAGTTTCGGCAGCGGCAATGCCCCCCACTATCCGTGGATTATACGGGCGCTGAAGGAGGCCAGCCAGCGGGGTGTGGTGGTGGTCAACATCAGCCAGTGTATAGCCGGATGTGTAGAGATGAGCCGCTACGACACGGGCATACAGCTGCTCGACGCGGGCATCATATCCGGACGCGACAGCACCGTCGAGGCAGCGGCCACCAAGCTCATGTTCCTTCAGGCTCAGTACCAGGATGCCGACAAGATACGCCAGCTGATGGCCCACCCTATCGCCGGCGAGTTTACCGAAAACCAGTAACCCACCGATGGCCATCTACGCAGAGAGGGCTACACCTGCAGCAGCAAGTGTAGCCCTCTCTGTATGTATTGCAGCCATCCCCGCGGTTAGCATAGGGAGGTGCCACCCGTCAGATACGCAGTTCCTTGAGTATTTCGGCCATCTTCTCCTTGGTAGCGATAGTAGTAGGAACCAGCGGGAGCCTGAGCACATTCTCTATATAGCCCATGTCGTTAAGCAGAGCCTTCACGCCAGCCGGGTTGCCGTCTACGAAGAGCAGCTTGTACAGCTCGGTGAAGCGGTGGTGTATCTTGCGGGCCGGCTCATACTCTCCCTTGAACTCCAAGCGTATCATCCGCGAAAATTCCTTGGGCAGGGCGTTGCCAATGACCGATATTACACCCACGGCACCGCTGGCCACCATGGGGAAAGTAAGCGCGTCGTCGCCGCTAATCACCTCAAATCCCTCAGGCTTGTTCTTGATAATCTCGTCGACCTGCTCCAGGGAGCCGCTGGCCTCCTTGACAGCCACGATGTTATCGCACTCGCGCGCCAGGCGCACCAGCGTATCAGGCTTGAGGTTTACCCCCGTCCGCCCGGGTACATTATATAATACGATGGGCAGCGGGCTCACGGCGCTGATGGCCTTGAAATGCTTGTAGAGCCCCTCCTGCGATGGCTTGTTATAGTATGGGCATATACTCAGTATTCCGTCTATGCCCGTCCAGTCTGTATTCTGAATTTCCTCGACCACGGCGCGTGTGTTGTTACCTCCGCAGTACTTCAGTATAGGCACCTTACCCTGAGTCAGCTCCTTTACGGTCTCGGTTATTTTCTCCTTCTCCTCGCGAGTCAGGCATGGGGCCTCGCCCGTGGTGGCCAGTATGCACAAGAAATCGGCGCCATTATCCAGTTGATAAGTTATGAGTCTTTTCAGTGCGGGGAAATCTACAGCCCCGTCTTGCGTAAAAGGCGTAATCAGTGCTATACCTAAGCCTTTGAATTTATTTCGTGCCATAATAGTGAATAATTTCGTGGACAAAGTTACGAGTTTTATCCCATTTGTCAAAGGAGAGCCCTGTTTTTTTATTTTTTTAATGACCACCAATCCACAGACATATCATACCTATCACCACAAGGGCCAGGTCTATGGCCTTAGATTTCAGGTTCTTCTCGTGGAAGAAAATGGCTCCACACATAAAGCTGACTATGACCGACCCGCGACGCACCATGGACACGATGGATATCATGGCACCCGGCAGACTCAAGGCGTAGAAATACACAAAGTCGGCCGCACTCAGGAATACCGAAATCAGTATGATACACCAATGCCAATGAAACCTCTCCGTGGCACGCCGTCTCCACCGCCACACCAGCAAGGCTATGCCCATCAGGCCCATCTGATAGATATTGTACCAGCTCTGCACCATCATGCTGTCCAGGCCACGACCGCCATCGCCGGTGGGTGCCATAAGATATTTGTCGTACAGACCGCTCACGGCGCCGAGCACAGCAGCGCCCACGAGGAAGTAAACCCACAGATTGTGCTTAAAGTCTATACCCTCCTTCTTGCCACTACGGCTCAGAAGGAAGAAAGAACATACGGCGAAGGCCACGCCCAGCCACTGCCAGCCATTCAGCCGTTCGCCAAACACCAGCAGGGCACCTATCAAGACCATCACGGGGCGCGTGGCGTTGACAGGCCCGACAATGGTAAGGGGCAGATGCTTCATGGCAAAGTAGCCAAGAACCCACGAGGAGAGGACTATACAACTCTTCAGAATGATGAACTTGTGCAGCGCCCAGCCTCCGGCGGGTACATAGAATATGGTTCCGTCCAGGCAGCCCGTATTGGCCGACAGGATGATAAAGGGGATGAATATAAGTGATGAAAACAGGGTGTTAAGAAACAGTACGGGGATGACAGCGTTACCGCTGAGCGCTTTTTTCTTGCATGAATCGTAGCATCCCAGCAGCGCCGCTGACAGGAAAGCCAATACTAACCACATCATTGTATCCTAAAATTATTAATATTTAATGTCCCAAAGAAACAGGGCATGGCCTGGCATGCTCTCGCCTGCCTTCTGACGGGTACCCGAAGCCACTACCTGGGCAAAGTCGGCCTGGCTCATGCGGCCGCGCCCCACCTCTATAAGAGTGCCCACCACCGCACGTACCATATTGCGCAGGAACCTGTTGGCCGTGATGACAAAGCACCAGCGCCCGTCGGTCTCCATACGCTCCCAGCGAGCCTCTGTCAGCGTGCAGAGGGTGGTCTTGACATCGGCACCAGCCTTGCAGAACGCCCCGAAGTCGCTGACCGACACCAGGGTAGCTGCGGCCTGGTTCATAGCGTCGAAGTCCAACTTATAAGGCATCTCCAGCGAATAGTGGCGAAGAAATGGATTGCGCGCAGTATGAATATAATAGTGATAGGTACGCGCAGTGGCCGAAAAGCGTGCATGTAGGTGGGCCTCGACCTCTACGATACGGTTAATGGCTATATCGCGCGGCATCATGCGGTTGAGCTTATAGGCCAACTGGGCTTCGTCTATCTCCGCGTCCCAGTCAAAATGAGCCACCATGGTACGGGCGTGTACCCCGGCATCCGTACGGCCTGCACCTACCACCTCAATGGATTTCCTGAGCAGGGTCGACAACCGGCTCTGCAGCACTTCCTGGACAGACAGGCCATTAGGCTGTATCTGCCAGCCATGATAGGCAGTGCCGTCAAAGCTGAGATAGATAAAATAACGGTGTCTCATTTGCTGTGCAAAATTATAGAAAATATCCGATACGTACAAAATATCAGCACATAAATTGCCACGACCTGGGTGGTACTCAGCCAAATGTTATCTATCGACGCCCCAGGGAGCGAGGCTATCCAGGCTACGCCCCTATCCATCAGTCCGGCCATCCATACCAGCCCGGTTGCCATTGTGTGCTGCACGGCACTGATGGGGGTAGCCGCCCACAGGGCCACAGCCCCATAGAGCAGGCAGGTAGTACACGGCACCACCAGGCAGTTGGTAAGGAGAAAATAACAGGAGAACCGTCCGAAATAATACATGACCAGGGGCGCGGTACCTATCTGCGCGGCTATGGTAACCCACAGCATGGACACACCAAGGGGTAACCGCCTATTGGGAGTGAGGGCTATGATGGACAGCACCGCCATAAAGGACAGCTGAAAGCCCACATCCCACAGGGTACGGGGGTGAGCCACCAGCATAACGATGGCTGCAAAGGCCAGGGTGTTGACCGACAGGTGGTTGCGGTTGAGCAGCGAGACCATGCCATAGATAGATATCATGGTGGCTGCCCGCACCACGCTGGGACCCATGCCTACCAAGACCACATAGCACCACACGGCGACTAACGTCAGTACCAGTCCGACCAGCCTAACCACATCGCGACCCATGCCGCCTGTCAGCGCCAGGAAGCTTCTACCTATGCAGTTCACCAAGAGAGTCAGAAGTGTATATATTATAATAAGGTGCAATCCACTCAGGGCAAGCACATGACTACCGCCCGATACAGAGAACTGTTCTTGCTGCAAGTGGTCTATCAGCGAGCGCTCGCCCAAGGTCATAGCTGCCAACAGCGCTAACGACCGGTCGTGTAGCCCCAGGCGCGCATACTGCCGTACCAGCCTGGCACGCCACTGGACTGCCGATAGCCGTAGTTTATCAAATCGCGACAACACACTCAGCGACACCTGTTTACGAGCCCATGGCCGGAAGACAAACACCGTAGCGGCATAGTCGTGTACCCGAAGCCAGCGGGAATAATTGAAGTTGTTCTGATGATAAGGGCGCAGACTGTCAGGGTCTTCTAAGACCGAACAGGCCAACAGGCCGTCGCCCACACGCAGGGTGTCGCTATCCTGTTGGCTACTGCGCAGCAGCGAGGCCCTTACCTTGACAGGGCCACGGCGACCTATTATCCACAAGTCACAGCGATAAACCTTGCCTCTGACCTGAGGTTGTGAGGCCACTACGGCCTCGTACGTGCACTCGCCAGCGGGGAGTACGGGGGTACGGGCCTTGGTAACCAGCATCAGCGCGAGCCCCAACAAGAGGGTGGCTCCATGGATAGCGATACTCTGTATCTGTGGATGACGCAGCCACAGGGTTATGGCTATCGACACAGCTATCGCTATGAATATCGGCCAGGCGGGAATAGTCAACGCTTCGCCCAGGACAATCCCTGCCATCAGAAACACAGCCGTCAAGAACAGCGGATTCTTACGCTGAAAATCTGTTCCTGCTATCAATGGCACGTGACATTAAAGTGTTGCCATATACGCTGCACACTGCTCGGCACACCGCTCGCCATCTACACCGGCCGATACGATGCCCCCGGCATAACCGGCACCCTCGCCACAGGGGAAAAGGCCCTCTAAGCGTACATGCATCAGTCGGTCGCGGTCGCGCAGGATGCGAACAGGAGCACTGGTGCGGGTTTCTACTGCTATCAGGATGGCCTCGTTAGTCAGGAAGCCATGAGCCTGACGGCCAAAGGTCCTAAAGCCATCGCGCAGACGGGCTGCTATGGGCTGGGGAAGCCAGAAGTGCAACGGACTGGATATAAGCCCAGGCGCATAACTGCTGGCGGGCAGGTCATAACTGAGCCGCCCATTGACAAAGTCGGCCATACGCTGGGCGGGAGCTGTCTGCTGGCGGTTGCCCTGCTGCCAGCACATGCACTCCAGCTCTTCCTGATAGTGCATTATGCGCAGGCAGTCATCGGGACTGCCCTCGACATCCTCTGGGCGGAGTTCTACCACCATGCCCGAATTGCTCCACTGGGTACCGCGGTTAGCCGGACTCATCCCGTTGACCACTATCTGCTCCGGGCCGGTAGCCGCCGGAATGACGAAACCACCAGGACACATACAGAAGCTATACACTCCTCGGCCATCGACCTGAGTAACCATGCTATATTCTGCCGCAGGGAGATACTTGCCCCTGCCGTTCTTATTGTGATACTGTATCTGGTCTATCAGATGGGCAGGATGCTCCAGGCGCACACCCACAGCGATGCCCTTGGCCTCCATCTCGACCTGGGTGTCATGGAGATAGCGATATACATCACGGGCACTATGGCCGGTGGCCAGGATGACAGGGCCATACCAACTGCGGGTGGCGCCCGTCTGCAAGTCTACCGTCTCTACGCCCCTTACCATATCGCCCTGGGTTATCAGGGCTGTCATCTTGGTCTGAAAGTGTACCTCGCCACCGCTTGCCAAAATGGTATTGCGCATGTTTTCTATCACCCGGGGCAACTTATCGGTACCTATATGGGGGTGAGCATCGGCAAGGATGGCTGTCGAGGCTCCGTGCTGGCAGAACACGTTCAGTATCTTGTCCACATTACCACGCTTCTTGCTACGGGTATAGAGTTTGCCATCCGAGTAGGCACCGGCACCGCCCTCTCCGAAACAATAGTTGGACTCGGGGTCTACCTGCTGGGTCTTCGTAATCAGAGCCATGTCGCGTTTGCGCTCATGCACGTCCTTGCCACGCTCTATTACGATGGGCTTGTAGCCCAGCTCTATCAGTCGGAGCGAGGCAAAGAGACCTCCGGGGCCCTCACCGATAACCAGTACCTGGGGCTTGTCGGCCACCTGTGGATAGGTGGTGTGCACGTAATCGGCATCGGGCATCTCGTTGACGTAGATGCGTACCTTGAGGTTTACATAGATAGTACGCTGGCGAGCATCGATAGACTTCTTGAGCACCCTGACCGCATTGACGGTACGGGCGTCGATGCCCTTCTCGCGGGCGATATAGTCTATGATGGCACTCTCCGATGCTGCCTGCTGGGGCAGCACTCGCAACTGATACTCGGTAATCATGTCTTGTCTTGTTGGTTCTGCTAAAATAAAAAGGGTGGCATCCCCCACCCTATCTGACATCAGTCCATCAACTGGCTGATGGTACTACGCAACTCGTCGCTATACAGCCCACGGGCCACGATGGTTCCCGTGCTATCGGCCACCATGGTATAAGGTATAGACGACACCTCGTACTGACGCGCCAGGGTCTCGTCCCATCCCCGCAGTTCAGAGAACTGGGGCCAGGGCAACTCCAGCGCCGCTATGCCAGCCTGCCACTTATCGTAATCGTCATCCAGCGAGATGCCTATGAAGCCAAGCCCCCGATCCTTATAGTCATTATAAATGCTAATGTATGCGGGAGCCTCACGGCGACAAGGGCCACACCACGAGGCCCAAAAGTCTATAACGGTATAACGGTGGCGGCTTATCTGCTGACGCAGCGACACGCGGTCACGATGGATGTCGGTCAGCTCGATGTCGGCTATCTTCTCCTCCTGTCCCGTCGGCATGCTATGCGCGATGATGGCCTGAGACTGCTTTACCTTGCCGGGGCGGCAGGAGGCCAGCCACAGGCCGGCTCCTAACGCCCCCACAAGTAAGGCTATGTGCTTTTTGTCCATTTACAGTAAGTACTGAGACGAAATACTCTCGTTCTCGACTACGCGGCGGATGGTCTCGGCAAACATGTCGGCCACCGACAACTGCTTAACCTTAGAGCAGCGGTTGGTATAGGGGATAGAGTCTGTAAACACGATTTCCTCCAGTTCCGACTCCTGTACACGCTCGCTCGCCGGGCCACTCATTACACAATGCGAGGCACATGCCCGCACACTGGCAGCACCAGCCTCTTTCATAATATTGGCCGCCTTGGTGATGGTGCCTGCCGTATCAACCATATCGTCGATGATTACGACATTCTTGCCCTTCACGTCACCTATAATCTGCATGCTCTCTACCACATTGGCCCGTGCGCGGGTCTTGTTACACAGTACCAGCGGACAGCCCAGGTACTTGGCATACGAGTTGGCCCGCTTGCTACCGCCCACGTCGGGCGAGGCGATTACCAGGTCCTTAAGCTTCAGACTCTGAAGGTAGGGCAGTATCACGCCAGAGGCATACAGATGGTCTACGGGCACATTGAAGAAGCCCTGTATCTGGTCGGCATGCAAGTCCATGGTTATAACGCGGTCCACACCGGCACAGCTCAACAGGTCGGCCACCAGCTTGGCGCCAATGCTTACACGTGGCTTGTCCTTGCGATCCTGGCGGGCCCAGCCGAAGTACGGTATAACTGCATTGATATGTCGGGCCGAGGCACGCTTGGCTGCATCGATCATGAGTAGAAGCTCCATCAGATTATCTGAGTTGGGGAAAGTACTCTGAACCAAGAATACGTCGCGGCCACGTATCGATTCCTCGTAGGAAACAGCGAACTCACCGTCAGAGAACTTTGTAAAAATCAGATTGCCCAACGGACAATTCAGGCTTGCGCAGATTTTTTCTGCCAGGTATCTCGTGCTTGTTCCCGAGAACACCAAGAAAGAGTTTTTCTCACTCATTTTTCTTTTTGCGTTTATAATGTTAAAGTGGTTTGGCTTAGTTGATTGCCTTGCGTAGCTTTCTGAAATGCTCTATCAAATCCTTGAAGTCAAGCTGACTATGTATGTCGAACCTATTCCATAGGTCGCCACACACCACGACCCCTCCGAAGCCCAAGTCGCGGGCCATCCGTATGCGCTCCAGGCTCATGCCGCCCAAGGCGTACACGTGCTTGTCTATCAGACCTGCACTGGCAGCCGCCTCTAACTGCGACGGGGTAAACGAAGCATGCTCTTCAGGAAATTCAATGCAGTCGGCCACATTCTTCAGAAATACATAATTACTGTTTTTCTTCATCTGCCGCAGCTGGTCAATGGCTGTACAGGTACGGCCCAGCTGTCCCTTGTAGGCAGTGGGAACCGGCTCGGCCGGATTGTCTATATGTATGCCGCCCAGCCGGTACTCCGACTTCAGATAGTAATGACCGTGGACGGTTATTTTACGATAGCAGTCTTCAGGAAGTAGGGTCAGCAGACGCTCCTCGTACATCGGCTCAGAGCCGGGCTTAAAGAGGTGCAGGCTATCCATGCCTTCGTCAAAGAGCGAAGCAAGTATTTTGTCTTCTTCCACAAAAAAAGTGGACTTGGTCATTATGACTAGTTTCATCTGCATTCGTTTTTACGATGCAAATGTATGAAAAAACCATGAAATCTGCAATGATACGAGATAAAAAAATTACCTTTGCAATGATTTTGATAATTAATAATGACAACACGATGATCATAGATTCTACAACGTTTAACGAGATAAGCAGGCCCACGTACATCTTAGAGGAGAGCAGGCTCCGCCACAACCTACAGGCCATCGCCAGTGTGTCCCAGCGTTCTGGGGCCGAGATAATATTGGCTTTCAAGGCTTTCGCCTTATGGAAGACATTTCCCATCTTCCGCGAATACATCGGGGCCACCACCGCCAGCTCACTCTCCGAGGCTCGCCTGGCCTTCGAGGAGTTTGGCTCGCCTGCCCACACCTATTCGCCGGCGTACACCGACTATGAGATAGATGACATAGCCCGCTGCTCCAGTCACCTCACATTCAACTCGCTCTCTCAGTACGCCCGCCTGGCCAGCCGGGCTCTCAGCGCCAACCCCAACCTCAGCCTGGGGCTACGCGTCAACCCCGAATACTCCGAAGTGGACACCGCCCTCTACAATCCCTGCGCCCCTGGCACCCGCTTTGGTGTCATGTCCAGCCAGCTACCCCATCAGCTGCCTACGGGCATCAGCGGTTTTCACTGCCATTGCCATTGCGAGAGCGGGGCCGACGTCTTCGTCCGCACCCTGAGTCACATCGAGGAGCACTTCGGTCCTTGGTTTGACCAGATTAAATGGATTAACTTCGGCGGGGGCCATCTGATGACGCGCCGCGACTACGATACCGACCTGCTGGTACGCACCCTGCACAGTTTCCATGACCGCTACCCTCACCTGCACGTCATTCTCGAACCGGGAAGTGCCTTTGCCTGGCAGACGGGACCGCTCGTGGCTCAGGTGGTAGACATCGTGGAGAACCGCGGCATACGCACGGCCATCGTCAACGTCAGCTTCACCTGTCACATGCCCGACTGCCTGGAAATGCCTTACCAGCCCGCCATCCGCAATGCAGAGTCCTTGAAACTGGACGACCATGCCGCTGACCCCTGCGTGTACCGCATCGGGGGCAACAGTTGCCTGTCGGGCGACTTCATGGGCTCCTGGCGTTTTGCCCACCCCCTCCAGGTCGGCGACAACGTCATTTTCGAGGATATGCTGCACTACACCACCGTCAAGACTAACCTGTTCAACGGCATCAGCCACCCTGCAATAGCGCTCTTACACACCGACGGCCAGCTTGAAAAGCTCCGCGAGTATGGCTACGACGATTACCGTGCCCGAATGGACTGATCGGCTCATCGAGGCCCATAGCCCGCTCCGTCCCAGACTCCTGAATACACATACAGAACTTCCAGACGGCCATTCCTACCCCCGGGATGGCCGTCTTCTATTTCCGGATGCCTCCTGCTAACACAGCCACCCTTCTGCCCACCGCCAGCATGGTGCCAATAATATAATAAGGTGTAAGTATGACCATTGCCCCCAAAAAGAAAATAAAATGAATTTTTTCTAAAAAAAACTTCGGAAAAGTTTGCAAGGGCAAAATAAAAGCGCTACCTTTGCACCGCATTTAGAGAAATGCTCATCACAACAGCGATGATAATTGCGGCAATAGCTCAGTTGGTAGAGCACGACCTTGCCAAGGTCGGGGTCGCGAGTTCGAGTCTCGTTTGCCGCTCACATTTTGGATAAAGCCAATAGAGAATTTTCTCAATGCCCAGGTGGCGGAATTGGTAGACGCGCACGTTTCAGGTGCGTGTGCCGCAAGGCGTGCAGGTTCGAGTCCTGTTCTGGGCACGGTTTTTATCTGAGATATTTATTTGTTGGAGGGGTGGCGGAATTGGTAGACGCGCTACTTTGAGGGGGTAGTGACAATTATGTCGTGGGAGTTCGAGTCTCCTCCTCTTCACAAATAAAAAATTATTTCTTGTGCGGCAATAGCTCAGTTGGTAGAGCACGACCTTGCCAAGGTCGGGGTCGCGAGTTCGAGTCTCGTTTGCCGCTCTTTTTTTCATTATTGTTATTTTAATAGAGAAACATAAAAACTAATGAATTTATATATCCGGTATTTTGATAAGGAGACACTTGTATATAGTGCTGAAGAGGCTTTAGACTTTCTGCGTTCTATTCCCGAAATCAACGTTGATGCTACCATGGAGAAAGACGTCCGTGACTATGCCAATAGCGACGTGTGTTTCCCCAAGCGTTACAAGGTTCGCCCACGCGTGTACTTCATTATGATTAAGACTACAGCCCAGAACATGGCCGACTTCAAGCAGAAAAAAGCCGTAAGGCCGATGATGGCTCCTACCCCAGAACGCCGCGAGCTGGCCGCCAACGTGGCCACACGCCTCACAGAGACCTGCGAGGGATGGTACGAGGGCGCACTCGACTTCAAGCGGGTGGTTATGATTCCGTCTACTGGCAAGCACGAATACCGCGACACTCACTTTGAGGCCCGCTGCAAGGCTGTGTCTGGCCTGGACTGCTACAACCGCATTGTAGACCATCTGCGCCACCGGGTTGACCCCCGCAGCCAGTTTCCCTCAGCCAAGGGCAAGAATTTTCGCTTCACTTACTTAGGACGCTGGAAAGAGGAGGCCGACTTATGAACAAGGTTATGCTGATAGGCAACGTGGGCGCAGCCCCCGATGTACGCTACTACGATGCCGACCAGGCGGTGGCCCAGGTACGGTTAGCCACTACCGAGCGCGGCTACACCCTGCAGAACGGCACCCAGGTGCCCGACCACACCGACTGGCACAACCTGGTATTCTACCGCAGTCTGGCCAAGATAGTAGAGAAGTACGTCAAGAAGGGCGACAAACTCTACGTAGAGGGCCGCATACGCTACCGCTCTTATGACGACAAGGCCGGACAGCGCCGCTACGTTACTGAGATTTTAGTTGAAAACATGGAAATGCTGACACCTCGGCAGCAGGCACAGAGCGCCTCACAGCACACGCCGGGCAACACACAGGCCACGCCGGGCAATACACAGGCAGCCGAGCAGCCCGGCAATGACAAGTTACCGTTCTAAACTCTTACACATTGGACATTACTTTTTTGACTGAAGCCATTAAGGATGTTACCCTTAACGCCCCCTCCCCGGGAGCCATTTTCTCCTTAATCGTGGCAGCCATACTCCTTGGGGTATCGGGTTTCATCAGCGCTTCAGAGATAGCTTACTTCAGCCTGTCACCCACCGACGTGGCCGAACTGGAACTCGAGAAAAACAACAAGGACAAGCGTATCCAGCTGCTACGGGCCGACGGCGAGCGCACGCTGGCCACCATTCTGATAGGTAACAACTTTGTCAACGTTACCATCATCATGCTGTGCAACTATGCCTTCGGCTCATTAGTAACCTTCGGGCCCAAGGCCGTATGGATACAGTTTGTCAGCCTCACGGTTATCCTTACTTTCCTGCTGTTGCTCTTTGGCGAGATAATGCCCAAAGTGTACAGCCGGCAAGCCCCCTTGGCTTACTGCCGCAAGTCTGTCAGCGGCATCATGTTCATGCGCCGCCTGTTCTGGCCCATCGAGACCATTCTCATCAAGAGCGGCATATTCCTGGAGAAAGTCGTTCACAAGGAGGAGCAAAGCCTGAGCGTAGACGACTTGGAGCAGGCGCTCGAACTGACCGACAAGGACGACATCAAGGACGAGCAGAGCATCCTGCAGGGTATCATACGATTTGGCGACGAGACCGCCAAGGAGGTAATGACCAGCCGACAGGACATAGTGGACATCGACATACGCAGCACGTTTGCCGAGGTGCTCTCCTGCATACTCGAAAACAATTACAGCCGCATACCCGTGTATCAGGACAACGATGACAACATACGCGGAATACTGTATATCAAGGACCTGTTGCCCCATGTGTCCAAGCCGGCCACGTTCAGATGGCAGAGCCTGATACGCCCGGGCTATTTTGTACCGGAGACCAAGAAAATAGACGACCTGCTACGCGAGTTCCAGGAGAACAAGGTACACATAGCCATCGTGGTCGACGAGTTTGGAGGAACCAGCGGACTGGTAACGTTAGAGGATATCCTGGAGGAGATAGTGGGCGAGATAAACGACGAGTACGACGATGACGAGAAAACGTACTCGAAGATAAACTACAACACGTATCTGTTCGAGGGCAAGACGCTGCTGAGCGACCTGTGCCGCATCCTGAATGTAGACGACGACACCTTTACCGAGGTATGTGGCGACGCCGACACCTTAGCGGGCATGCTGTTAGAGATAAAGGGCGACTTCCTGACGCTCCATGAGCGCATAGACTACAAGAACTTTACCTTTGAGGTGATGGCGGTCGAAGAGCGCCGCATAAGTCGCGTCAAGGTCATCGTACACGAACACAAGGAGTAAACAGCATGGCACTGCTAAGCATCGAGCCCATAGCCCCTGGCATACAGCTCGGCCTATGGGCGATAGAAGACACCACCGAGCAGCTCATGGCCCAGGACCCGCGACTGGCCGGAGTGGCCGAGGCCGACCGCTACCATGCCGATACGCGCCGGCGCGAGGTGCTGGCGGTCTATGCGCTGCTGTTTGCCATGACCGGCGACAGCTCCAAGCGCATTGACCACGACGAGCTGAACCGCCCGAGGGTAGACGGCTACCACGTAAGCATCAGCCACACCCGTGGCTACGCGGCCCTCATCCTCTCACGCCATGAGCCCGTGGCCATCGACATCGAATATTACAGCACACGGGTAGCGCGGGTACTCTCCAAGTTTGTCAGGCCCGACGAGCAGGCTCCCGACACCATCTCGCAGCTGCTCCACTGGAGTGCCAAGGAGACCGTGTACAAGCTGTGTGCCGAAGAAGCCCTGCAATACTTCGAGATGCGGGTCAGGCCTATGACCGCCAGCACATCGGGCATGCTCCATGTAGACGACCTGAAGGCCCCCAAGACACTCGACGTACACTACCGTGTAACCACCGACTATGTGCTCACCTATGCCCACAGCTAAACTATCCTCGTACATAGCCGCCCTTGCGGCCCTGATAGCCACGGTGCTGCCTGCCCATGCCGGCACCCAGCCGAGAGACACCGTACAGGTGGTGCGGGACAACGGGCAGCGCCACTTTCCGGCCACCGTGCCCGCAGGCAACTACAGCGGCATAACCCACTACCGCGACAACCAATACCTGGTGGTCAGCGACAAGTCCAAGACTGACGGTTTCTTCATTTTTGACATCGACATCGACACCATCTCGGGCCAGCTCATCCAGGTAGCTAACCGCGGGTTCTGCAGCTCGCAGCTTGCCAACCGCGATGGCGAGGGTATCACTTATCTTCCTGACTCGCAGACGGTTCTGATAAGCGGCGAGGCCGACGGCCGCATCTTAGAGTACACCCCCAACGGCCAGCTCACCCACCGCGAGGCCGAGGTGCCCGCCATATACCGCAAGGCTGACAGGAACCTGGGCTTTGAGGCTCTGGGCTACAATGCCGACACGCACCGCGTATGGACCTGTAACGAGAGCACACTCGATGGCGACGGCCCGCGCAGCGACTCCCGAAACGGGGCTCGAAACCGGCTGCGTTTCCAGTCGTTCGACGAGGCGCTGAAGCCCGTGGCCCAGTATGCCTACCTGATGGACGCGCCACTGAGCACCCGTACCAGTGCGCTTTTTGCCATGGGTGTACCCACCATCACCCCGCTGAGCGACGGTTCGCTGCTGGTGCTGGAGCGCGAGTTCTATGTGTCGCCTTCCAAACTGGGCTCGTACGTCAGCTGCCGGCTCTTCCAGGCATGGCCCGGCACGCCCCTCACCGCCCAGGACGACCTGAACCGCGACGATATCCGGTATATGGACAAGCATCTGCTGACACAGTGGCAGACACGGCTAACGCTGTTCAACCACGCATTAGCCAACTACGAAGGCATGTGCCTGGGCCCACGCCTGGCCGACGGCTCGCAGGTGCTCATCCTCGTGGCAGACTCGCAGGATCAGTATTACGGGATACTCAAAGACTGGTTCAAGACCCTTGTTGTCCGCCTGAAATAGCGCGGTGCCCCCCTCGCCCACCCTTTTCCATCTTCCCGGGCCTACGGAGCCCCTACTTTTTTATGATAACCATAAACTAAACCGCGTAATCTACGTGCGATGGCAGCATCGCAGCCATGGCATGAATCATAGAAAAACCTTTACATGCGACTGTATATTTATACAAAACAAGCAGCGATTTTGTATAAATATACAGTCGTAGCACCTGCTTTCCAGGGCATAAATTCCAGATTTTTTCATCGAACCAGGACGATTTTCGGGGCTGTCGGAGCCACTTTGGGGCATCGCGAGGGCCGCA
>CAKPRX010000015.1 GCA_934183135.1 uncultured Prevotella sp.
GTAAAGTAGAGATAGGTAAGCTGCAGCATGGTCTCCATGTCGCGTACCGACGAGGTGCCGGCTATCTGCTGCGACGACTGTCCCACCGACGGCTGCACCTTGACCGACTTGCCCGTGAGAGCCTTGCGCAGGCTCACGGCATCGAAGCGGCCCACGCCAGCCTCGGTAACGGCACTCGTAAGCAGCGAGAAGTTGGGTATGTCGGCATCCGTATAGACCGAGGTACCGCCATCGCCCTTGAGGGTGAGCGTTACCTGGTCGGCCTGGTAGTCGGTAGGCTTGACATAGACCTTCAGCCCGTTGCTCAGGGTTATCTCCGTCATGCCAAACTTGCCATACGGTTTCTCGGCCACTATCTTGCCCGGCTTGGGCAGCTGGTCTATCAGTGTGGTGGGTACCTCGGCCTCGCGGTAAGGCTCGTACTGCTGACGCTGAGCCTGCTCTATGGCGGTACTGATGGCCTCCTCGGTGGGCAGGGTTACCTCGGCCTTGTCGGGGCCATAGAGTACAAACACCTGGTTGGTATCGGTGATGAGGGCAGCCGCCTCGCGGTTGACATCGCCGAGCGACACCTGGGCGTCAAAGCCCTTGACCAGCGCACAGGCCTCTGCGGCCGACAGGATGGGCTCGCCCTCCAAGAAGTTGTTGACACACTGGTTGACAAAGTAGCTGTTGCGGCGGTCGGCCTCCATCTTTACCTTGCGCTCGGCAGCCGTAAGGTACAGCGCCTTGGCCCGGGCCAGCTCGGCCGCCGTAAACCCATGCTGGCGCGCCCGCTCTACCTCGGCCACAGCCGCCGTTATGCCTCCTAAGATGCTGTCCTGCTTGCAACTGATGCTCAGGCTGAACGCATCCTTGGTGCGCGACACGAAGAACATGCCGTCGCGTACCGTGGCGCTCATGTAGGGCGGATTGGCCGTCTGCTTGGCCCGCTCCGTCAGACGGCTGTTCATCATATAGGTTATCAGTCCGCCGATATAGGCATCGCGCTGATAGGCCACGGTGTTTTTCTGGGCATCGGGCGTGGCCGCCCGCTTCATATAGAGGTGTCCCAGCACGATGGGCTGCTCCTTGTCTTTCTCGATGGCCACTATCATGCGGTCGCCGTTATCGGTTACCGGATAGTAGACACGCTCGGCCGGGTTCTTGGCCGCAGGAATCTTGCCGAACAGCCGTTTCACCTTAGCCTCCATGCGGTCTACGTCGAAGTCGCCCACCACTACAATGGCCTGCAGGTCAGGGCGGTACCACTTGTTATAGTAGTCGCGCAGGTCCTGATAAGCGAAGTGGTCCACCACGTCCATACTGCCTATGGGCATGCAGTCCTCGTACTTAGTGCCCTGGTAGATACGCGGCATGACGTTCTCCATAAGCCGCTGCATGGCCATGCCCGAGCGGCGGTTGCGCCACTCCTCGTGGATAACGCCACGTTCCTTGTCTATCTCCTTGTCTTCGAGCAGTATGTAGTGGCTCCAGTCGTTGAGAACGAGCAGGCAGGAGTCTACGATGCCCTCGCGGCGTATGGGGGCAGCCCCTATGTGGTACACGGTCTGGTCGACCGAGGTGTAGGCATTGAGGTTGGCCCCGAACTTGACCCCTATAGACTCGCACCAGGGCACTATGCCCAGCTGACGGCCCTTGCCGGGGAAGTGCTTGGTGCCATTAAACGCCATGTGCTCCAGGAAGTGGGCCAGGCCACGCTGGCGGGGCTCCTCCAGGATGCTGCCCACGCGCTGGGCGATATAGAAGTCGGCCAGGCCGGCCTCCTTGGCATTGTGGCGGATGTAGTAAGTAAGTCCGTTCTTCAGCTTGCCGGTACGAACAGAAGCATCCTGCCTCACGGTCTGAGCCGACAGTGAAGCAGGAAGCAACAGGGCAAGAAGGAACAGCGCTGAGAGTTGTTTCTTCATACACTTTATAGTTATAGTCTTAGTCAATAGTTACCTTCTTGTCGCCGATGACATACACGCCAGCGGCCAGTCCGCGTACAGCCTCATCGTAGGTTTTGGCCGTCTTGACCAGCGCGCCGTCCAGGGTGTACACATCGTACTGGCTGGCAGCTGCCGTGGCCGTGGCCGAGCTGATGCCATCGGTTGTGTCGGCTATCTTATAGCTATAGTACACCACGCCCCATGCGGTAAGGTTGCTAAATTTGGTATCGGTGCCATAGAAAGTAGCCTCGGCCGTAGTAGACCTGGCCCGACCGCCTCGGTTCATCATAATGAGGTTGTCGCCATCGATGACAGGCGTGCAGGCCAAGGCTGTAGTACCGTACTTAGCCAGTGTGATGGCGCTTCCGGCAGCGTAGTCGCTCTTAGCAAAAGGCACGAGCACGCTACCCGCCGTCATATTGTAGCCAAAGGCATAGACGGTAGAAGCGTTAACATACACGCCGAAGCACTCGCTGATGCCGGAGAGGTTAAACATCATGCTATTGAGCAACTCGCCATTGTCGGGGTTAATGCGGAGGGCAAAGCCTCTGTACATACCCGTCTTGTTGTCAACACAGGCCAGCGTACCCTGTACGCCACCAGTAGACCAGATGCTGCCGTCCTCGTACTGGATACCCTTGTTGTGCAGGCCCCACTTGCTGTTGCCCTCGGCCCAGCCCAGGGTAGTGACATAGTTGACACTGAGGTCAGAGGCATTGATAGAGGCTACGTAGAGGGTCTCGTGCTTAGTGGCGGCATTGATGGCCTTGCCACCGAGCAGGTACTCGGTACCGTCGCCGGCCACGCGGCCATTGGCGTAAATCTTTCCGTCGTGGTAAACGATACGATCCATGTACGCGGCCTCGCAACTGCTCTCCGAGGTGAGGCTGCTGACATAGTAGCCGTCCTTATCGAGCTTGAGGAGATACAAGTCGCCGACCGACTGCTGCGGATCGCCGCCGAAGCCCTTGTTATTCTTAGCCGTAAGGGTAACAGTGGTACCGTCGGCAGCCTTCAGAAACAGCTTGGTGCGGTAGTTGCCCGACAGGTAGATGTTGCCCTCATCGTCTACGGCCAATCCATTGATGTAGGCATTGTCGGTAGAGTTCTGGCCGTAACCGTCAGACTTGTGGTAGACCAGGCCGTTGATAAGGCGGGTCCATACCAACTTGCCCTCGCCCGTGAGGCGCACCACCAGGAAGCGGTACTCGCTTCTCTCGGTGTTCATATCCTTTACCGTGGTAACAGCGCCCGTGGCATCTACTATCTCCAGCAGGTTGTCGTAGCCGGCCTCCTTGGCCCAGGCACGGGTCTTGAGCACCATGACCACTCCGCCGTCGCTGGTAGCAGCCATCACGCTCTCCTGGTCTACATCGCCCTTCCGGGTGTATATGTTCCAGCTCACATCGCCGTTCTGGGCCACTTTCTGGAGCAGCAGGTTGCGGTTATAGCTGGTTCCGTCGTTGTAGGGGCTGCCCTCTACGGGGTTATTGTCGCCTCCCTTGAGTATCTCGCCGTCAAAGTTGACATTGCGAACCTTGGTCTTGAACTGCAAGTCCTCGTCTACGCTGCCAAAGTCGGCTGCGATGTAGTAGAATCCGTCTGATGACTTGCACATGTCCACCACGTTGTCGCCAGCCGATGTGGCACCGTCAATAGAGTGGGCCCAGTTAAAGGTAACAGGGGCCTGTGCGTCTGCCTGTGTGGCAGTGGCCAGCGTAAGGAACGCTGCCAGGAAGAGTGTAATTTTCTTCATGCTTAATACAGTTTTGATTGTTATTGTCATTGTTATATCTGTCTCAGAAATGGATGCCTGCGCTCAGCGTGAGCATCTGGCCGTGCTGACCCTGGGCGTAGCGGGCGTAGTGCCACTGGCCACGCACAAAGGGGTACCAGCGCCTGTCGGCCCGATAAGCCACCTCGGCCTCGGCCCCCGTATGCCAGGCGTTGTGGGCCAGCACTCCGTAATAGTGTACGACGGGTGCGGCCATGGTGCCATCGGCACCCGTAAGGCTGGCCGACGACGCGGCCGTGTACGAGCCCGTCAGCACCAGGTGGGTAAGCACCCTGCCCCACCCCGACAGGAGCCGGGCCGTGAGGGCCGATGTCCAGCCCGAGGCCCGGAGCTGCCGCGCGGGTTCGGCCGTCTGCTCGTTGTAGTCGTGATAGTACACACTGGGCTGCAGGGCATAGTAGCCCCTGAGGCCCGAGGTACGCAGGGCGCGCTGCCACAGGCCCTGGGCACCCACGCGCAGGGTGGTAAGCCGGTACTGCTCGGCCGTGGCTATCTGGGGGTAGATGTTGTCCTGGGCCGTGCCGAAGATGTGCTCGAAGCCCTGGCGGCGCTGCCACTCCTCGCTGGCACTGAGACCCACCGTGTGGCCCCCTACCTGGGCCGACCAGCCCGCCGCGGCCGTCTGTACATGCCGGCGCAGCGTGGCCATGGGCAGCTCGTTGAGCGAGGATATTATCTTGCTTATCTCGGTCATCTCGTAACCCACATGGGCAAAGGCGGCGGGAACCGACGGGGTCGATGTGCCCACGGCATGGTGCCCGCGATACAGGTAACTCAGCATGCCGCCCACGGCGTGACCCTTATAGTAGGTCGAGGTGTTGACACCGCGGAAACGGTAATAGTCGCTGCCCAGCCCGGTGAGGTGGTAGATGGTGGGCACGCTCACCTCGTTGTACAGCTTGAGCTCATTGGTCTGCTTGTAACGGCGGGCGGTGAGCGCCGCGCCTATGACATGAGGGCCGGCAACGTACGAGGCACCGAGCCGGCCGCTCAGGTCGCCGGTGAGGTTCTTAGGGCGCGGGTCGCGGGTACGGTACTCCATCAGCGCGGTGTACTGGCCCTCGGCGGCGATGTTCCAGCGCCCCACGGGATAAGAGAAACCGCCCTTGAAGTGGTAGTGCTCGCGGTGCGAGTTGCCACCCACGGTGTCGGCCATGAGGTAGGGATAGAGCAGGTCATAGTCTGACGTCTCGCAGTACTGGATGTGGCGCGCGGTGCCGTTGCGGTACGAGGCGGCGCCCCAGAGGGTGGCCCGTCCCTTATGGATATAGGCATCGATGGCCCCATAGCCCACGCTGTGGCCCGAGCCCTGCTCCAGGCGCACAGGCTGAGAGGCATGGCCGTAGTCGATGCCGGCCTGGAGGGTGTTGAGCGAGTGGGCGTAGTGATAGCGCTGCATGGCCGGGTTGGCATACAGGGGCGCAGCCAGGTCGGCCGCAGGGGCATAAGCCTCAGCCAGGCGGTCGGCCAGGGTTACGGCAGTGGCGGCCGCAGCCCGGTGGGTGGCCGTGGTGTCAGCCAGCCCGGCCGGAGCCGCCTTAGGCGAGCCGGGAGCCGTGGCCAGCGCCGTAGAGGCCGCTGCCAGCCCGGTAATGATGGTCATTATAAATCTGTTCATCGGCAATCTACTTTTTAGGAACCACCCCGTCGTAAGTCTCGGTAGTGGCCCGTGTGCCCTGGGCATCGATGGCCGTGTGCTGAGCCTCGATGATAGACGGTATGCACTCGGTATTGAAGTCCTCGGTCGAGTTATTGGTGTCTTGCAGGTGCATGGTACCGTCGGGATTGAGGTACTGGAGCTTACGGCGCACGCTGCGGAAGTAGCGGGTCTCGTCCTTGTCTATCTTGCCACAGTGGGTCCAGCCGGCATCGATCGACGGGGGCAGTATGTTCCACAGCCGCTTGGCCTCTATACTGCAGTTAACGCCGTCTACTATCCATGAGTTAGGTATCTTGTAGGCATCCTGTTCCATGTAGAAGGTACCGGCAGGCAGGTACATGGTGTAGTTGTAGGTGTACTTGTAGTCGCGCAGGTACTGGAGCTTGTCGATGGGTATGCGGGCCAGGGCAAAGGAGGTAAAGCCGCGGTTGTGCAGTATATAGAACGACAGTGTATAGCAGTACCACTTGTCCAGATTAGGCACCGTCTCGCTGTCTATATCCATGTGGTCGGGCTGCGAGGACACGTCGTACCACTCCCAGTCGGCCGCACTCAGGTCAAAGGAGTTGGGATTGGCCGTGCGGTGGTCGATACCGGTGTCGCAGAGTATGAGCGACTGGCCGGGCTGGACGGGGTGGTCGTGGCCCGAGCCGGGAATGACGTAGAGCGACCAGACGGTCATGGTGTCCTTACGTATGTCGGGGGTGTACTCGAAGTACTGGGTAGACTTGAACTTGCTCTCGCAGAACGCCAGCCCGTCGGCGTACAGCACGTGGTCCGTATTGTTGTATATCTTGATGTAGCTGTCGCCATAGTACTGCAGGCCAGAGCTTCGCAGCGTGCCCGAGAAGAATATCTCCTCGAAGATGAAGTCATCGCTCTCGGCCGACAGGTACGTGTCTATCTGTACGTGGGCCTGGGTGCCGGTAACCTGCACATTCTCGGCCTTGCCGGTAAGCCGGCCGTGGGCCTGGGCGGTCTCGTTGTACGAGCTCTGGGCCGTATAGGTTATGTCGGCGCTGTACACCATGTCGTACAGGCCCTCGGGCAGGGACAGGTTATCCAGGGTGGTAAGGGTGGTGGTGGCGCCGGTAGACAGGTTGGTTACCTGTATCTTCTGGCTTACTATCTGCATATCGCGGACACCCTCGGGGGCGGCTATGGCCAGCTGGGTATCGGTATGCTGTACTCCGGCCGTACCAAAGTCGGTACAGGCGCCTATCATGGCACAGAGCAGGAGCAGGGCCGTGTACTTGATGGGGTTATGTGTCATGGATTTTATCATCTTATTACGTATTGGTGTTATTACAGGGTGAAACCGGCCTCGACCCCGAAGTAAGGCGAGGCGTTGCGACGTATCGTCTTGCCGTTGGCGGTATAGTCGGGCAGGTAGTCGAGTATCTTGTTGGCAAAGAAGGACAGCCGCATATAGCGGCCTATCTCCTTGGTGACCTTGAGGTTGACCATGGCCGACATGGGCACCGTAAAGGGGCGGAACTGGGCCTCATTGTATGTGCGCACGAGCTGCATGAGGTAGGTGTCGGCCGTGCTCTCGTCGGTAAAGGGATGCAGCTGGCCGTCGGCCGATGAGATGTAGGCCGTGGGGGTGCCGTTCTTCCACATCTGCTGGGTGCGTACGAGCCACATACACTGTACCGAGGTGGTAAAGATGAGCTTCCACTCGGGTATCTGGGTGTCCAGGGTCAGGTTGGTGTTGACGCGGTCGTTCTGGCGGCCGTCGTTCCAGTCGTACAGGCCCACATAGCGCTCGCGCACGGGCTGGTTGTCAACCACGGTGCTTACGGGGTCGAACATGGGCTGGCTGTTGGCATACACGGTGCGGAACCAGGCGCCCGTAATATTGACACGGGTGCGCAGGCAGTGGATGCGCTGCGAGTTGAAGCTCAGTTCGATGCCCTGCTTGACCATGCGGCTGCCGTTAGAGGCCTGCTGGTAACCGTCGAGCACCTGGCGCTGGGTATAGGGCAGGGTGTGGTAATCGACGCCGGGGCCCATCTGGCTCGCGTCATAATACTTATAGGTATAGGTGCCGTAGATGGCCGAGTAGCGAAACCCATCGGTCATGGTCTCACGGAAGTAGTCGACCGAGAGGGTGTTGTCGTTCCAGCTGGCATCGAGGCGCACCTCCCACTTGTGGTTGCGGGCGGGTGTGAGCTGGTAGTTGGTGGGGTCCTGTACGTAGGTGTGTACCACGAAGCGGCTGTCCTGGGTGGGGTTGGCCGCGTCGTAATAGGCCAGACAGGTAAAGTTGCTGTAATACTTGTCGGGGTACAGGTAGTTGAGCGTGGGCATCTTGGTGGTGATGCCGTAGCCGCCGTTGAGGGTGAGGGCCAGGGGGTGGGAGCCTACGCTGAGCGTGGGCAGATGCCAGGCCACATTGACACGAGGGTCGGCATAGTAGCGGCCGGCCATGCGGTAACGGTGGCTCAGGCCGGGCAGGGTGTTAAGGCGCACACCGGCCATGGCCTCGACACGGCTGGCACCCACGTGGGCACGCAGGGTCTCCTCGGCAAAGAGGGAGAAGTTGTGTAGGGCCGGAATATCAGAATACTTACGTGGGCGCGAACTCCAGCCCGTAACGCTGAGGGGGCGGTGCATGTCGTAGACCTGGCCGCGGCCGTAGTTCTTGGCCATATCCCAGTTGGCACCCATCTTGAGGGTGTTGTCGGTGCCCCAGGCCTTGAAACCCAGTACGCCCTTGGCCTTGACATAGGCCGTAAAGGGCTTGCCATCGCACAGGTAGCGGGCCTGGTACTCGGCATAGACAGCCTGGGCCTCGTTCTCGCCATCGGTCCACGACAGGGGCACTATGCCATAGCGCTGGGGAGCCACCAGGCGGGTCTGGTGGAGCCTGTCGAGCTGCAGGCTGAGCTGACTGTTGACAGACAGTTCGCGCAGCAGCGACCGCTTAGGGCGCAGGGAGAAGTTGTTGGTAAGGGCCATGCGGCTAT
Source organism: uncultured Prevotella sp. (assembly GCA_934183135.1). Lineage (GTDB taxonomy): Bacteria > Bacteroidota > Bacteroidia > Bacteroidales > Bacteroidaceae > Prevotella. The sequence continues at coordinate 8,359 of CAKPRX010000015.1, forward strand.
ACGACGACCGGTACTCGTCTACATGGCCATAGTTGATGTCGGGGTCGGTCTTGGAGTTGTCGAACGAGCCCGAGTAATCCATAGCCGACTGCCACTGCCAGGAGCGGCGGCTGTCGTCGGCCCGGCGGGTATAGCGCACCGAGGCCGTAAGGCGCTTGTAGTTCTCCAGGTTATCGGTGGGGTCTATCTTGGAGTCCAGATAGCCCAAGTCGACATTGACCACCGAGGTGCCATCGGCCCCGAGGGCCACTCCCTTGCCCATGGAGAAGAGCTTGCTGTAGCCATCGGCCTTGAAGCGGGCGGTAAGGGGCATGGCGCGGCGTATCTTGTGTATGTTGACCAGGCCGCTGGTCAGGTTGCCGTACTCGGCCGAGGGTATGCCGCGCACCACCTCGACACTCTCGATGTCGTCGGTAGAGATGCTGCGCATGTCGACACCGCGGTTGGTAATGTTGCGGTCGTTCTCGGTGGTCGACGAGCTGACCGACGACTGGGTGTCGCTCAGGGGCGAGTACTGCAGGTTGGCATCGGTAACCATGGGCACGCCGTCGACCACAAACTGGGTGCCCAGTGAGGTGATGGCGAAGTTGTTGTTCTTAGTCGCAGAGCCGTAGGCACCCATGGTACCCGTCTCGCGCAGGGCGATGGTGTTGGCCTGGCCCATATTGGGGTCCTTGGCATATCCGCCGGGCAGCAGTTCCATCAGGTCGGCTATGCTGTTGGGCTGCAGGTGGCGCATGGCGTCGCGCCCGATGACTGACGAGGTGACGGGGCCCTCGCTGGCACGGGCCGTAACCACCACCTCGCCCAGGGCGTTGACATCGGGGCGCATCTTGTAGACGCCCCCTGCTGTACAGGAACGCTCCAGGGTCTTATACCCCAAATAGGTGATACGGATGGCCTTGCCAGCGGCAGTCTGCGGTAGCGAGAACCGCCCATTAACATCGGTCACCGCCATGGTTCGCGGTGCGCTCACAACGATGATGCTGGCCCCTACAATGGGTTCGTTGTTCTGTGCTTCTACCACGGTACCACTAATGTTCTGCGCATATAGCGCCATAGTCTGCGCGAGCCACAGAAAGAGTGTTGCCCTTAATCTCATTCGCGTGTAATATATTGTCATCTAATCAGTTGCAAAATTACGTAGATGCCCCCTTTGGCACAATACCTACTTATGGGTATTTTGCCACCCCCTCGGGGACAATGCACCATATAATGTAGGTCTCTACATAGTTTGCCTGTAGGCATGTTGTAGTCCCAGGGCAGAGATGTATCTGCTGCCAGTATCTATGCCCAGTAGATATGGGTGGGCTGTCAGAATTAATTAACATTTCCAAAGCTATCAGAACTACATCCATTTAGACCTATATGACTATTTGTCATAATATCTAAAATACTTAATATTTTGATTATATGTATCATAATGCGCATATTTGTTATTTACAAGCGCAAAAAGATAGAAAATTAACAATATCAGCATAAAAGTGTCAGAAACATTTGGTATTATCACAACAAAATATTACTTTTGCAATCGTTTTTGTTTTTTAATAATTTTATTCAAATCAGTAGTAATGGAGAAACGACTATTAACAATCGTTTTGGGTCTGTTCCTATGCATAGGGATTACAGTAGCACAGACAAAGATCTCCGGAACCGTGGTTTTCGCCGAAGACGGCGAGCCAGTGATTGGCGCATCAGTATTGGTGCAGAAAACCAAAAACGCGACCGTTACCGATGCCGAAGGCAGGTTTACTATCGCAGTTGCTCCGGGCACACCTCTTGTTTTCAGCTATGTGGGTATGGCCCCCCAGACCGTTGCCGCGCGCGACGGCATGAAAGTAGAACTCAAGTCTAACACCACACTCGACGAGATAGTGGTAACAGGTATGCAGCGCATAGACCGCCGCATGTTTACCGGTGCCACCACCTCGCTCAGTGCCAAGGATGCCAAGCTGGACGGTGTAGCCGATATAAGCCGTTCGCTCGAGGGACGTGCTGCCGGTGTGAGCGTGCAGAATGTCTCAGGTACCTTTGGCACGGCTCCCAAGATAAGGGTACGTGGTGCCACCTCTATCTATGGCGACTCCAAACCCCTATGGGTGGTCGACGGTGTCATCATGGAGGATGTCACCGACGTGTGTGCAGACCAGCTGTCGTCGGGCGATGCCGTAACCCTTATAAGTTCGGCCATAGCCGGCCTTAACAGTGATGACATAGAGAGCTTCCAGATACTCAAGGATGGCTCTGCCACCTCTATCTATGGTGCCCGTGCCATGGCCGGTGTCATCGTAGTGACGACCAAAAAGGGCCGTGCCGGCCATAGCCGCATATCCTACACGGGCGAGTATACCATGCGCCTGGTGCCCAGCTACTCCAACTTCAACATCATGAACTCACAGGAGCAGATGGGTGTGTACCGCGAGATGCGCCAGAAGGGATGGCTCAACTTCGCCGAGACCTATCGCACCGCCGATAGTGGTGTCTATGGCAAGATGTATCAGCTCATGAATACCTACGACCCCGTATCGGGCACATTTGCCATGGAGAATACCACCGAGGCCGAGAACGCTTACCTGCGCCTGGCCGAGTTTCGCAATACCAACTGGTTCGACCAGCTTTTCTCGGCAGGCATACAGCACAACCACTCGGTGAGCATGAGCGGTGGTACCGACAAGTTCAACTTCTATACCTCTCTCAGCGTGATGGCCGATCCGGGCTGGTACCGCCAGAGCAATGTCAACCGATATACTGGCAACCTCAATGTCACCTATAATATATCTGACAAGCTGTCGTTCAACATGATTACCTCGGCCTCTTACCGCAAGCAGCGTGCTCCTGGCACACTGAGCCAGAGTGTAGACCCCGTATCGGGCGAGGTGAAGCGCGACTTCGACATCAACCCCTACTCGTATGCCCTCAACACCTCGCGTACCCTCGATGCCGACACCTACTATACGCGTAACTATGCCGACTTCAACATCAAGCACGAACTGGACAACAACTATATCAACCTGGATGTGGCCGATCTGAAGTTCCAGGGCGAGCTCAAGTACAAACCCATCCGCGGGCTCGAGTTTGCCCTGCTGGGTGCCGCCAAGTATGCCAGCACAGGCCAGGCCCACAATGTCACCGACTATTCTAACCAGGCGATGGCCTATCGCGCCATGGCCGATGCCACTATACGCGACAAGAACCCCTACCTGTATACCGACCCCGACGATATCTATGCCCTGCCTATCTCGATATTGCCCAATGGCGGTATCTATCAGAAGACCACCTATAAGATGAACAGCTATGACGTACGCGGCACGGTCAACTATAACACCACCATAGCCCGCGACCACGTGCTCAATCTCTTTGGCGGTTTCGAGCTGAGCGACATATCGCGCACCAAGGACTTCTTCAACGGATGGGGCATGCAGTACTCACGCGGCGAGACCCCCTTCTACGTCTATCAGTTCTTCAAGAAGGGCATTGAGACTGGTAATGACTACTACTCGCTGGCCAACACCTATACCCGCACAGCGGCCTATTTTGCCAATGCCACCTACTCGTATAAAGGACGCTACACAATCAACGGCACCTTCCGGTACGAGGGCACCAACCGCCTTGGCAAGGCGCGGTCGGCCCGCTGGCTGCCTACCTGGAATGTGTCGGGAGCCTGGAATGCCCACGAAGAGACGTGGTTTGGCAATGTCTTTGGGCGCACACTGTCACATCTCACCCTCAAGGCATCCTATTCGCTTACCGGAGACCCCGGCCCCTCTACGGTTACCAACTCGTCGATAGTGCTCAAGAGCTACAAGCCCTATCGTCCCTTTACCAATATCCAGGAGAGTGGCATCGACTTTATAGACCTGGCCAACTCCGAACTGACTTATGAGAAGAAACACGAGCTCAACCTGGGTGTCGACATGGGCCTGCTCAACAACCGCATCAACCTGGCGGTAGACTGGTACACCCGAAATAACTACGACCTGATAGGCCCTATACGCACCACTGGTGCCGGCGGACAGATAGAGAAACTGGCCAACGTGGCTGCCATGAAGTCCAACGGAGTCGAGTTTACCCTCTCGACCAAGAATATCGTTACCAAGGACTTCGACTGGCATACCGACCTTATCTTCTCGCATGCCAAGACTAAGGTGACCGACCTTCAGTCTAACGCCACAGTCATGGACGTAGTGGCCGGCACTGGCTTTGCCCTCAAGGGCTATCCCGTGCGCAGCCTCTTCTCGTTAGACTTCAAGGGGCTCACCGACGAGGGCTTGCCCATCGTGCGCAATCAGAAGGGCGACTATACCAGTGACGGCTCTACCATTGACTTCCAGAGCCAGGACCTGAGCCACCTGGTCTATGAGGGACCAACCGACCCCACCATCACCGGTAGCCTGGGCAACGTGTTCACCTATAAGAACATCAAGCTCAATGTCTTCATCACCTACTCCTTTGGCAACGTGGTGCGCCTCGACCCCGTGTTTGCCTCGTCTTACTCAGACCTTGACGCCATGCCCAAGGAGTTTAAGAACCGCTGGGTACAGGCTGGCGACGAACTTATCACCACCATACCCACCATACTCACCGCTGCCCAGGTGTCGCGCAACTCCTACCTCGGCACTCTCTACAACGCCTACAACTACTCCACGGCGCGCATAGCCAAGGGCGACTTTATACGTATGAAGGAAATCTCGCTGGCCTACCAGTTCCCCGAGGCATGGCTGCGTCCGCTCAGGATAAGCGACCTGTCGCTCAAGCTCCAGGCCACCAACCTCTTCCTCATCTATGCCGACAAGAAACTCAATGGACAGGACCCTGAGTTCTTCAAGTCGGGTGGTGTGGCCGCACCTATGCCCAAGCAGTTTACCCTCACCCTCAGGCTGGGCATCTAACGAGATACTATTAAGCAATAACAACATAATATATATATGAGAAATATCAGCAAATATATATGTATACTCACAGCTGCGGCCGCTCTGTCAGGCTGCGACAGCTACCTGGACAAGATGCCCGATAACCGTACCGAGCTGGATACCGATGCCAAGATTGTCGACATGATGACCTCGGCCTATCCTACCACCAGCTACGCCGCCATCTGCGAGTTTACATCCGACAACACCGACGAGATAGCCGGTATATCCTATACCGCATGGACCAAGCTGCAGGAGCAGCTGTCTACCTGGAGCGATGTTACCTACGAGGATCAGGACAGCCCCTACCTGCTGTGGAACGACAGCTACCATGCCATAGCCTCGGCCAACCTGGTGCTGCAGACCATAGCCGAGCGCGGCAACCCCCAGTCGCTCGATGCCGTAAGGGCCGAGGCGCTACTGTGCCGTGCCTATAACCACTTTGTGCTTACCAATGTATTTACCAAGGGCTACCAGCCCTCTACGGCCTCTACCGACCTGGGTGTACCCTATGTCACTTGGTCCGAGACGACCGTTATGCCCCAGTACGACCGTGGCACTGTGGCCGATGACTATGCCCAGATGGCCAGGGATATCGAGGAGGCCCTGCCGCTGGTGAGCAGCAACCTGCACGAGGTCAAGGCTTATCATTTCAACAAGAAGGCGGCCTATGCTTTTGCCACCCGCTTCTGGCTCTACTATGTCCAGCCCGATAAGTCTAACTATGACAAGGCCATAGCCTATGCCACCCAGGTGCTGGGCGAAGACCCCTCGTCGGCCCTGCGCGACTGGGCCTCCGTGGGCGGTCTCTCGCCCAACGGCAACATCCGCCAGACCCGCTTTGTGAGCACCGACGAGCAGGCCAACCTGCTACTCGAGTCGGTCCAGTCGTACTGGCCCGTCTACTATGGCCCCTATGGCCTGGCCATGCGCTACGTACATGGCCAGAAACTCGCTGACACCGAGACCTGCAACGCCAGCGCCCTCTGGGGGTCGGCCGATGCCATGCACTTCACCATACCATCTTACCAGGGCATGACCAAGGTTATCATGCCTAAGATGGGGGCTTTCTTCGAGGTGGTCGATGCCGTGAGCCAGATAGGCAAGTACCACATGATGTTCCCGGCATTCCTGGCCGACGAGGTTATCCTCAACAGGGCCGAGGCCTATACCATGAAGGGCCAGTACGACCTGGCCGCCGCCGACCTCAACACCTTTGTCCACAAGTTTACCACCTACAAGGGTGTCATCAATGCAGCCCGCATAGCCGAGGTCTATGGCGATGACATGGCCTACTATACCCCCACCGAGCCTACGCCCAAGAAGCGGCTCGACCCCGACTTCACCGTTGAGCCCGGCGAACAGGAGCAGTTTATCCAGGCCATCCTGCACACACGCCGCATCCTCACCCTGCACGAGGGTCTGCGCTGGTTCGATGTCAAGCGTTATGGCATCACCATCTACCGCCGCACCTACAATACCGACGGCACCTGGACCGTAACCGACACTATGACCAAGGACGACCCGCGCCGCGCCATCCAGCTGCCACCCAGTGTCATCAGGGCCGGCCTTACAGCCAACCCCAGATAACCCCGTTAAACTAATCTTACAACGATATGAAAAAGTATATATATATGATATGTGTCGCTCTGGGTCTCATGGGCACCCTTGTCTCATGTGGCGACGACGACCCCAAGGGCGACAGCATCTTTGTCGATACAGACAAGGACAACCAGAATGCCTTCGACGCATGGATATACAAGAACTATACCCTGCCTTACAACATCCGCATGCTGTACAAGATGCAGGACATAGAGTCTGACCACAACTATACCCTGGTCCCGGCCGACTATGACAAGTCTATACAGCTGGCCCACATTGTCAAGTATGCCTGGTTAGGGGCCTACGACGAGGTGGCTGGCGTCAACTTCACCCGTGCCTACGTGCCTAAGGTGCTCCACTTCATCGGCTCGGCTGCCTACGAACACGATACCGGCGTAATGGTGCTGGGTACCGCCGAGGGTGGCCTCAAGGTGACCCTCTATCTGGTCAACTCGCTCAAGCTCGACCGCGACTTTCTCAACACCTACTACTTCAAGACCATGCATCACGAGTTTGCGCATATCCTGCATCAGACCAAGAACTACGACACCGACTACAACCTCATCTCCGAGGGCAACTACGTCAATGGCGAATGGTATCTCTATACTGACCAGCAGGCCCACCAGTTAGGCTTTGTGACGCGCTACTCTATGAGCGAGGCCCGTGAGGACATAGCCGAGGTAACCTCTACGTATATCACCAAGACCCAGGCCGAATGGGATGCCATAGTCAAGGACGCCGGTGACACCGGCGCACCTATTATCAATAAGAAACTGGCCTTTGTCAAGAAGTATATGGCCGACTCGTGGGGCATCAGCCTCGACAAGCTACGTGCCGTGGTCCAGCGCCGTATTAACGATGTGGCCGATAGCAAGATAGATTTGAACAACCTGGATTAATTAATGTTATGACCTTTATGAAAACTACAATAAAGAATATAGTAGCCCTGGCCGCCCTTGTCCTTACCCTGGCTGCCTGCACCAGTGAGGAGAAAGACCTCTTCGGCCAGTCGGCTGCCCAGCGTCTCAACGAGAGCGTGGCCAGCTATCAGGCATTGCTCGCCGGCAGCCAGTATGGATGGGCCATGGAGTTCTTCCCCAGCGCGGGCCAGTATGGTGGCTATGTGCTCACCGCACGATTCCAGAACGGTGATGTCGACATGACCAGCGAGATGGACTTCAACAGTTCGTCGGCAGGCAGCGCCGTACCCGCAGGTACGGTGGTGTCGTCTAAGTATAGCGTCAAGGCCGAGCAGAGTGTCATCTTGACCTTCGACACCTACAACCGCCTTATCCACTTCTTCTCACAACCCAATGGGTCGAACGACCCAGACGGATACGAGAGCGACTACGAGTTTGTCTTCATGCGTGCCAGTGCCGACGGCGACTCTATCTTCCTGCGTGGCAAGAAGTACGAGAACGAGCTGGTCATGGTGCGCCTGCGGGAGAGTGGAACCGACTACATACACGACATCAAGAGCCTCGATGCCAAGATAGGCTACGCCCCCTACAGCCAGCTCACGGTGGGTGGCACCACATACGACCTCGATCTCTCTGGCAACGTCTTCAGCGTGACCGATGCCGACGGCAACACCCAAGCCTTGCCCTTCGTGCTCAATGCCCAGGGCCTGCGTATCTATGAGCCAATGGACCTTGGTGGCTATAGCCTCTCGTCACTGGTCTACGATGACGCCACCGGTGCGCTGCGCAGTACCGACGGGATGGCCGTGGCCTCACTGCCCGATGGGGTGGGACAGATAATACATGCCCGCTACCCATGGGTGTTCCAGGCCAACCAGACCCAGGGCGACATGAGCGCCGACCTGCTGGCCAAGTTTCAGACCGTGGCCAAGCTGCGCAAAGCCCCAGCCGTGTTCGACTATGCCTGCCTCACCACTCCCAGCCGCCCGGCCGATGTGCAGAAGGGCTTTGAGCGCATCCTCAGTTTCCAGTGGTCTGTCACCACGGCCTTCGGTACCTCCTACGCATGGCTCAACAATGGCGTGGCCCTAAGCCAGAGCGCCACCGACCCCGATGTCATCAATGTCGAGGATGCCGGTGCCGGCTACGGATATACCACCTCGTACATGCTCAAGGCATCGCCCTTCTTCGATGCCCTCTTTGGCGGCAGTCCCTATAAGGTCACCTTCAATGAGGGCGGGCTCAAGACCGAGGCCCGCTTCGTGAGCGTGGCCGACCCCTCGCTGTGGTTTACAATGAAGTTTAATACTGCAATAGAATAACTAATAACAGACAGATATGAAGAGAATAACTATAGCGTCGATGCTGCTCATGGCCCTGCTCATGGTGGCATCGTGCTCAAGCGATGACGACAGTATGCCCTATGCTCCCGAGTTGCAGATAGTAAGCTCGGAGGTAACCTTTACGGCCGTGGGTGGCACGGGCTCTATCAACTTTGCCCCAGAGACTGCCATAGTATCGGCCACGAGCAGCGACTCATGGTGCCAGGTGAGCGTGGCCGACCAGCACACGGTGGCTGTTAGCACGCCTGCCTATGAGAATCTGGACACCCGCAACGCCGTTGTCACCGTGACCGACGCCAAGGGACACACGGCCCACGTGGCAGTGACGCAGACAGGCCTGGTACTCATGCTCGATGCCAACCGTCTGCGTATGACCGACGAGGCCGCCACAGGCACCGTTACCTGCAGTCACTCGTCGCAGGTAACCTTCTCGGCCTCTGAGCCGTGGATATCGGGTGCCATCGAGGGCAACAACATCCAGGTGACGTGCCAGGCTAACACCACCGGCGATATGCGTGTGGGCTATCTCTATGCCTACTCGGCTGACGAGAAAGACTCTATCCTGGTGATACAGGGCGAGCGCAAGGATATCCTGGGCGACTATTATCTATCGGGGACGCGCACCGAGGACAACCAGCAGGTATACCTCACCGTCAAGCTCACCGAGTATGACGAGGACCGCGTCACCATCAGCATACCCAGCTACGGATGGCGCATCCTCACCACCTGCGACGATGACAACCTGAGCCTGCGCCTCACGGCCGGCACACGCATGGGCTATCTGCGTGGCGACGACAACAAGATATACTACATGTTCCTCAACCTGTGGGACACCGAGGCGGGCTATTACACATGGCTCACCAAGTATTCGGTCGACTTCAAGTTCCAGCCCCGCGAGGGTGGTGGCACGGTGGCCTATCTGTCCGACAACGGATCGTGGTCGCCCTGCCTGACCGATGCGCTGCGCTTTGACAAGTACACCTCGGCCTCGGCCACTACCGGCAGCGCCGGTCTGTGGCTGGCGCTCAAGGATCCCTTCCTGCGCAAGGTGCGCGATGATGACAATGCACAGACGTTACCCACATCCATAGCCCGCAGATAGACCTGTCCGTATCCTGGGCTGCTGCCCCCGGGCATGAGCCCATACTATAAGTTTCTATGGCTTCTACACAGTTTGCTTCCAGGCGGCTGTGCAGAAGCCTTTTTCGTGTCCGTAGGGCATTGGGAAAAAACATCGCTACGGCCATGGCCGAAAACTGCGAAAAGCCTTTACAGGCGACTGCATATTTATGCAAAACCCGAGGCGTTTCTGCATAAATATACAGTCGTAACGGCCGCTCCGTGGGGCATAAATTCCGGATTTTTTCAACAATCCAGGGCTGTTTTTGGGGTCTTCGGGGGCGTTTCCGGGCACCGCAAGGGTCGTAAAAGTAACAGTATTTTACAAAACAGGGGTAATCGGCGACTGTTTCACCGCTATTTCCGGCTCTTCTGAGGTCGGTTTTCGGAGTCGCCGCGATGGTCATTTTTTTGCTCGCGATGGTCTTTACGATTCTAATGACCATCGCGAGCACCCGAAAGGTCGTTTTCGGGTGGTCAGGAAATGGCCATTTTCGGCACCGCTGTCCCCTCGGCGAGCGTACAGACAAACTATGGAAGGGTGTATCGCCCCTCGCCCGACACCGAAATGCACAAAATGTATATTTATACATTATCGGATTTTTTTTACATCGGCCACGAATATCCACCTGGCCATAATCAGGAAATAACGGAGGGCTATAAAAAAAGGCTCCGACCCGCGCGGGCTATGTGCTCGCTGCGGGTCGGAACCTGTATGTGGATAATCTATGTCCGGCGGATGAGCCGCCTCACCTTGTCATAATAACATTGTGTGCTGGAGCGGTCGTAGCGCTGTCCGCCATTCCAGGAGCGGATGGCGTGCTCCACGTTGTTGGTAGGATTGTAGTACGACTGGATGACCAGGAACATGGCCCTCGACCGGTCGATACTGAACCTGTCGGCCAGGGTGAACCGGCGCTTGGAGCCGCGGCTCCGCAGGATGCGGTTGCAGTCGCGTACCAACACGGGGGTAATCTGCATGGCGCCACAGGAGTTGCCCTTAACGGCCCGGGCGTTGCCCTCGCTCTCTACCTGTATGATGGCGTCCATCACGGGGTTCCAGTCTATTACCGTCTCCTGTCCGGCAGTCGCTCGTGCCAGCGTTATCAGGGGAAACATGACACACACTAATAATAAAATAACACTTCTTCTTGCTCTTAAATCCATAAATTATTGTTTTTGACTCCTGGGCACATACAGTGTGCGTGTCCGCGATGACGGTGATGGTAAGAAGATAAACTACCGTAATCTGGGAGTCAGTAAATACTGGGAGTGCTCGGCTTCGCCAATAGATGCAGGAAACCAGGGTACTCCATTATCTGATGCCCCGGCGGACAGAAGCCCGCGCCAGGGGGACTGGGACGGCACTACAAACTGTGCGTACAAGGCCCGTGGGCAACTTTTCGGGTGCAAAATTAGTAAAAAAATACCAAATGGCCAAACAAAAGGACAACAAGTGTAAAGTATAAGGATTTTTACACAGTCTGCAACGCTATGTATTACAACATTTTGCACTTGCTAATTGTTGTAAAATCAGATTTTTGTACCCTCTGTTTAAGCAAAGCTCGCCAACCCTTTTATGGCGAAAAACAGGACAATGATGTCGGGCCATCAGCGACCATCCTGACATCGGGCTACACCTTATTATATATACACACGCACGCGAGGACGAAAATAAGCGGAAGAAAAAGTTGGGCAGGTGGGAGAAAAATAGTAACTTTAGACCATCAACCCAATGGATATGAAGAAACTGACTATAATGGCCATGGCGCTGGCGCTCGCTACGGGGGCGCTGGCCGACAACGTGAGGGGGGCCTGGAGTGGCAGTCTGAACCTGGGCGCGACCGCGCTGCGCATAGTGATTAATATAGATAAGGACAAGGCTTCATTAGACAGTCCGGACCAAGGGGCCTACGGCATAGAGGCTACGCTGAAGTTCTGCTCGACCGACTCGGTGGCCATAGAGATACCGGCCATACAGGCATCGTACACGGCGCGACTGACCGAGGGGCAACTGAGGGGTACCTTCACTCAGGCTGGGCAACCCATAGCGCTCAACCTGAAACCGGGAGGCGTAGACCTGAAGCGGCCGCAGACACCGCAGCCTCCCTTTGACTATAAGAGCGAGGAGGTGAGGATAACCACGCCGGGAACCGACCCCTCGACAGGGCGGTCCTTAGCTGCGGGCGGAGCCCAACTGGCCGGAACGCTGCTGACACCGGCTCACTTTGCCAAGGGCGGCATCGTGGTGGTCATGGTGAGTGGCAGCGGACAGCAAAACCGCAACGAGGAACTCTTCGGGCACAAGCCTTTCTGGGTAATAGCCGACCGACTGGCACGCCACGGCATAGCCTCGCTGCGCTACGATGACCGCGGAGTGGGTGGTTCGACCGGCCATGTAGACGGAATCACCACCTATGACAACATGAGCGACGCACTGGCCGTGGTAGACTATCTGCGCAAGCAGGGCCGCTTCGGCAAGATTGGTATATTGGGCCACAGCGAGGGCGGAACGATAGCCTACATGATAGCGGCACGACAGAAGGCCGACTTCGTGGTGTCACTGGCAGGGCCGGCACTGCGTGGCGACAGCATACTGGTCATGCAAAACCGCGACATGCTGCGCTCCATGGGTGTAGACTCGGCCTCGGTATCGGCCTACTGTACGGCGCTGGGCCGCATCTTCGAGTATAAACGCACGGCGAGGATAGAGGCCGACCCAGAGTTGACCCTGGCCACGCTGACCATAGGTCTGACCCTGCCCGAGCCGCTAAAGGCCAACCTGGCAGAGGTCATCAAGAGCCACAATGCGTGGATGGACTACTTCGCAGCTTACGACCCATCGGCCGATATAAGCCACACCACCTGTCCGGTAATGGCTGTGGGTGGCAGCCGTGATATGCAGGTAAACACGCAGGCCAATCTGCGAGCCATCCGCCAAAAGCTACCCCACCCTACTGGCAAGGCCCAATGGCCCCGCTACCATTTTATCAAGGAATATCAAGGACTGAACCACCTGTTACAGCCCTCAACCACGGGTCTGCCCACAGAGTACGGCCAGATAGAGACAACCCTATCAGAAGAGGTACTAACCGACCTGTGCCAGTGGCTATCCGAGCTGCGCTAAGCAGCCCGGATAGTCACAGAGAGGGTCAGAGACGGCTCTTCTCGGCATTGCCGGCACCGGTACCCTTGTACTTGCTACGCCGTGGATGATAGTTGTACGACAGGGTGAGACCCACGCAACGACTGTAGCCATAGGCATCCTTGGTGAGCTGGGTATGGCTGCCATAGAGGCTCCAGCGTTCCTTGGAGGTCTTGAGCAGGTCGTTGGCATAGAGGCCTACCACCAGACGCTCGCCGAAGAACGAGCGGGTTATGCGCACATCGAGGCTACCCGATGGGCGCTGACGGCGCAGTTCATCGCGCTGGCTGGGACTATACTGCATATTGACAAAGAGCTTGGTGTACGCCCCTAAGTGGGCTGCGGGGTAATATCGACCGGGCCGCGACCTAAGAACGACTGGGTATAGTCGACCTCGAACAGGGGATGATAGCAACCCAGGCGCGGGGTGGCCACGAGGGAGGCGTAAACGCCCTGGCTGTGGGTAAAGTTGAGGTTGCGCAGGAAGATAATGTCCTGGCCCTGGTAGAGCGAGGCCGTCCAAATCATAGGCTTATCGGTATAGCTGTAGCCAGCATTGAGCGACAGCCAGCCGTGCACCACGCTGAGGTCTACGTTGTCTACCACACTGGGGCGCAGATAGGGATTGCCGCCCTCGTAGGTATAGCGGTTGTCGTACTGTATCTCGTCGCGCAGACTGTTGTAGCTGGGGCGGTGGGTCTTGCGGGTGTAGCCCAGCTGCCACGACCACTTGCCCTTGCTCCACGAGAGCGAGGCCGAGGGGAACCAGTCGGCATAGCGTCGGCTGGGCTGCTCTTGCCACTGGCCATAGGCGTAGTAGTTGGATGTGACATGCTCGTAGCGCACCCCCGCACCTACAGAGAACGAGCCTAAGTGGAGGGAATACTCGGCAAAGCCAGCTATATTGCGCTCGCGTATCTCGGTGCTGGACGCATCGACATACTGCTCGTCGTTATTGTACTTACCAAGGGTGTTAGAGGCCGTGAGCTCAGAGCCGGCGCTCAGTGTACCGTGCCAAACGGGGTACGACAGGATGAGTTTGGCGGCAGCCATACGACCATGCTGACTGCTCTGGGTGTGTACATCGCGGCTCTCAAGGTCGGTGCCCTGCTCGCGCATGTGCATGATGCGCCCAGACCGCTTCCAGTAGTAGGTGGCGTTGAAGTCGATGCCCATCTTGCCCACCTTGCCGGTATAGTAGGCGTTGAAGTTGTGGATAGGGGTGCTGTAGTCACGGATGTCGCCCCTGTTAGACAGACTGCCCACGAGCTGCGAGTTCTCCCAGATATTCTGCACACCGCCTGGTATGGTACCACGGCCCGAACCATACTGGTACTCGTAGGTCATGCCGAGGTTGCTGTCGTCGCCTACCGAGATGTCGATACCCGCCTTGGCACCGGCACCACGCGAGCGGTAGTCGATGGGGGCTGTCTGCTCGATAAAGATGTACCTGGAACCGTCGATGGTGTTAGTGAGATGGTCGTTCTCGCCTCCTGGCCGTGTTTGGCCCCATACCTCGCCGAAGACCTCGGTCTTGCCCTGGCGGTAGGCCGATGACAGATACTCAGACGCTCCCCACCATCGGTTATAGGTGGCAGTGGTATAACTCTGTCCGCTCCATCCCTCGTCCTGGCGACGCAGGGTCTTGATGCGGATGACAGACCGGGTAGTAGCACCATAGCGGGCACCCGGCGAGGTGATAATCTCGACATTCTTGATATTGTCAGACTTGAGCTGCTGCAGTTCCTGGTTGCTGCGTATGGGCCGGTTGTTGATATAGATGAGGGGCGAACCCTTGGCAAAGACGCTTACGGCCCCGTCGGAGCTTACGTTGACGCGGGGCAACTCGCGCAGTACATCGGTGGCGGTACCTATCTTGTTGAGGTCCGAGTTCTGTATGTCTACCACCATGCCCTCCTGTCCCATCTTGATACTCTGGCGCATGGCCTTGACCACGACAGTCTTCAGATTGTTCGTAGACCCCTGGAGCGCTATGGTGCCGATGTTGCCCGTGGGATAGGCATGATACATGGTGCGGTAGCCCACACAGCTTACGCGGACGATGGCACGGTGGGCCTCGCAGGGAATGACGAAGAGACCGTCCTCATTGGTAACGCCGCCACTGATGAGGGTAGAGTCGGTGGGCGACAGCAGAGCTACGTTGGCAAACTCTATGGGCTGGCGGTGGCTGTCTACCACATAGCCCGTCATCTTGGTGGGAGCCTTCTGCGTACACTCCACCATGATGACATCGCCTATGACCTTCATGCTGATGGGGTAGAAACCTATGAGCCGCTGGATGGCGTCGGGCACGCTGAGGTTCTGTATATGCTTAGTTACGCGAAAGTCCTCGAGCTCGTCGTACACAAAATTGATGGTGTATCGGCTCTGCCGGGCGTTCATGTCTTTCAGCGCCGAGGCAAACGACACATTGTCGTACTGCCGGGTAATGTGCTGGGCCATGGCGGGTACCAGGCTCGCCATACAGGCGCAAAGTATCATCCACTTTCTCTTTTTCATTGGTTTTCTTTCTTGTTGTTTGTTGACTGTTTTACTATCTATACAGTTGAGGCGGTCGAAAAACTAACCGAAAGCTAAATTATTTTTGAAAAACCGGTACTAAGGTAATAAAAAAGAACGCCAATCATTGTGGCGACGAATAAAAAATGTAACTTCGCATCAGCAAGTTTAGGCGATGAGCAGGGATTTGAAGAAAGCCAACCCTGAGCCGTAACCCAGAGTTAGCTTTCGTTATGGATGAGTCTGTAGGAGAGGCCCAGGGCGGTGTGGCGATGGGCAGTAGGTGTCTACTCTACCTTGATGGTCTGCCCAGTGTAGCTGATGTGTATATGCTCAAAGGCATTGAGGAGTTCTATATTCTGCTGCAGCGGTTTCTGCCTGTCCCAGGTAAAGTAGAGGCGGATGTGCTGGGTCTCTGGATGGGCATACTCTACACGGGCCTTGTAATAAGCGGCCATCTGGGTGAGGATGTCGCCCAACTTAACATTGTCGAACACCACGGGCTTGAGCGTGTCTGCGGGGGCGGTGTCATCGGTCTGGGTCTTGAGGGTGGCTGGGGCTGGGCTGGCGCGCTGTACGGTCTGAACAACTACAGGGGCGTCGGCCGTATGGGAGGAGAACCATCCCTGGGTGACGGCGGCGTAGACCATGCCCGAGATGAAGATGATGCCTACTACCGAGGCGGCGGCCTTGAGCCAGTAATGGGCCGTAGGCGATGTGGCCGATGGGTGATGGGACTGGAAGTGGCGCCATGCCTGGTCTATATCCACCAGCTGCGGATGGGCCTTAGTGCCGGCCATTCGTGCGAGGACATTAGCGTCGAAGAATGAACGGATGTCCTCATCGGCCAGCAGACGCTCTATCTGCTCGTCGGTATAACGCTCGGGATGCTCCTGCACATCGTACAGCATCATCCGCTTTTCGTCTTTTGTCATGTCTGTCATTGTTTTGCTCATTTTAGTGTCTTACTTTTTATCCATTCTATGGCCTGAGACAGATGGTGGTACACCGTCACCTTGCTTACACCTGTGGCCTGGGCTACCTCTTGGTACGACTGCCCCTGTAGGTAGCGCAGACGGAAAATCTGCTGGCGTAGGGGCGGCTCAAGGTGGTCGACGAGGTGCATCAGGCGGTCGAGTCGGCTGTCGGTATCGGCATCGAGCACGATGTCGGCACTGTCGGTAAGCAGTCGGGCCACTCGCTGGCGCACGCTCTTGTGGGCTATCAGGTTGAAGCAGTGGTGACGCACACTCTGCATAAGATAGGCGCGCTCGGTACCTGGTATCAGTACAGTAGATGACTCCAACAGCTGGGTGAAGACATCGCTCACCACATCTCTGCTCTCATCGTCATCGCCGAGGAGGTATCTGGCCAGATTGTACATAGCCTCGTAATGACTTCTGAAAAGGTATTCTATGTTCTGTTCTTGTCTCATATACACTATCTATACAGTTGAGAAGGTCGAAAAACTAACCAAAAGTTAAATTATTTTTGAAAAACTGATGCTAAGGTAATAAAAAAGAACGCCAATCATTGTGGCGACGAATAAAAAATGTAACTTCGCATCAGCAAGATACAAGAAAACAATAATAAGAGTAAGCCGATAGGCCTGAAATTCTTCGGGATGTGGAGTGAGATAGAGGAGCTCTTAGGCCGCAAGGTCGATTTGGTGTCAGACGGAACACTGTTTCCCTTCGCACAGGAAACTGCCGACCACGACATAATATTAATCTATGAGAGAACGGAGTAGAGACAGAAGCCGACTGGAGCGCATGCTTCAGGCGATGAACAGAATAGCCCGATACATCGCTCACCGATTGGTTGTAAATTTACATTTGGGATAATTGGAACATCCATAGAATGAACCGTACTTTCCTCTTCGCAAAACAAGTTGCCCTCCACAATCAGGACAAATACCATTTCTGACATTAACCTTACTCCGATACCTACGAGCTTCAACATTTGCCTTATGGCTTTTCGTTTCCTCCTTGTGTGCTACGGTATAGCTACTATGAATCTTTGCCACAATCCAACGAAGCGTATCATCGGTGATAACCCGATTCTGATATTGCCTTATCGCCCTCGTCAAATGCCTCCTATTGACAACGATATGGTTGGTTACATGGGCTTTAATCTCCGCAGAGTTGCCAAACACCACGATTGGAATGATGGGAATGTATGCAGAAGTTCTTAATAAATATCGTAAATATCTCACATGCCCTTCATTTTGCTTTATAGGGTTGTAAAACTGATATTTATTGCCATACAGACTCTGTGTCCAATACTCAGTATTCTCACCGCCAAATATCCAGCCCTTATAGCCTTTGGTCTCAATGACAAATACGCCATAGGGAGATACTACCAGATGATCTATTTGGGTTGAATAGCCGTTGCTTTCAAATAACAGGTCATTGAATATGGTGTATTCGTCTGATAACTGTAACATCTTATGGTAAACAAGATGCTCGGAAATTTTGCCTTTCACATTTGTCTTCCAAGCACGAAACTTTCTTCTAAGGAAAATCAGAAAGCCGACCATGAGTAATAATAGTATAATTCCCATATATAAATATTAGCTTGATGAAATATGCTTTATAGAGAATACAAAGATAGCCATTATACGCTGTAAAAAGAAGCAATATGGAGATATTTCCATACAACTACACAAGGCTTCTTTCCTCCTTTTGTTAATAGTCTAAGGGCTGTTTTGAATATATCATAAACGTATAAAAAGTAAAAGTCCCACCCTGGTTCGCTGTTCTACGGGAAGCGTGGTGGGAACTATTACTGCAAATTTACGCATTATTTCAGAAGCAAGCAAATCTTCAATGGCATTTTTGCTTTTTGTCCTCTAAATACTCCTTAATTTTTCCTTTTCCTCCTTTGTTATTTGAAAGTTCATTTTATGGTTGATGAGCCGATACAGAGCCTGCCGCCAACAATTATGGCATCGGCCGCTAATCCTGTGACCTACTTGCTTGGCGTTCTCCGGGAAATGCCCTACTTTTGCAGGCGGATAGATGGCATGATACATTTCAGCGGTAACCATGAAGCAAGATATTATAGAGCGCATCAACCGGTTAGCTGGCGAGGGGGAGCCGTTTCTCTTCGTCATCGACTACCTGGGTACTGAGGCGTATATACATAAGCTGGCAGAGATAGACTCGCGTGAGTGCCTGTACGACTTTGAGGGTGTCACCAATATCAGGCCTGTGCCACTTGCGCCACTTGCCAGGCAACCTAAGTGGGAGGTCGAAGCGCCGAATATGGCTAATTACAGGAGAAGTTTCGACCTGGTAAGAAAGCATATCTTAGATGGCAACAGCTATCTGGTAAACCTGACTTGCCGGGTGGCGGTAGACAGCGACCTCTCGCTCGGCGAAATATTTAGGCGGACGAGGGGCAAATACAGGCTATGGCTTAACCACGTAGGAAGTGAGGGCAAGGAGATAGTGTGTTTCTCGCCGGAAACATTCGTCAGGATACGGGGCGGGCGGATATTCTCTTATCCCATGAAGGGAACGATAGACGCTGCCACACCGGATGCCGTACAGGTGCTGATGGGCGACGCGAAGGAGGCTGCTGAGCACGCCACGATAGTAGACCTGATACGCAACGACCTGAGCCGTGTGGCCTGTGATGTGCGGGTAGACAGGTATCGCTATATCGACAGGCTGCACACCAACAAGGGGGATATTCTCCAGACCAGTTCGGAGATAAGCGGGCGGTTGCCGTCAGATTATCGGGCGCATATCGGCGATATTTTGGCTGCGATGCTGCCTGCCGGTTCCATTACGGGGGCTCCCAAGGACAAGACGATGGAGATAATACGCGAGGCCGAGGGCTACGACCGTGGTTTCTATACCGGCATCATGGGCATCTGTGACGGTGGAAGCCTTAACTCGGCCGTGATGATACGGTTTATAGAGCGCGACGCGAGCGGCATGTACTTCAAGGCTGGTGGCGGCATTACCTGTAAGAGCCTCTGCCGGAAAGAGTACGAGGAGGTACTGCAGAAAGTGTATCTGCCCATAGAATGACATCTTATTAACAGGAAAGACAGTATGGCGACTGAGCAGCAATTTGTAGAGACCATCAAGATAAAGGACGGACGGGTGCAGGCCATAGCCTATCATCAGGCACGGATGGAGCGAACCCTGCGCCATTTCTTCCCAGCGCTATGTCCGGCGATTATCCCGTCATTAGCGATGGTGGTGGTGCCCAATGGGGAGATGGACTCATACAAGGCCCGCGTGGTATATGGCGGACAGGGGATAGAGGCGGTAACGTATGCCCCATACACCATGCGCGACATCCACTCGCTGCGGGTAGTGGAAGACGACACGATAGAATATCCCTTTAAGAGCACCGACCGAAGCCGTCTCAATACTCTGGCTGCGATGAGGGGCGACTGCGACGAGGTAATCATCGTAAGGCAGGGCCTTTTAACGGATACCTCATTCACCAACCTGGCCATCTATGACGGCCGGCAGTGGCTTACCCCAAGACATCCCCTACTATGCGGAACCAAGCGTGCCTACCTCTTAGACCGTGGCATCATACAGGAAGCCGACCTCACACTGACCCATCTGATGAAAGCCCGCAAGGTGGCTCTCTTCAATGCGATGATAGAACTGGGCGAGATGGAAATACCCATAAAGGACATCAGCCTCTGAAGCCAGCACCGTTCTGAAAAGAACACCGCACACGATGGTAGAAAACTTTTGCAATGTTTTCCACTTAAAATAAGTTAATTTATCGGTCCTCTGCATACATCCAGACTGCTTGTGGCACATGGTATCCCTAAAGGAAAAGAGGGAGAGAAGGCCCCTGATTGCAGATTTTTCCATCATTTATGCCACTTTTTGAGATAAAAGCCTTATCTTTGCGGTACAAAATTTGATACTAATATCACAAATTGTACCGTAATATGTTTTTCGAACGTAAGAAATACTTGGATGAACTAATCGCAGGACGTGGCAACGGGCTCGTAAAGATTATAACTGGAGTCAGACGATGTGGGAAGTCCTTTCTGTTGTTTGACATCTGGCATAACTGGCTGTTGGAACACGGGGTGACCGATAATCACATCATCGAAATACAGTTTGATGACTTCCGAAACAAGCGGTTGAGGAAGCCTGAAGCCTTGCTTGACTATATAGACTCAAAGATTGGGGATGACAGCAATCCCTATTATGTAGTTTTGGATGAGGTTCAACTTGTAGATGAGTTTGTCGAGGTTATCCTTAGTCTGACTCACATGAGGAATGTCGATGTATATGTATCGGGGTCTAACTCTCGCTTCTTGTCAAGTGACATCGTAACAGAATTTCGTGGCAGGGGCGACGAGATACGCATCTGGCCACTCACCTTTGATGAATATTTCAAAGGCATAGGGGGAGACATTCGTAAGGCATGGCAAGAATATTACACTTTTGGCGGACTGCCTCAAGTGGCCCTGTTAGAAACGGAAGAGAAGAAAGCCGACTATCTGCGTGGGTTATATGAGACAACCTATCTACGTGATGTGATAGAGCGCAACCAATTACGCAATCCCGAAGGACTGAAAGAATTGGTACGCGTACTTGCTTCAGGCATAGGTTCCTCCACGAATCCAACCAGAATAGCCAACACCTTCCAGTCAGCACAAGGTGTAGCCATAAAAAGAAATACCATAAAACAATATATCGATTATCTGAAAGACTCTTTTCTCATAGAAGAGACGCTGCGCTATGATGTAAAGGGCAGAAAGTATATAGGCACCGAGACAAAATACTACTTTGCCGATGTAGGTATCCGTGCAGCTATCCTCAACTACCGCCAGCAGGAAGAAACGCATATTATGGAGAATATTATATACAACGAGCTACGTAGCCGTAACTACAATGTGGATGTCGGTCTAATAGAACTTGGAGGTAAGGACGAGAACGGGAAGTTTGTCAGAAAACATTTGGAAGTAGACTTTGTGGTAAATCGCCCTCCATATCGTATTTACATACAATCGGCTTTCCACATGCCGTCAGCAGAAAAAGAGGCGCAAGAGCGTCGACCACTATTGTCAATCAACGACCATTTCCGAAAAATTATAATTACCGGAGACGACATTCACCGTAAGGAGGATGAACTTGGGGTGTTGACTATTGGCCTATTGGATTTTCTAACAGACAAGAATTTGTTAGAGAAAGGGTAATCCCCCATCTTGGTTCGCCCACAGATAAATCCATCAAGGTCATGGAGAAATGTCAGTAATCCTAAAAAGAAAGGGCCCCGAACCTCCTGATGAGAAGGAGGGCGGGGCCGGGATTACAGATTGTTAACATGCCAGCGGGCGGAGTTTGTTTTGCCTTGCTGGCTGATTTTTTTGCCTTAGTGGCTGATTATTGTCTTGCAGGCAGGCCTATCCGTAAGGGACCTGTCTGGCGACGGCTCTACCAACTGGTACCGGTAGCATCGGTTTCGTCCTCGTCATCTGAGTAGTAACGGGGGGCACAGGCTGGTTCTGTAGCACGGACATCGCTCATTGCGAGTAAAATATTACCTTGAGTATTCAGCTTTATCAGTTCTGTTTCTGGTTTTATATACTTCTTCATAATAGTTGTCAGTTTTAATGGTTCTGAGATATTAATAGAGTACTTTCTTGCCACTGCGTATATATACCTGCCCCTTTTGCGGAGAGGTTACGCGGCGACCTGTCAAATCGTACAGATAGGGGTTAGCCTCTTTCTTGGTTTCGGTTATACCGTCTATACCTGTTGTCTCTCCTCCAAATTGCATGGACAGAGCCTGGACATGGGTGCCATTAGTTACATTGAGGTAAGCACGATAAGCCCCGACCTTGATAGGATAGCCCTCGGCTACCACGTGGAATTTTCCATCAGACTGCAATACATACGAGCCCGCGGGGGCATAGATGTCTTCAAATGTTCCTTGCAATAAAGCGTTCTCCACTAATTGGCCCTCTTCGTCCGAAAGGGTAAATACAGCCCCATTAGGGATGGTCAGTCCCTCTGGATTCTGATTCTCTACTATATAGGCTACACCTGGCTCCAATTTTCCGTCTGTCACTTTAGCCAGAACAGCATCGCCATCTTTTATTTCCGATACAGTATATACCGCTCCCATGTTTTCGCAGGTTCCAGATTTCAGATATACTCGGTTCTTTAGGCATAAAGTTGCATACTTGTTTGGCTTGGCGCTACTACCAAACTGGATATAGGTCCTTAGCTTATCTGTAGGAATCTTCCCCTTAAAATTACTTACATACACTCCTTGCAGACTGGCATACACCGTTGCCAAGTTGGTACAATCCTGGAAGCAATCATCCCCTAAACCAGTAACCGATGTGGGCAGGACTATAGAGGTCAGCCCCGAGCACTTGAAGAAGCATTTATTTCCTAAGCTGGTAACCGACGAGGGGATTGTGACTGATGTTAAGCTCGCACAGCCCGAAAAGCAACTTGCCCCAAGTGTAGTTACAGACTCTGGGATAGTAACAGAGGCCAAACTCGTACAGCCAGAAAAGCATCCTTCCGACAAACTTGTCACGGAAGAGGGAATGGTGATAGATTTCACCCCTGAACAGCCCTTAAAACATTCCTTGCCTATACTGGTCACAGAAGATGGAATGGTAATAGAGGTTAACCCAGTATTATAAAAACAGCCAGCACCTAAACTCGTAACCGATTCGGGAATGGTGACAGAAGCCAAGTTCGTGCAATGACCAAAACACCATTCTCCCAAATTCTTCACGGATGACGGAATAGTGACGGATGTCAAGTCTGAACATTTCCAGAAGCATTTTGCCATTAAGCTGGTTACACGATACGTGTTTCCGTCCTCTGCAGTAACATTGTCGGGGATAACGATTTCGGATTGAGTATTAGTGCCAACATCGGCTAACATGGCCGTGTTGTCGTCCGTGTTTACCATATAACTAAAGCCATTGGAATCGGTTATGTCCTGTCCCTGCGCCCCAACACACAGCATGAGGGCTGCGAACAAGGCCGTGAGGCGCTGTCTTGTAATTGTTAATCTCATAAGTTTTTCAGTTTTTTGGATTAAAATTCTTTTGTTGTCTTTTTGTTAGTTTTCCCCTCCCCCTGTCAAAAGGGAATGAGGAGTGGGCGCACTTTCTGAGCCCTGGCGGGTGCCCTGGATTATGTGGCCTCGCCCGAGTTTTCTCTCCTGATGCGCCGCGGTGTGATGCCCCGTTTCGGGTGAGAGCATACCCACGCAGCCCGCGATGACGGGGGCTATGGCGGTTCGAATACCAGTGGGCCCATCCGCCTTACGGATGCCCTGGCCATGATGTTTTCTGTCGGTTTTTCTGTCATAAGTGAAACTTTCTTTTTCGTCGGGTTATACCCTCGTTTTTATTGTAAGACTGATGTTCTTTTTCTCGTTCCCCATCCCGGTAACCCTCCCCCTTTCGGAGAGGTCTTAGAGTGGGTCTTCATCCTTTTTAGCCAGCATCCCTGCACCTGTCAAGGTGTGGGGTGAATAGGTATTAGTATATAGGTATTAGTATATCGCGCAAATTCTGCGCAGTTGGTAGGCAAATTCTGCGCACCTCCGCGCAAATTCTGCGCAGCCACTCGGTTATAGCTATGTGTCAGCGGGTTACAGACAGCCCCATTACTGCCCATATAGCCATTATACATGGGACATACTCCCCCCCCGGAGTGCGGTGAGCGATAGTAGCAGCCGTCGGTGGAATGGTGGATTAAAGCTGCGCGATACGCCTGATATGCGAGGGCCCCGATGTGCCTCTGCCGAGACATGCTCTATCGGTACGGGCTCTCTGCCAGGATACTTCGCGCCAGGCGACGACTGGGTTTACCTATTAATCAATACCTCAATGACCGATTATCAGATGTCGTGCTGCAAATGTAAGGATTAATTCTGCTACGCCCAAAATATCTATCACACTATTTTTGGTATTTAAGATTAATTAACGTATAATTAGCGCAAGAAAATGCAGCTTATAGGGCATAAAAAAATGGTTATAAATAGAAAAAAAGTGACAAAAACACTTTGATTATTCAGAAAAAATAATTAAATTTAAGCATATTACTAATCAGAAAAACCGTAGAAAACGTATGACACGCAGCACTACACCACACCGCGCCCACCGTGGGCACAACGGACCGGGGCTAAGCCGATACCGCAACATAACCCAGCACATCGCCCTGCTTACACCAGCCGAGGCCGCCACCTTCATGGCCCTGGCACAGAAGAGCGACTATATAACCTACCGATCGGCAGTATGCGAGCAGACCCTGGCCGACATGCTACGGATAGACGTGAGCACCGTACGGCGGCACATAGCGCACATGGTAAAGGCCCGCCTGGTAAGGCGCCACACCGTGACGGAGCCCTTTCACCGCAAGAACCTCTACCAGCTGACCACGGCACACTACTGCCGCATAGATGTAGAGCGGCTGCTCAGCCTGGAGCTGCCCCTACGCCACAAGGGATTTGCCGCCCAGCTGAAGACCCTCTGCCTAAACGCCACCAACCTGTGTATGCTGTCAGCCACAGAGATAGCCCAGCGGCTCGGAATGGCCCGACGCACAGCCGAGACCTACCTGCGCGACCTGCTACAGATGGGGCTTCTAAGGCGTGCCGAGCGGGGATACGAGCTAACCCGGACGGACATATTCGACCCAGGCCAGCTGTCGGACGACGAGCGACTGCGCCTCTTCCATCCCGAGGCCGGACGCTACGCCACACAGGCCATCCGCGAGGGCACGCAGATGAACCACGCCCTCAACCAGGCCCATCCCGCCATAGGTACCTACATCCTGTAACCCGCGTTTTCTACGGAGAGAGATACACCCCACAAACACGCCAGATACACCCTCAGCCCCCCAAGGAAGATACGGGGGAAATCAATTTCCTATATACACTATACCTACGTTATCTCGGATTAACAATCACCATCTCGCCCCCGCCCGCGAGGGTATGGGCAGACCTTTTTTCTTATTCAGAAGATACACCCCAAGTTTTTTATCAGAAGATACCACCGCGAGTTTTTATGAGAAGATACACCACCACCATTGAGCCCGAAAGGCCCATCACCTACGAGGCCATTCGGACTGCACATTATTTTTACAATCTACAAGTATTAACCACCGGGGCCGTCCACCGTTATAAAACCGACAGGCCCCGCTAAAAAAATGAAAGGAAAAACACACTATGATTAACTACAGACTTTACCAGGACAACCGTTCCAACTCGCACTACCCGGGCAAATGGTACGCCCGCGCCACCCACTCGCAGACCATAGA
>CAKPRX010000016.1 GCA_934183135.1 uncultured Prevotella sp.
GTCTACAGCCGACATCTCATTCGTGCTGCTTATCTTCTTCCTGGTTACCACCTCGATGGACCAGGACAAGGGGCTTACGCGCCAGCTGCCTCCGGCTGAGACCAGGGAGCAGCCGGCTACCGAGGTGGATAGCCGCGATGTGCTCACGTACACCATTACGGCCCATAACCAGCTCATGGCCGATGGGCAGGTGGTTGCCGTAAGTGGGGTGGCTGCCCGTGTAGAGCAGTTTGTTGCCAGTCGTGGCCGGCGGCACATCATCTCGCTGCAGATAGACCCTGCGGCCGACTACGACACCTACTTCCAGTTACAAAATCAGTTGGTGGCTGCTTACCAGCATCTGCGCGACCGTACAGCCCACCGGCTCTACGGCCACGGGTACGCTGCCTGTACGCCAGCCCAGCGCGATGCCGTGCGCAGCGCCTGTCCGCAGCGCATCGTAGAGAGCTACCAGGGCCAGGGAGGGCCCCACGTATGAGCATACTACGGCGGCGGTCGCACGAGGTGCCCGGGCTGAACACCTCCTCATTACCCGACCTGATATTCACGGTGCTCTTCTTCTTTATGATCGTCACCCACATGCAGAAGAACACCGTCAAGGTGCGTTTCCAGGTACCCCAGGGCACCCAGCTTACCCGTCTGGTCAAGAAGTCGGCCATCTCCTACATCTATATAGGTACACCCACGGGGGTACCCGGCGGCCCCACCCGCATACAGCTTAACGACAAGCTGGTAACCACCGACGAGCTTACCGACTACATGGCTGCCGAGCGCCAGCGCATGGCTCCCGCCGACCAGCAGCAGATGACCGTATCTATCAAGGCCGACCGCCACACCAAGATGGGTGTCATGCAGGACGTAAAGACCGCCCTGCGCCGCGCACAGGCCCTGAAAATATGCTATACGGCTACTGATAAAAAACGTTAAGTATGACATATTGTAACTTTTTTCGTCGCTAACGCATCGGTTGTCCTTATTTTTTCGTAACTTTGCCATCAAAATATAATTATTTATGGCATATCGTAATTTGGACTTATTGGATAAGAAAATCCTTAATCTGGTGGCAGAAAACGCGCGTCTTCCCTTTCTTGAGGTGGCCAGAGCCTGCAATGTGAGCGGGGCTGCCATCCATCAGCGCATAGCCAAGTTGACCTCGTTGGGCGTGCTGAAGGGCTCGCGGTTCATCATTGACCCCGAGAGGATAGGTTATGAGACCTGCGCATACGTGGGCCTGTATCTGAAGAACCCCGAGCAGTTTGACGCAGTGGTCGAAAAGCTCAAGCAGATACCCGAGGTGACCGAGTGTCATTATACTACGGGTGGCTATGATATGTTTATCAAGATATATGCCCGCAACAATCATCATCTGCTTAACATTATACACGACAGGCTGCAGCCCCTGGGCCTGTCTCGTAGCGAGACCATCGTGTCGTTTAATGCGGTGATAGACCGTCAGCTTCCCATACCCGACGATATCGTCGACGAGGAAACGTTAGTACCCGAGCCAACAGAGTAAGCCGCTCTCGCAGGCAAGGCAACCATAAAGCCCAACGGCTCTCCATGCAATGGCAGGAGAGCCGTTGAGCTTTATGGTTTAGCAGATAGTCGGGGCGTAGGGAGGGGCAGCTTACGTTCCCATGTTTTTTACCCTTTTTACCCTTTTACCTTGTTACTTTTTTCTTGGTGACAATAGTCTACAAAGGCGTAGCTGTGGGCATGGCGCTCGTCAGTACCGTGAGCCTCGCGCCACACCTCATGCCAGTCGTCGTAAGGCGGGAAAAAAGCGTCGGCATCCTCAGGCGTGTCGTCTACCTCAGTGAGACACAGTCTGTCAGCGCGGCCTATGGCCTGGGTGTACACACTGGCCCCACCGATGATGTACACGTCCTCGTCGGGCGAACAGTGGGCCAGCGCCTCGTCGAGCGAGCGATAGGTGTCGCAGCCTTCGAAGTGGCCCTGGCTACGGCTGAGCACGATGTTGCGCCGGTTGGGTAGCGCCCCCTTGGGCAGTGACTCAAAGGTGTGGCGCCCCATGATGATGGTGTGGCCTGTGGTGAGCTGCTTGAAGCGCTTCAGGTCGTTGGGAAGCCAGTATATGAGTTTGTTGTCAAGTCCTATGGCGCGGTTGCGTGCCACGGCAGCTATAATGTTGATACGCATAGTAGGTGTGATGATGGCGGTTATACCGATACCTGTGCCGGGATGTGCGGCCAAGGGTCATAGTCGGTGAGTTGGAAGTCTTCGTACTTGAAATCGAACAGGTTGGTAACCTCGGGGTTGAGGACCATCTTGGGGAGAGGGCGTGGGGTGCGCGTAAGCTGCAGCCGGGCCTGGTCCAGGTGGTTCAGGTACAGATGGGTGTCGCCCGTGGTGTGTACGAAGTCGCCGGCACGGAGCCCGGTGACCTGGGCCATCATCTGGAGGAGCAGGGCGTAAGAGGCGATGTTGAAGGGAACGCCGAGGAAGGTGTCGGCCGAACGCTGGTAGAGCTGCAGGCTTAGGCGGCCGTCGGCCACGTAGAACTGGAAGAGGCAGTGGCAGGGCGGCAGAGCCATCTCGTCGACCTCGGCAGGGTTCCAGGCGGTCACCATCATGCGCCGCGAGTCAGGGTGAGCCTTGATGGTGTCTATCACGTTCTGTATCTGGTCTATGGTTCCACCCTTGTAGTCGGGCCACGACCGCCACTGGTGTCCGTAGACGGGGCCCAGGTCGCCGTTCTCGTCAGCCCACTCGTTCCAGATACGTACTCCGTGCTCCTGCAGATAGCGCACATTGGTGTCGCCGCGCAGAAACCACAGCAGCTCGTAGATGATGGACTTCAGGTGCACCTTCTTGGTGGTGAGGAGAGGGAAACCCTCCTCCAGGTTGAACCTCATCTGATGGCCGAAGACACTCAGGGTGCCCGTGCCGGTACGGTCGGTCTTCTGGTGGCCCTCTGTCAGGATGCGGTTGAGTAAGTCGAGATATTGTTTCATATACTTAAAATTTTCGGTTCGTCATCAGGGATGTGCGTACTCTTGATGCGCCATTCCTGGGGGTACAGGTTGTTGCCCCGGTTGCCTAAGTTCTTTACAAAGCCGAGGGCTGCGCCATGATAGGTTATCAGCACCGTGCCACGCGGAGTTTCCCCGGGCAGGCTGATGGCCTCCTTGCGCAGATAGGCTATGGCCTGTGCGTAGCCCACCTCGGCCTGGGGTACGGTGCTGCGGCTCAGGGCTGTCGACAGGGCCAGCGAGGGGTGGGCTATGAGGTCGCGCCCCTTTATGGTGCCCATGGTTATGCCCGCGTGCATCACCTTCATATTGCGGCTTATGGCCCGGTACTCCGCAGCCCATGCCCGGGGGATGGCCCTCACCATGTCGCCCTCGGAGACGACGGCGTAGGCATCTGCGTCTGTCAGCCACGCGGTTACGTCGGTCTTTGGCAGTGGCCGGCCGGTGGCCTTAGCCTCGCGCCCCTTGGCCTCGCGGGCCTTGCGGGTGGTCAGTGTGTCGCCCCCCGTCTTGCGGAGCACCGCCATGCACAGCCCCTCGCTGCGCGACACGCCCGGTATGAACCGGTAAGCCGTGGCAGTACCTGTCAGAGCCGGCGTGATGTGCCAGTCGGGCTGCGTATGTATATTAATGTATTCGGCCCCCATCTCCGTGGTTATCCAGGCCAGGTTGTCCTCGTTCTCCAGCGCGTTAAAGGTGCATGTCGAGTACACCAGCACACCGCCCGGCTTCAGACAGGGCCATATATCCTCTATAATCTGTCGTTGCAGGCGCTGGCAGTTGTCTACATTCTGACGGCTCCACTCATCGACAGCCCCGCCGTCCTTGCGGAACATGCCCTCGCCAGAGCAGGGAACATCGGCGATGATGACGTCAAAGCAGATGCCGGCCTTGCGGAAGTCGCGGGGATAGTTGTTGGTCACGACGACATCAGGGTGACCGAATTTCTGGATGTTCTCGCTCAGCACCTGGGCCCTCGGGCGCATGGGCTCATTGCATACCAGCAGGCTGCCGGCGGGCAGTACTGTGCGGGCAGCGGTCGACTTGCCGCCGGGGGCCGCGCACAGGTCGAGCACGGTACATGGCCCGGAGACCACTTGCCGTAGTACGTGGCTTACAAACATCGACGCCGACTCCTGCACATAGTAGTAGCCCGCGTGCAGCAACGGGTCAAAGGTAAAGTTGGGCCTCCGCTCCAGCCAGTAGCCCTCGTCGCACCAGCCTATAGGCTCATGGCTCATGGTGATGCCGGCCTGGTGGGTGCCGCGCCCCGCCTTAAACGGGTTGAGGCGTATGCTCACGGGCGGCTCGCAGTCCAGTCCACGCTCCAGGCGGCCATACAACTGCTGGCCCATAAGGAGGCGCGTGTAATCAGCAAAATCGGCGGGTACATTCATTACTTTAGTCGTCTAAACGCTTGCAAAAATAGACTTTTTTTCGTTATTTTGCAACTAATTACCATTCCAATGCGTCTAATGGATAGAAAAAATCAAAAAACGATAGAATATGAAACGATTATTAGTACTATTCATGTTGGCGCTGACCATGGGTATAACCTCAGCCATGGCTGCCCCCCACCACCGTAACCATCTTAAAATAACCTCTACGGCTGTGATAGACACCACGCAGGCCCAGGGCGTAGCCGCCTACTCGGATACCACGGCGGCCCATGCCCAGACACCCACGGCGGCCGTAGATGCCGACGACGATGATGACGCCGACGACCTGGAGGAAGCCATGTCTACAGCCGGAGGTTTCTGGCATGGCCTGTCAGACTTCAATGACAGTATACTG
The DNA here is from genome assembly GCA_934183135.1 of uncultured Prevotella sp. GTDB lineage: Bacteria > Bacteroidota > Bacteroidia > Bacteroidales > Bacteroidaceae > Prevotella. Next base: position 4,788 of record CAKPRX010000016.1, read on the forward strand.
CCCTTTGTGTTTGTCGTGGCGGTGCTCATATTCTTGGCCTTCCCGTTCATCGTGCTCATCGTGCTGCTGCGCTATCTCTTCAAGCGGTCCAGGGCACGTATGGAACTGGCTCAGAAAGCCATCGAGAAAGGCCAGCCCATCCCCGAGGGCCTCTGTGGCAAGCAGGCTGTTCCTGCCGCCGACCTGTGGCGTACCGGCATACGCAATGTGTCTATCGGTGCCGGCCTGGTACTCATGTTTGCCATCTGGGGCTCGGCCTTCTTAGCAGGCATCGGCGCCCTGGTACTCTGCTATGGTGTGGGCCAGCTGGTCATCGTGAAGACCAGTGCACCGGCCAGCGACAGCGGTGTCCACACCGATGATGACGCCCCCCGCACCGATGATGACGGCACTCCTGCCGATGACGGCGGCGACACCCCCGATAAACTCTGATACAGGTACGATAAACCACGAAAACGGTGAAAGACCTCGAAGAGATAAAGTGGATAACCCAGGCAGTGGTGCTACACGACAAGCGCGCCTTTGGGCGCCTTGTCGAGCGCTATCAGGAGCCTGTGCGGCGCTTCTTCCTGACGCAGACGTTGGGCGACGCGGCGCTGAGCGACGACCTGGCGCAGGACACCTTTATCAAGGCGTACACCCATATCGGTGCTTTCAGGCGCGCGAGTACTTTTGGCACTTGGCTCTACCGCATTGCCTACAATGTGTACTACGACCACGTGAAGCGCCAGCGCCCCAGCGACCCGCTCGACTCGCACAGCGTGATGAGTCGCAGCGCCCAGAGTAGCGACGGGCCCCTGCGCATGGACCTGCAGCAGGCCCTCGGTATCCTGGGGCCCACTGAGCGTGCCTGCGTGGTACTCCAGCTGATGGAGGGCCAACCTATAGACCGCATCGCGCAGATTATGGATATGCCCGGTGGCACCGTCAAGTCGCATCTGGCGCGTGGCAAGAAGAAACTGGCTGATTACTTAAAACAGAATGGATATGATAGATAACGATGACAAGCTGCTGATAGACTTCCTGAGTGAGCGGAAGCCCTCGGTGCCCGATGACGGGTTCTCACACCGCGTCATGCGCAGTCTGCCCGACCGGGCTTACCGGCTTAGCAGACTGTGGATGTATGTGTGTATAGTGGCCGGCGTGGCATTGGCCGTGGCCGGCAATGCCGTGGGCCAGCTGGCATCCGTGGCCATCGACGTGGTGGCCAACGTGGTGGCCGGCCTGTCGGTCGTCAGCACGCCCCACGTGTCACCCTGGCTCATGGGGGCTGCTCTGTACGTCATGGTCATGGTGGCCCTGTGGCGTACGGCCCGCCAGCTGTCGCTCAGGGCATAGGCCGCCTTACCGGAACACTATATTGATACCGCCGTCGCGCTCCTCGTCCTGCTGGGGGTGCGACTGCGGTTTTTTCTTGAGTTTGCCCTGGTCGTCAAACATGCCATAGGTGGTACGGAGGACTATAAACTCGGTGCGGCGGTTAAGTTGGTTAGCCACCTCCTGCTTATCCTTGTCCAGCTTGCCAATGAAGGCTTCTGTAAGGACGTCGCCCTCCTTGAGCCAGGGATAGCGCTCGGTCAGCTTGCGCTTGATAACCTTGGGCTTGTCCTTGCCGTAACCCACGGGGGTAAGGCGGTCGCGCGCGATACCCTTAGCCGTAAGATAGTCGACCACGGCCTCGGCGCGGCGCTGCGACAGGCGCTTGTTGTACTCCTCGCTGCCCTTGTAGTCGCAGTGGGCACTCAACTCGATGGTTACGTTGCCGTTCTCGCGGAGCAGGGTAACCAGCTCGTCGAGGGCCCGGGTAGACTCGGGGCGCAGCGTGGCCTTGTCAAAGTCGTAGAATATATTGTCTATCAGTACCGGGGCGGTGATAGAGGCCAGCGGAAACTGCAGTACCTTCTCTTCAGACTCGCTGGTGGGCGTTATGGTTACCTCCTCCTTATGGTTCAGGTAGCCCTTGCAGGTGGCCAGCAGCACATAGCTTACTCCGGGACGCACCACCTCGGTAAAGGAGCCGTCACTCTTTAACACTATCCGCTTGTTGGTACCGTCGTTGCCCACCATGTACACCTGTGCGGCCGGCAGTTCATAGCCATCCATCTCGTAGACCCATCCCTTGACGGTGTTGACGATTTCGGGGTTCTCAAAGGAGTATATCTTGTCCCAGCCACGGCCGTCGCCCCGGTTAGAGGCAAAGTAGCCCCGGTTGTGCGGGCCCTCGAAGGTCATGCCGAAGTCGTCGCCCTGCGAGTTGAGGGGGTAGCCGGGGTGGTAGAGCTCGTAACGGCCCTGGCTGTTGACCTTGGCAATGAAGATGTCCAGGCCGCCCAGTCCGGGGTGTCCGTTGCTGGAGAAATACAGGTCGCCATTGGGCCTGAAGGTGGGAAACATCTCGTCGCCCGGGGTGTTGATGGGCGCGCCCAGGTTTTCTACCCCACCCAGGCCGGCCGTGGTGAGGCGCACGCGCCAGATGTCCAGTCCGCCCAAGCCCCCTGGCATGTCCGAGACGAAGTACAGCCACTGCCCGTCGGGCGACAGGGCGGGGTGGGCGTAGCTCGACAGCGTGTCGCGGGTTATCTCTACCTTGCTGGCCTTGCCCCAGGCCGCGTCGCTGCGGCTGGCGGTGGCTATCTCGGCATATCTGGGCGATGCCGGGTCGGTGGTACACTGTGTAAGGTACATCTCGCGGCCATCGGGCGTGATGGTGCAGGCCCCCTCGTCGTACGCGGTGTTCAGACCGCCCTCCACGGGCTCAGGCTTGGACCACTTGCCCTTGTCATCCTTTGCCGATACGAATATGTCACCGTTCTTGGTACCCGTAATGCCGCTCAGCTCGTCGCCTGCAGCCTCGTTGCGCGTCGAGGTGAAGTACAGGCGGTCGTAGTTGTCGCCTGCCAGCACTGGGCTGTAGTCGGCCCGGCGCGAGTTGAACACGTCCATGCGCTTAACCTTGTACCGCGACCCAGCCTGCTTTATCGCCGGCGCCTTCTGGGCCGACTGCAGGCCGTTCTGAGCCAGTACGTTGCCTGGCATGGAGTCGAGTACGATGCCGAACTGGTCGGCGGCCTCCTTGTAAGCCGCCGTCTTGAGCAGTTGTTGGGCATAGGCCAGCCGGTCGGCCGTTGTGGCCTGTCCATAGCGTATGGCGTTGGCGTAGGCTGCCGTGGCCCGCTGTGCCTGGTTGATCCGGGCATAGCAGGTGGCCATCTTCTGGGCGGCTATGCCCCGTTGCTGCTTGTCCTTGGGTGATGTCTTCTGGTAAGCCTTACGGTACTGGGTAGCTGCGTCATAGTATTCGCCGAGGGCGAGATAGCGGTCGCCACGCTTCAGATTGCGGTCGGTGCCACAGCTGCCCCACAGCAGGGCGGCCATGACAGTGAGTATAATGGATAAACGGCTTTTCATCATAGCGTTTATAGGAGAAACGTGATAAAAAGCCGTTTATTGTCTTTCGCCCCATCTATTATATACTAATGTGTAGCGGCTACTGCCGGAAGGGTAGCCGGTAGGTACACCCCTCGCGCCAGCGGCTGCACCCGTAGGCACTCTTGCCCTTGATGAGGGTGCCCTGGCCACACAGCGGGCAGGGCTTGCCCACCATAGGGTCGGCCTGGGGCGAGGGCTTGGCGGAGGCTGGCCTGGGTGGGGTAGTGGCCGGCTTGGGCTTGGCGGTGGCCGCTTGGGTAGCGTTGGCCGCCGTGGTCTTGCGGGGGGCCGCCTTGCGCTTGGTAGGCTTCTTCTTGACATCATCGTCGGTAGTCACGGTGACGCGGCGGTTGGTGTTGTCGCGCAGTACGTCGTTCACTATGTCGGTTATCTGTACTTTCAGCTCATTGATAAACTGGCCCGCGTCGTACTTCTGATGCTCTATGTCGCGTAGCTTCTTCTCCCAGATGCCCGTAAGCTCGCAACTGGTGAGTAGGCGCTCGTGTATCATGCCTATCAGCTCTATCCCGGTGGGCGTGGCGAGCAGGTTCTTGCGCTCGCGGCGTATGTAGTGGCGCTTGAAGAGGGTCTCTATGATGCTCGCTCGCGATGAGGGACGCCCTATGCCGTTCTCCTTGAGTGCCGCGCGCAGTTCCTCGTCGTCGACAAACTTGCCGGCGGTCTCCATGGCCCTGAGCAGCGTGGCCTCGGTATAGTACTTGGGTGGGGTGGTCTGCTTCTCGGTCAGCGTGGGTGTGTGCGGGCCGCTCTCGCCCTTGGTAAACGACTGCAGCGTGCGCTCCTCGGTGTCGCGTGGCTCGCCGTCGTCGTCGCGCTGGCCATCGCGTGTGTAGACGGCACGCCATCCAGGGTCCAGTATCTCCTTGCCCGTGGCCTTGAAGTCTACCTGGTCTACCCGGCCCGTAACGGTGGTGGTGGCAAAGCGGCAGTCAGGATAGAACACGGCTATGAACCGCCGCGCTATCAGGTCGTACACGTTGCGCTCCATGTCTGTCATGCCCCGTGCGGCCACTCCGGTGGGTATGATGGCGTGGTGGTCGGTCACCTTGGAGGTGTCGAACACCTTCTTGCTCTTGGCCAGCTTCTTGCCGGCTATAGGCTGCATCAGCGCGCGGTACTCCGTCAGCCCGTTGAGTATGGCAGGGCATTTGGGGTATATGTCGTCAGACAGGTACTGGGTGTCTACACGTGGATAGGTGGTGAGTTTCTTCTCATAGAGGGCCTGGATGATGTTGAGGGTCATCTCGGCCGAGTAGCTGAACTTCTTGTTGCAGTCTACCTGTAGCGATGTGAGGTCATAGAGGTGCGGGGGCGTCTCTGTGCCTTTCTTCTGCTGTACGCCGGTTATCGTGAAGGGCTTGTCGGCTATGGTGGCAAAAGCCTGCTGGCCTTCCTCCTTGCTGGTGAACTTGCCCTGCGTGGCGGTAAACTGCGTGTCGCGGTAGATGGTGGCCAGCACCCAGTAAGTCTCGGGCTTGAAGTGGTCTATCTCTTTCTGCCGGTTCACTATCAGCGCCAGCGTGGGGGTCTGTACGCGGCCTATGCTCAGCACCTGGCGGTTCTGGCCGTACTTGAGGGTGTACAGGCGGGTGGCGTTCATGCCTAACAGCCAGTCGCCCACAGCCCGCGACAGGCCCGCCAGGTACAGCGGCTGATAGAGCGACTGGTCCTTGAGCTGGGCGAAGCCCTCGCGTATGGCCTCGTCGGTCATCGACGATATCCACAGGCGCTTTACGGGACAGGTGGCGCGGGCCATCTGCATCACCCAGCGCTGTATGAGCTCGCCCTCCTGGCCCGCGTCGCCGCAGTTGACGATGCTGTCGGCTGCCGACATGAGCTGCTGTATCACGCCGAACTGCTTCTTGATGCCCTGGTCGTCTATGAGCTTGATGCCGAACCTCGGCGGAATCATGGGAAGGGCTGCCAGGCTCCAGTGCTTCCAGTTCTCGGCGTAGTCGTTGGGCTCCTTGAGGCAGCAGAGGTGCCCGAAGGTCCAGGTAACCTGGTATCCGTTGCCCTCCATATACCCGTCGCGTGCGTTGGTGGCGCCTATGATGCGCGCTATGTCCTTAGCCACGCTGGGTTTCTCTGCTATACATACTATCATGCTCTTCGTAACTTAAATTGGTGTGTGGGGTGTCCGGCGTTGTCTGTGCCTGGCGCCGGGTTGGTAGCTGCAAAGTTACTAATTAAACTTCGCAAAACGGGTGCCTGTCCCATCTATTTTTTTGAGCGCCCCCATGAGCGCCCCCTCAAAGTGCCCGGGAAAGGCAAAAAGGTAAAAGGGCAAAAAGGTAAAAAGCCCCTCTGGGTGCAGGTGCAGGCTGTCTGACCGCTAATGCTGACGGATGGCTTTTGGATATGTATCGTAAAGATTTTTCTGATAATGTATAAATATACATTTCGGGCCTTTCGCCCTCGGGCGAGGCCCTTTCGGCCTTCTGTAATCTGTCTGTACGCTCGGCGGGAGGGTGGCGGTGGCGAAAACGGCCATTTTCAGACTACCCGAAAACCGTCATTTTTTCGCTCGCGATGGTCATTAGAATCGTAATGACCATCGCGAGCACCAAAATGACCATCGCGGCGCCCTCGAAAACCATCCTCGGAAATGGCGAAAATAGCAGCGAAAAAAGTGCTAAACACACTTGTTATGTAAAAGATTGTTACTTTTGCAGCCCTCGCGATGCCCCGAAACGGCTCCGATGGCCTCAAAAATCGTTCTGGTTTGATGATTTTTTTCAGGAATTATACCCCGTAAAACCGTGGTTGCGACTGCATATTTATACATTATCGCCGCTCGTTTTGCATAAATATACAGCCGTGTGTAAAGGTTTTTCGCTATTTCGGCCATGGTTGTAGCAATGGTGGAGGCTACGGATTTTTCACAGACAACAGCCTGTCCCTGCCCATCAGGGCAAGCCCATAGGAGTAAAAAGGGCGCGTAAAAAGAAAAAGACCGACCATTACGTTTCTGAATACAGGTCCGGGGAAACGTAAAGGTCGGTCTCTATGATTGCAGAGAAGCCTCCAGGAGTAGCAGAGGCGGCCGGTTCCCCCTTTTTGGGGGGACTCGGGGGCTTCCTTAGCGCATGGCGAAGTACACGCCGTTGTTGGCAGCCATGCGAGCCTCGTACACGCCGGCCTCGTCAAGGCTGAAGTTGTGGCGCTGGCCGTTTACGCTGGCCATGATGGTGCCGTCGCTGTTAAAGCGGAATATCTCCTTGACGGTGCCGTTCTGCTCCATAGACCACGAGTCGGTCTTGGCGTCGTGTATGAAGTGGGTTATCTCGCCCGTGGGAGCCTTGATCTCGTAGCCATTCTTCAGGGTGGTCACCGCGTAGTACCGTCCATCCTGGCCCATCACCGTCTTGGTCTTGCCGATGTCGGCCAGCGGGTTGGAGCCGCTCCAGAACTCGATAGAGTTGAGTACCAGCGAGTCGGCGAGCAGACATACAGAGCCCACGATAGGCGTGAGGATGAAGCCGATGATGGCGTTGACAAACTTGTTACCCGATATCTGCGTCTCCCACTTCGCAAACTTGTTAAAGAGACTGTACGAACCTATACATGAACTCGTGGCCATGCAGCCGATGAGCAGCCATGCTGCAACCTTGACATTGATTTTTCTCATTTTCGTGATATTAATTAGTTAATACTGTTAATGGTCGGCAATATAGGGCGCGCGGGCTACTTATCCCTGCTGGCCGAGCATCTGCCCGAGGCGGGCCACGGCCTGCTGCAGGTCGGTGCCAAAGCAGGGGTGGCTCAGCAGAAAGTCGGGCTGGCCCTGGGCGATGACGCGGTACAGCTGGGTGTCCATGCTGTCAACGTACGACGCGATGGCGTACTCTATGTCATCGCGCTGCCACTCCATGGTAGAGTGGCTGTAGACGCGCTCCTTCTGGTGAAACAGACAGTAAGCCGTCTCGATGGCCTCGCGGGTTATCATGCGTCGTAGCCCTCCGGACGGAACTGATGTTGGCTCTCGCTGTACACGTAGCCGTGGGCGGCCAGGTGTCGGCATAGCTCGGCCGGGTCGCGGTCAAAGGCGTAGCAGAGCGCCTCGAGCGAGTCGTACTCCTCGTCGCGTAGCAGCATGTTGACGGCCGAAACCAGCATGCCTGCGTCATTGGGAAGATGGTCCATATCGGTATATGCTTTGATGGTGTGTGGCCCCGTGCGGCATGTTCCGCCAGGGCTTGTGGTTACAAAATTAGTAAATAATGGGAGTGTGGCACCATGCCGGGGCCATCATCTTGCGGGGCGTTAACGTTTTTTATAAGCAGGACCATGGCACCATTTGGCTTTTTAGCTAATTTAGCATACGTGGCTGCGCCACCTCGCGGGCATGCTGCCATGCCCTGTACGGCAGAGGACGTCTGTTATACCTTAATTATATATACGTGTGCGGGCGGAGAGCCCTTTCCCTGAAAATAAATAAGACCAAGACGGGTGTATTAGTCTTATTTTTTGTTACCTTTGTACACTATAACCGCCGCGCGGCCGTCGGCCTGTGCCCTGAAGCCGTGGCGGAGTGTGGCCCCGTCGCAGTTATGGCCGTGGGGCAGGCAGAAGTGGAACCCGTAAAAACCTTCTCAATAACAGTGCATATAGTAATAGCAGGCAACATAGGCAGTGGCAAGACCACACTCACTACCATGCTGGCCAAACATTATGGTTGGGAGCCCCGGTTCGAACCCGTGGACTATAACCCTTATCTGGAGGACTACTACAAGGACATCGCGCGGTGGTCTTTCAACCTTGAGGTGTATTTTCTGAAGCAGCGGTTCCGCGACCTGTTAGAGATACGCCGCTGCAAGGGCACCATCGTACAGGATAGGTCTATCTATGAGGGCGTACATGTGTTCACGGCCAACAACCACGACATGGGCAACATGTCAGACCGCGACTATACTACCTATATGGAACTCTTCGAGATTATGACGGCCGTGGCCCAGATGCCCGACCTGATGATTTACCTGCGCGCCACGGTACCCCATCTGGTGGCCAATATCCAGAAGCGCGGGCGAGCTTACGAGCAGACCATGGAGATAGAGTACCTGAAGAACCTGAACGACCGCTACGACGACTTCATATTCAATAAATATGCGGGAAGGGTTATGGTGGTCGACGCAGACCACAATGACTTTCTGCATGAGCCCGACAAGTTTGCCGCCATCACCGAGCGCATAGACGCAGCCCTCGGCCTGGGCACCCTGAACTTCGCCCCATGAGTGGCCGTTATTAACAGATAAAAAAACTAAAACACGATAATTATGCACATAGCAATCGCCGGAAATATAGGCAGTGGCAAGACCACGCTCACGAAACTCTTGGCTAAGCGGTATGGCTGGAAGCCGCACTTCGAGCCCGTAGATGACAACCCGTACTTGGCCGACTACTATGAGGACATGACCCGCTGGTCGTTCAACCTGCAGATATACTTTCTCAACAAGCGCTTCCGCGATGTGGTGGAAATCTCCAAGAGTAAGGAGACCATTATCCAGGACCGCACGATATTCGAGGACGCGCGCATCTTTGCTCCCAACCTGCACGACATGGGCATGATGAGCGACAGGGACTTCGACAACTACACAGACCTGTTCGACCTGATGATGTCGCTGGTCGAGCTGCCCGACCTGATGATTTATATTAAGTCGTCGATACCCACCCTGGTATCGCACATCCAGAAGCGCGGACGCGAGTACGAGAAGTCGATCCGCATCGATTACCTGGAGGGTCTGAACAGACGTTACGAGGAGTGGATAGCTTCTTACAAGGGCAAGCTGATGGTCATCGACGGCGACCGCCTACACTTCGAGAGCAGTGTCGACGACTTTACGCAGATTACGGATAATATCGATGCCGAGCTCTACGGTCTCTTCCCCTTTGAGAGCAAGTAGCTGTTAACGGCCTCGGCCACCTGGGCACACTCGCCGTCACTGAGGTAGGGCGCACAGGGCAGACTGAGCTCTTCGCGGTGTATCTGCTCGGTGACGGGCAGGCTCAGGCCGCGCCACTCGCTGTAACAGGCTTGGCGGTGGGGGGCTATGGGGTAGTGTATCATGGTCTGGATGCCCTGCTCACGGAGATGGGCCTGCAGCTCATCGCGGCTGGCACAGCGCAGGGGAAAAATGTGCCACACGTTATCGTTGCTACCCTCGGGGGGCAGTACTATATGGCGGTTGTGGATATGGGTCAGATAGTAGTGGGCTATATCCTTGCGCCGCTGGTTCTCCTTATCTATATATTGTAATTTAGTGGTTAGCACGGCAGCCTGAATCTCGTCGATACGGCTGTTAACTCCGCGGTAACCGAATACGTATTTTCGCTCACTGCCATAGTTGGCTATGGCGCGTATGGTGTCGGCCAGCTGCGGGTCGTCGCCGGCATCGCCTAAGGCACCGAGGTTCTTGCCGGGATAGAACGAGTGGCCGGCGGCATGCCCCAGCGACCCTGTACGGCGGCCGTGGTACAGGCAGCCGTGGGCCTGGGCGTTGTCCTCGATGAGCAGCAGTCCGTGGCGACGGCATACATCGGCTATGTGCTCCGTATAGGCACACCGCCCATACAGGTGTACGATGAGCACGGCCCTGGTACGGGGCGTTACGGCTGCGCCGATGAGCGTGTCGTCTATCTCGTAAGTATCCATACTCGGTTCTACCAGCACGGCACGCAACCTGTTCTCCGTGATGGCTAAGATAGAGGCTATGTATGTATTGGCGGGTACTATCACCTCGTCGCCCTCGTGCAGTACGCCCATGGCCATGTACGCCCTGAAGATAAGGGTAAGCGCGTCGAGCCCGTTGCCACACCCCACGCAGTGGGCCGTGCCTATATACTTGGCATACGCCTGCTCGAAGATGGCCGTAGCCTCTCCTCGCAGGTAGCGGCCGCTGGCCACCACGCCAGCCACGGCCCGCTGTATCTCGTCAGCGTGCATGGCGGTGGTTCTCTTTAGGTCTAAGTAGTCTATCATGGCTGCCATTCGTAAGTATCGTACACTACGCCGCGCCCGCCGTAACCTTCCTTGTGGGCGATGAGGCCCTCGTTGATGACGCTGCCCTGTTGCTCGGTCGAACTGCCAAAGTCCAGATACGGGTAACCCTCGTAGTCGTGGTACATGATGCGCTCGTAGATGGCCTCCATGGCTCCGTACTCTTTGCCCTCGTCGTTGGTGGCGCTGTACTGGCCATGTACCACCTGCTGACTGATGTAAAAGGTGAGGCCACCGATGATGTGGCCGCTGCGATAAGCGCTGTACTGGATAATGTTGTCTGGAAAACGCTGCTGGAGCAACTCTATCTCGGCCAGGCTATGCACGGGCTTGGCCCCGAACCGCTCCTGCAGGTTGGCCGTAAGCACGGGCCAAAACTCGGCCAGGCTGGCCCCGCGCACCACGGTCACTCCACCGCTCTGAGCCTTGCGCAGACGTCGCAGATGGTCCTTGCGCCAGCGCAGGTGCTGCTGCATGAAGATGGTGGTGCCTATATTGCGTAGGTAGAGGTGGGCATGGCACTTCCAGAAGATAGCGTACAGATCCTCCTCGGCAGGATGAAGATGGTATATCCATGGAATGGGACGGTAGAGCACCCTGGTGAACCCATGGGAACGCAGATAGGCGTTGAGCTCATCGAAAAGCGTACAGCAGTCGGCTATGGTTACATGTATATCCATAATCAGTCCGCCGTAGGTGAGCCCGAAGTGCGACACTAAGGTGGTGTCGCGCCGGTGGGCCGGCAGCAGCGCGTAGAGCCGTCCTTGCCGGTAGAACATCAGCGAGTGGTCGTCAAAACGGTCGGCATGGTAGTCCATGTAGCCGCGCTCGAAGAGAAAGGTGGCGTTGCGTGCCCGGCGCACATAGGTGTCCCACTGCGCACGGTCTGAGGCGCTGTACCGCTTAATGTCAAACATCCTTGTACTGTATGAAGTCGTTATAATCGTAGATATAGTCAGCCGCGTCAAACGGGTCTTCGGCCAGCACCAGGCATACGGCCCCCGAGGAAAAGTCCTCGAGCGTGCGCCATATCCCTGTTGGTACTAACAGACCCTGATAGGGGCGGTTGAGCAGATAGCTCTGACGCTCGCGTCCGTCGTCTAAGGTAACGCTGAACGAGCCGCTCACCGCGATGATAAACTCGCGGCAGTGCTTATGGGCGTGGCCGCCGCGCTGGCTCCCCGCAGGAATGTCGTAGGTCCAGTACACGCGGCTCACGGCAAAGGGGATGTCCCTCAGCTGTTCGGCCACGGTCAGGTTGCCGCGCGGGTCGGTTATCTTGCTCAGATTAATGATTTCGCCCAGCATCTTACTTGTCCATATAGGGGTCGGTACCCAGTACAGTACGGGCCAGGCGCTTAGCTTTGTCGCGCAGCTGGTCGGTGCTGTCGCCCACCTCGCCGTAACAGAGGGTGACACCCATGCGGCGGCCCACATGGGCCTCGTTCTTGCCGAAGATACGGATGCGGGTACGGTCCTCGCTGAGTGCCTGGTCCATGTGGTAGTCGAGCGGCCCGTTGGCCTCTACCGGCGACAGGATGACAGCCGAGCACCCGGCGTGCTCCAGGTGTATGGCGGGGATGGGCCAGCCCATGAAGGCACGCAGATGAAGCTCGAACTCGCTCAGGTTGGTGGTGTGCCCCAGTGTCACCATGCCTGTGTCGTGTGGACGGGGCGACAGTTCGGAGAAGATGACCTCTCCCTGCTTAGTCAGGAAGAACTCTACGCCCCACAGGCCATATCCTGTGAGTGCCCGCGTTACCTCGTCGGCCATGTGCTGGGCCTTCTGCAGGTTCTCGGGCGATATCTGGTAAGGCTGCCAGCTCTCGCGGTAGTCGCCGCCCTTCTGGACATGTCCGATGGGAGGGCAGAAGAGCGTGGGGCCGTGCTTCTGGGTAACGGTGAGGAGCGTAAACTCGCTCTCGAAGTCGATAAACTCCTCGATGATGACCTCGCGTACATCGCCGCGGCTACCCTCCATGGCCTCACGGAAAGCCTGCTGCAGCTCATCATCGTTGTGTACGTAGCTCTGGCCGTGCCCCGACGAACTCATCAGTGGTTTTACCACACAGGGGAAGCCTATGGCATCGGCCGCAGCCTTGAACTCATCAAAGGTCTTGGCATAGAAATACTTGGCAGTACGCAGTCCCAGCTCCCGAGAGGCCAGGTCGCGTATGGCGCGGCGGTTCATGGTGTAGTTTACGGCCCGCGCACTGGGCACCACCTGCACGCCCTGCTTCTCGAAGTCCAGCAGGCGCTCTGTGCGTATGGCCTCTATCTCGGGCACTATGATGTCGGGTTTGTGCCGGTTTACGGCCGCCGCCAGCGCCTCTCCGTCCAGCATACTGAACACCTCGCGCTCGTCGGCCACCTGCATGGCCGGTGCATTGTCGTATCGGTCGCAGGCCACTACATACAGCCCGGCCCTCTTGGCTGCTATTACCAGTTCCTTGCCCAGTTCGCCTGAGCCCAGTAGCATTATTTTCTTCATCGGTCTATATATATAATAAGGTGTAGTTATCCACGGTGTCCGTACATCTGCTCATAGTACTTCTGGTAGTCGCCAGAGGTCACCTCGCGTATCCAGTCCTGGTGCTCCAGGTTCCAGCGGATGGTCTTGACGATGCCATCAGCGAAGCGGGTCTCAGGGTACCATCCCAGTTCGTTCTTAATCTTGGTGGGGTCGATAGCGTAGCGCTGGTCGTGACCTAAGCGGTCGGCCACATGAGTAATGAGGTTGTCGCCGATCCAGTCGATGCTGATCTGGCCATCGGGGCCGATGACCTGCTTGCGCAGCACCTGCCGCAACTGAGGCTCGCGCTCCATCATGTCGTGGATGGTGCGGATGATGAGGCGCACGATGTCTATGTTGCGCATCTCGTTGTGGCCGCCCACGTTGTATATCTCGCCGTCGCGGCCCTCGCGTATCACCAGGTCGATGGCCTTACAGTGATCCTCGACGTAGAGCCAGTCGCGCACGTTGAGGCCCTCGCCGTAAACAGGCAGAGCCTTGCCTTCGAGAATGTTGTTGATGATGAGGGGGATAAGTTTTTCCGGAAAATGATAAGGCCCGTAGTTGTTGGAACAGCGGGTGATAGACACGGGCATGTGATAAGTGTCGCGGTAAGCCATGACAAAGAGGTCGGCAGAAGTTTTGGAAGCCGAGTAGGGGCTATGGGGGCAGAGAGGGGTCTCTTCGGTAAAATAGCCCTCGGCGCCCAGCGAGCCGTAGACCTCATCGGTAGCCACCTGATGGAAACGCTTGCCGGGGAGCCACTCTGGGTACCCCTGGCTGTCGCGCCCTGTAACCCAGGCCTTGCGGGCAGCGTCCAGCAGGTTCTGGGTGCCCAGGATGTTGACGTTTAGGAAGAGCTGCGGATCCTCGATGGAGCGGTCAACATGGCTCTCGGCGGCAAAGTTGACCACATAGTCTATGTCGTTGTCGCTGAACAGGCGGTCGGCCAGCTCGCGGTCGCGTATGTCGCCCTTGACAAAGAAGCAGCGGCGGTTGTCTATATCGTCCTTGATGGTGCCTAAGTTGCCCGCATAGGTGAGGGCGTCGAGTACGATGACCTTGATGTCGTCATTGGCATACTTCTTGTGTAGCAGATACTTGATAAAGTTGGCGCCGATAAATCCGGCGGCTCCGGTTACTAAGTATGTTTTCATATCTGTAAGAATTATAGTTTCTGTTGTCCGTGGCGCTCGTTGAGGGTGATGACCTCGCAGTCGCCAAACTTGTTGCCGTCAATGGTGAGGCGTATCAGGGTGCGGTCGCGCTGCCATCCCTGTATGCCGGCGGCGCCTGGGTTGATGTGCAGCATGCCGAGGGTGCGGTCGTATTGTACCTTGAGGATATGTGAGTGGCCGGCCACGAAGAGCTGAGGCGGACTGGCCATGAGCGTGCCGAATACCGAGCGGTCGTAGTGGCCAGGGTAACCACCGATGTGCTTGATGAGTACATCCACGTCCTCGCATCTGAAACGTAGCTTCTCAGGGTAACGCAGGCGGAGGTCGCCCCCGTCACAGTTGCCACATACGGCGCGAAATACGGGACGCATGGCCTCGAAGCGGTCGGCCAGTTCGGTAGTGCCGATGTCGCCGGCGTGCCATATCTCGTCCATGTCGCCCAGGTAGGTCTCGTACTTGTCGTCCCAGAAGCCATGGGTGTCGCTGATGATGCCTATGCGCTTACTCATGGCTTGCCGTGGTTTGGCCCCGGCCCACAGCCTGGCGCACGTAGTCTGCTATAAAGTCGGCGGTGGCCTCCAGGCCCAGCTTGCTGGAGTCTATACACAGGTCATAGCTCTCGCTGTGCCCCCAGCGCTTGCCGGTATAGTAGTTGTAATAAGAGGCACGGCTGCTCTCGCCCTCGGTGATGTACTTCTGTGCCTCCTCGGTGCTCAGGCTACGCCTCTGGGCTATCTCGGCCACACGGCTGTCCATGCTGGCCGTGACGAACACGTTGACCACGTTGGCCATGTCGCGCAGCACGTAGTCGGCCGTGCGCCCCACAAACACACAGCTACCCTTGGCAGCCGCCTTGCGGATGGCGTCGCACTGGAATAGGTACAGGCTTTCCTGTGAGAAATCATTGGGGTATATGTTATTGCGTCCGAATAGTGGAAAGTGGAAATGCTGGAGTGACTTGAAAAATCCCTTTCGCTCGTCGTTCTCCTCGAAGAATTCCTCGCAGAAACCACTCTCACGTGCTGCCAGGTTGAGTATCTCGCGGTCGTAAAGCTGAGCGTCGAACTTGGTGGCCAGCAACTGGGCTATGGCGCTTCCGCCGCTGCCTATCTGCCGGCCCACGGTGATGATGATGTTATTGTCCATGGCTGTGTTGTGGGGCTTTAGTTGTATTTTTGAGTTTCTTGATATATCTTGACATGATGACGACGGCCGTGATGACAGCCGCCAGGTCCGATGCGGGCATGGCGTACCACACACCATCGACCCTGAATGCCAATGGCAGCAGGATGATGAGCGGTAGCAGGAAGATGAGCTGCCGGGAGAGCGAGAGGAATATACTTATCTTCACCTTGCCTATACACTGGAAGAAGTTGGTTACCACCATCTGGTAGCCCACCAGCGGGAAGAGTACCATGATGATGCGTATACCCTTAATGGACAGCGCTATGAGCGTGGGGTCGGTGGTAAACATCCGCGCGCAGTAATAGGGCAGAAACATAGCTATACACCAGCCTGTGGCCATGATGCAGGCGGCGCCTATGACCGACAGATGGAACACCCGTATCAGACGGTCTATCTGCCGGCTACCGTAGTTGTACCCGGCGATGGGCTGCATACCCTGATTAAGGCCTATCACGAACATGATGAAGATAAAGGCTATGCTGTTGGCGATGCCGTACGAGCCTACGCTCAGGTCTCCCCCGTAGTGTACGAACTGGTTATTAAGGAATATCACCACCACACAGGCACAGGTCTGCATCAGGAAGGGCGAGATGCCTATCTCGATAATGTTCTTGACCAGCTCGGTGCGCAGGCGGTATATGCCCCGCTTCAGGTGCAGCAACTGGGTGTGGTCCGAGAATAGCCGCAGCTGGTAGCACAGGGCCATTACCTGGGATATGATGGTGGCCCATGCCGCGCCGCGTATGCCCCAGCCAAACCAGCATATAAACAGCGCGTCCAGAAGTATGTTCATCACCACGGTGAATATAGTGGCGTTCATGGCCTGGCGCGGCTTGCTGGCCGAGCGTAGCACGGCGTTCATGCCCAGGTACAGGTGAGTCACCGCGTTGCCCACTAAGATTATCTGCATGTAGTCGCGGGCATAGGGAATGGTGTCCTCGCTGGCTCCGAAGAAGTATAGGATGGGGTCGAGAAACACCAGACACACCAGGCCCAGTACTACGCCCACAATGATGTTGAGCGTTACCGTATTGCCTAACAGGTTCTCGGCCTTGGTGTAGTCGCGCTGGCCCAACTTAACCGATATGGCGGTAGAGGAGCCTATGCCGATGGCCGCGCCAAAGGCTCCCGACAGGTTCATAAAGGGCAGCGTGATGGCCAGGCCCGATATGGCCAGCGGACCCACTACCTGACCCAGAAACACGCGGTCGGCAATGTTGTAGAGCGATGAGGCTGTCATGGCGATGATGGCGGGTAACGCATACTGCCATAGCAACCGTCCCACGGGCTTGGTGCCCAGTTCCAGTGTAGCTTTCTTATTATCCATTATCTGTCTTTTCAGTCCATGGGGTGCTTAGGGGTGTGCGGTCGGCCCTCGTCCAGAAAGCCCGAGGCTATGCCTCCTTTTGCAAAGGTAGTGCAAACCGAGCGCAATCAAGCTCGCTTGAATTGCAGAGGCGTAGCCTAACTTATGCAAAGTTAGTGCAAGATGGGCAGAAAACAAAATTTATTGTGTTTATTTTTGTTACCAGTCGCAGCGCGGTGGCCATAGGCTCCGTCTAAGGGTGCGGGATGTGCGTCTCGAGGTTTCGGACGCACATCCGGAGGGCTGAAATGTACATCCTAAGACTTCGGACGGAGCGGGCCGGGGCCGTGGGCCGATTAGTGTTGACTGCCAGGTTCTGCCGGGCCTACCCTACACCTTATTATATTATAGAGGCGCGTAGGGCAGGGCTCGCCCCGTCTGCCGGAGCACAGAAAAAAGGGGAAACGCTTGTCGGTTGTGGTAAATATTGCTACTTTTGTAACTGATAGGCTGCACCTCGGCAATTCAAGCGAGCTTGATTGCTTCGGCTCGCGCTACCTTTATAGAAGGCAGGCATCGCCTCGGGCATCTGAGCAAGCTCATGCCGCTCGGCTCGCGCTACCTTTGTAGAAGGCAGGCATCGCCTCGGGCATTTGAGCAAGCTCATGCCGCTCGGCTCGCGCTACCTTTGCATAAGGTAGGCATCGCCTTTGGCTCCTATATGAGCAATAGATGTTTTGGCTGTGGCCGTCATTATAAAGTAAATCACGAAGAATATGAAGATAAAGACCCTCTGTATGTTGCTTGCCATGGTCTGCTGTGTGCAGATGCAAGCCAAGAAAGTAGCTTTCCCGGGTGGAAAGCGTTATATGTACCGTGTTTATCTCCGCGATAAGGCGGGATGCAAGTTCTCGCTGAGCCATCCGGAGAAATTTCTGTCGGCCAAGGCGCTCGCCCGTAGGGCCCGCCAGCATCTTGCCGTAGACTCTACCGACCTGCCCCTGTCGGCCCGCTATGTGGCAGCCCTGCGCAAGGACGGCATGCAGGTGGTGGGTGGCAGCCGGTGGAACAACACCGTGCTGGTGGCCAGCCCTACGACCGATGTGGAGGCCCGGTTGCGCGCCCTGCCGTTTGTTACGGGCGTGCTGAAGGTCTTTGTCTCGCCCGACTCCATCACCCCCGTCAGTCCCTATACGATGGTCAAGGACACTACCCCCGCCACACCCGGCAATGTGTACGGTATGGCCCGGGCGCAGATAGACCAGCTCGGCGGAGTGCCCCTGCACGAGGCCGGGTTCCGCGGCCAGGGCATGACCATCGCCATTATCGACGGCGGATACATGAACTACGACAAGATACCGGCCCTGCGCAAAGCCCGGATAGTGGGCGAGCGCGACTTTGTCTATCCCTACCGCGACCGCATGAGCCAGCTGCTCTCGCATGGCACCATGGTGCTGTCGTGTATGGCTGCTGTAGACTCGTTCCGGTATGTGGGGACGGCCCCCGAGGCCCAGTATCTGCTGCTGCGGTCGGAGTATGGCCCCACGGAGAGCCTCATGGAGGAGGATACGTGGGCCCAGGCGGCCGAGTATGCCGACTCGGTGGGTGCCGATGTCATCAACTCGTCACTGGGGTACGCCCAGTTTGACGACGCCACGACCAGCCACCGCTACGTGGACCTCGATGGCGAGCGCACGCTCATCTCGCACACAGCCTCGATGCTGGCCCAGAAGGGCATCGTGCTGGTGTGCAGCGCC
Organism: uncultured Prevotella sp.; assembly: GCA_934183135.1. Taxonomy (GTDB): domain Bacteria; phylum Bacteroidota; class Bacteroidia; order Bacteroidales; family Bacteroidaceae; genus Prevotella. The sequence goes on from CAKPRX010000016.1 coordinate 23,173, forward strand.
GGTAACTCGGGTCGCGACACGTGGAAGAAAGTTACGCCTCCGGGCGATGCCCGCGATGTGCTCACCGTGGGTGCTGTCGACGCCCAGGGGCTCAACACTGTGTTCAGCTCCATCGGCCCGTCGCAGGACGGCCGCGTCAAGCCCGACATCATGGCCCGCGGTGGCCAGGCCCGCATCTTTACCGCCGCCGGAGTGAACGGTAAGGCCAACGGCACCTCCTTTGCCTCGCCCATAGCCTGCGGCATGGTGGCCTGTCTGTGGCAGGCGCTGCCCGGCAAGACTGCCCGGGAGATTATAAGCATCGTGCAGCAGAGCGCCGACCGCTACCAGACCCCCGATAACATCTTCGGCTACGGCATACCCAACTTCTGGAAAGCTTATCAGAATGCCCGCTAACACCATGACCGGTACCCACGCCTATACGCTGTACGAACTCAACGGCCAGGTACGTCAGGCCATCGGCCAGGCCATGCCCGGTTCTTACTGGGTCGAGGCCGAACTGTCCGAGGTGCGCGAGCGCACCCACTGCTACATGGAACTGGTGCAGAACGATGCCTTCGGCAACACCCCGGTGGCCAAGGCGCGGGCCATGTGCTGGGCTACACGCTGGCAGACACTGCGGCGCAAGTTTGCGCAGCAGACAGGGCAGACGCTGCAGGCAGGCATGAAGGTGCTCATGCAGGTGTCGGCCACCTTTCACGAGGCTTACGGCTTCGCTTATCAGGTGTCCGACATCGATCCAGGCTACACACTGGGCGACATAGCCCGCAAGCGCATGGAGATAGTGCGACGGCTCAGGGACGAGGGCGTGTTCGACCTGCAGCGCGAGCTGTCGCTGCCCGTCTTCGCACAGCGGGTGGCGGTCATATCCAGCGCCTCGGCGGCCGGCTATGGCGACTTCTGTCATCAGATAGCCGACAATGCGTATGGGCTGGCTTTCAGCATCACGCTCTTCGAGGCCACCATGCAGGGCGAGCAGGTAGAGCAGAGTGTCATAGCGGCCCTGAACCGCATCAATGACCGTGCCGACGACTTCGATGTGGTGGTCATCATCCGCGGAGGCGGCGCCACGGCCGATATGTCGGGCTTTGACACCTTAGTGCTGGCCGAGAATGTGGCCAACTTCCCCTTGCCCATCATAACGGGCATCGGCCACGACCGCGATGAGTGCGTGCTCGACATGGTGTCGTTCTGCAGGGTCAAGACACCCACGGCGGCGGCCACCATGCTGGTAGACCACCTGGCCCAGGTATACTCGGCCCTGACCGAGGCCCGCGAGCGCATAGCCCAGGCTGCCACGCGGCGGCTCGAGCTGGAGCGCATGAGACTCATGCAGGTAAGCGGCCATATACCCACCCTCTTCTCGCTGGTCAAGACCCGCCAGACGGCCCGGCTGCAAGCCTTGGACACCCGTATGGCCCATGCCGTGACCCGGCTGATGGACCAGCAGCGCCACCGTCTGGACCTGCTCGGTCAGCGCGCATACGCCCAGGAACCCATCCATGTGTTGCGCCGTGGCTATAGCATCACCCTGTGCAACGGGAGGGCTGTGCGGTCGCCAGGGCAGGTGTCGCCCGGCGACACGATAGAGACGCGGGTAGAACAGGGAACACTAACATCCAAGATAATACAATGACAAAGCAACTGAAGTACGAGGATGCGATGCGGCAGTTAGAGACTATCGTAGCGCAGATGGAAAGGGGCGAGCTGGACATAGACTCGCTCGCTCAGCAGCTTACCACGGCTAAGAAGCTGATAGCGCTGTGCGAGGCCAAGTTGACAGCCACAGATACCAAAATCAAGAAAATGTTGGCCGAAAAGTAAGATTTGCTAACTAATGGTTGGCAAAAAGATAAATAATGCTTACTTTTGCATCAACAAACAATGTTACTGTTATAACAAAGGTATTAGTTATGAAAAATATTGATTGGGCTAATCTCAAGTTCGGTTACATGAAGACCGACTACAACGTGCGTTGCTATTACCGCAACGGCAAGTGGGGCGAAATAGAAGTCTGCTCCGACGAAAATATCAACCTCTCCATGGCTGCCACCTGTCTGCACTACGGCCAGGAAGCTTTCGAGGGCCTCAAGGCTTATCGTTGTCCCGACGGCAAGGTGCGTGTGTTCCGCATGGACGAGAACGCGGCCCGTCTGCAGAGTACCTGCCGGGGCATCATGATGCCCGAGGTGCCCACCGAGATGTTCGAGGAGATGGTAACCAGGGTGGTGCGTCTCAACCAGGAGTACATTCCTACCTACGAGAGCGGCGCCACGCTTTATATAAGGCCCTTGCTGATCGGTACATCGGCTCAGGTGGGCGTACATCCGGCTTCGGAGTACATGTTCCTCATCTTTGTAACGCCCGTGGGCCCCTACTTCAAGGGCGGGTTCTCTGCCAATCCCTACGTCATCATCCGCGACTACGATAGGGCGGCTCCCTTAGGCACCGGAATATACAAGGTGGGCGGAAACTACGCCGCCTCGCTCAGGGCCAATAACTTTGCCCACGAGAAGGGCTACGCCTCTGAGTTCTATTTGGACGCCAAGGAGAAAAAGTATATGGATGAGTGTGGCGCAGCCAACTTCTTCGGCATCAAGGACAACACCTACATCACGCCGAAGTCTTCCAGCATCCTGCCGTCTATCACCAACAAGAGCCTGATGCAGATTGCCGAAGACCTGGGCATGAAGGTAGAGCGCCGGCAGATACCTGAGGAAGAGCTGGCCACCTTTGAGGAGGCCGGAGCCTGCGGCACGGCTGCCGTCATATCGCCCATCTCGTATATCGACGACCTGGACACCGGTGCCCATTACAGTTACGGCGATAAACCGGGCCCCTGGTCCGAGAAACTGTACAACACGCTGCGTGGCATCCAGTATGGCACCGTTGAGGACAAGCACGGCTGGACCCGTGTGGTCATCGGCTGATACAGCGATAACAAGATATAGTACGGAAGTATATATATCAACAGCGCAGGCCCTCAGGGTCTGCGCTGTTATTGTATGTAGCGAGTAATAAACTCCTTTGTTATGCTTTGCTATATGCTATACATCCGCCGTCACAGCTGTTTGAATCTTTATTGTTGTTTTGTAACAATGTCGTCGTTAACGATGCCTGATACGGACTTGCGTTGTTGGAACCTCTTGCCCCAATTCCATGTTACAGTGAAAGTGATGTTATTGGCGTAAGACTTCTGGAACGTGCGCTGATACATATCACGGAAGTGATAGCTATTATGCGATGTGTAGAAATAAACCAAAGCATTGGTAAAACTAAGCCTGAAGTTCAGCTGGTCATTACAGGCACTTTTTGCAACTGAGACAAAAAGATTCGGGTTCTGAACGTGTGTATAGCTGAGGTCATAAGTCTTAGGAGTAAAGCTGGCGCTCATAGAGTACATCCACTTCTTAGTGCTAAGATAGCTTGTATTGATGGTAGCTGAATACCCCCAACCCTTAGAGGGGATGATTAGCGTGTTAGGAACCAACTCTGGTTTGATAGCGTATTTCTTGTAAAACCCTTTGAAGTTTACTGAGATATTCATGCGGTTCTTACATAATCTATCCATTAGATATGCAGATAAGGAAACTTCATCACACTTGCCAATGTTTTCGTATGTGCTGACATTGTAGTTCTCTGGAGTTATAAATATCTGGTCTATAATATTAGAAGTGTGTATATAGTTTGCGGTTGTTATGAAATACGCTTTTTTAATCTGTTTCCGGTATGAAATGGATACGTTATCGCTGGCCTGGGCACGCAGTGCCTTGTTGCCGACTACTGTATTGTACACATTCTGAAACAGAGAGTCGGTATTGAGGTAGTCTATACTTGGCCGGGTTGTCTTGCGCTGATATGAGGCTGACATATTTCCTTTTTTCCCCATGTTGTAGTTTAGCCGCAATGATGGCTGGAAGTAAAAGGTACGTTTGTCAGTTTGATTGTCACTTTCACCCTTTAGTATGAGATAGGTAGAAAAAGCCTTCCCGTATGAGTGATAGTCTGTAAGATACACTTGCTGTACCGAATAGCTGTTGCGGCCATTCGTGTAAGACATATTTTGCCTGTAGGTGTTGCGGAGGCCAAATGTAACATCGTGCAAGCCTCCCCATAGCTTTAGCCGGCTTTCGATATTGGCTTCTCCAGTATATTCGCGCATGGCTGCTTTATAGTCATAGTCAGGGAGATGGTCGTAAACATACTTGTCCCTGTAATAATAGAAGTTTCCCTTGATATTTATCTTATTGCGGTCGTTTATAGCATAACTACCATTAGCATAACTGCCGTAAGCCTCGAGTGTCTCTTTGTATTCGCGTTGTGTCCTTTCACTCTTGGTGTCATTTATGAGTTCTGCTGCTTTGGTGGGATACCCAGCGTGGTAGCCACCAAACGACATGGTGATTTTTTTGGTGGGATACCAGCTAAAAGAGAGACTTTCTGATTGTTGCTTGATATGGACATCTCTTTGGATATTCATTTCCTGGGGTTGGCTGTGTGGCTGGGCTGATATGCGTAGGACATCAGTATAAGATTTTTGGTTATGTTGGTTATAGGTTATGGAAGCATTAATGTCCCAATGCTTGTTCTGAAAGGAAAAATGGTCAAAAGTTCCCCATAAAGACCGTATCATACCGCCTGTAGCAGAGATACTGCCATATATTTTAGGTTGCTCATGCCGTTTCTTGATAATATTTATTTCTCCAGCATAGCGTTCGTTGTCATCCTTTGTTATCTCCCGTACTTCTATTTTCTCAATGTCATGTGCATAAAGTGCCTTTAGCTCGTCAGTGCTGGCATTAATACCATTTATCTTTATTCGGGTCTGCTGGTTTTTACCTGCTAAGGAGAAATTGTCGTTAAAGGCTACTACGCCAGGTAAGAAAGCAAGTGCTTTGTTTGCCCGTGTTGTTTTCAGGAGTCCGCGCATGTCTATAGTGTACACAGATTTCTCTGCGTCGTTTTTGGCTATAGGACGGTAAGCTATCACTTCAACCTCTTTGACCTTTTGTACCTTGTCGCGAAGGGTCAACTGGATGATACTATCGGTGCCAAAATTCTTTATGGGTAAAATGGTATCAAGGTTTTCATAGAATTTGCTTTTAATCGTTACCGCAATGTTCTCACAAGTAGCGTCCTTGCCCGAATAGTTTATTACGGCCATTCCTTTGGCATCGGTTTTTACTCCTTTGGTAACTCCGCAGTAATTGGCTTTTAGCGCAATGCCCTGCAGGGCCACTCCTTGTTGGCTTATGACCTGAAATGCCATACGCGTCTGGGCATTAGCAGGTGTACAGAGCGCCATTAACGCACAAAGCCATCCCCATTTAAGGGAGTGGCTTATGCGAAAAGAGTTTGTTAGTGTACGAATTCTATCCATGTGCCTATATAAGTTTCGTTGCCTCTAAGAAAGCAAGTTCCGATATTTCCATCACATTTCCCCAAAGTGTCAAGACGCGTTGTAGATATTTGTTTTAATTGTAAATCTGTCATTGGTCTTGTTGCCCTTTTGGTACTAATGGCATCTGATGTTTGTGTTGTGCATACGAGGGTGACAGCAATGCCACATGCGATAGCTAAAAGTTTTAATTTTGTTTTCATGTTTGTAATGTTTAGTGATAGATGGGCCAAATATACGAAATAATAATGTAATATAAAAGATATTTGTCTGCGATTTCCTTATCTTTAACTTTTATTAATATGCCTTGTGGTGAATTTGTTGTAAAAGTCTATAATTTTGTAGTCATAAACAAATGATATAAAGAAATAGAGATAAAAATAATGATTGGTAACAGATGTGCCAAAAAATGGCTAAGACAGTTGGGGTTAGCGCTTATACTAATGTTTTTGACATATACGTCATTTAGCAAAATGACAAATATGCAGTCGTTCTTGCTAAATATAGCTAAGACGGGAGTTTTTAGTGGAATTTTCGTGGACATTGTCGCATATAGTGCTATTGCCGCTGAGGTGCTAAACATCATTTTGATAGTAATTAAGGAGAGGCTGGGCTTGCTTTTTTGTTTAGGAATGATGCTGGCTTTCTCTCTATATATATTATATTTATATGTCTATGGACTTTATGAGATATGTGGTTGCGGAGGTATCCTTAATGGGCTTGCTTTTCATTGGCATATTTTAATAAATGGATGTATTATATTACTTGTTTGTTATTTACTATATGGGTGTAAAGATGGAAAGAAAGCATAGGGATATTTATTTGGGCGTATTGATAATTTGTATTACATTTATTGTCATTGCCGGTTTCTTATTATCTAAAGAAGTTGTAAAGAGACATACTTTATACTATTTTACCCGGATTTATAAAACAGAAACCGTGAAGACTTCACTAATTACTCCAAGAAAGGAAGTGTCAGTGGTGACTTCAAAAACTAAAAGTGCTAATATCATAGATTCCGTGTATTTGGATTCTAAATGGATGCTGTCTTTTGAAGCCATAACAGCTGATAAAGGATCTTTTTTCGCTTTTTTTGTTTCTTCTGTTGATGGACTAAATAGAAAAAGAAGGTGTGTTTATAAGCTCCCATTTGCAGATAAATATGAAAATATGTATGAACGTAGTATGGCTTATTATGGAACATTCCTTAGAGCTTATAAAAACATTACTTTTACATTTGCTCATCTTCCATATATTGTGGTTTTTACAGGAGAGGGTTGTCCCCTTACGATTATAAAGACAAAGGATGGGGTCCCAAATCCTGTTATAATACAATATAAAGATTATTATCTGTATAAGCGTGGAGAAACTTTTAGTTCTAATATAAGTGCTTATGTGAAAAAAGATAATGTGTATGTATTTTCTTATCGTATACCTACAGATAGTAAACAATTTATTGCTGATGTATATGATTTGGGAACAAAAAAATATAAGTACAGTTTGAATGTCTATAATGAAAATTCTGAAAATAATATAGATATAAAACGGTTTCATGCTGATAGCCTGTCTGTTTGCTTGGAAACGAAAAAAGGATATTATCAATTAATTAATTAGTTGGTATCAGCCACACTTCCCGGGCCATTTCTGTTGTTTTAAAGAGTAAAATGTGTAATTTTGCAACAAAAACAAGAATGGGCAAGGGTAAACTGGCTAAATTTGCAGATATGGATAGATTTGAGAACGTGTTTCAGTACCCGTTCTCGATAGTAGATAATGTGCCATTTGACATGAGGGGCCACTGGCGGGATATGTATTTTAAGAACGCGAACCCCATAGTGCTCGAGCTGGGCTGCGGCAGGGGCGAGTACACGGTGGGCCTGGCGCGCAAGAACCCCGATATGAACTTCATAGGCGTGGACATCAAGGGCGCGCGTATGTGGACGGGCGCCAAGCAGGCTCTGGACGAGGGGCTGACCAACGTGGCCTTTCTGCGAACCAACATAGAGATTATAGACCGCTTCTTTGGCCCCGACGAGGTGCAGCAGATATGGCTCACGTTCTCTGACCCGCAGATGAAGCATGTCCGCAAGCGGCTAACGAGTACCACCTTCCTGGCGCGGTACCGCCACTTCCTCGTAGACGGGGGCGCGGTACATGTCAAGACCGACTCCAACTTCCTGTACACCTACACCTCGTGTATGGCCGAGGCCAACCATCTGCCCGTGGCCGTGGCTACGGCCGACCTGTACCACACGGCGGGCATGGACGAGCGCTTGCTGAGCATACAGACCTACTATGAGTCTATGTGGATGGCCCGTGGCATAGCCATCAAGTACTTGCAGCTGGCCCTACCCCACGCGGGCGAGCTGGTGGAGCCCGAGGTAGACATACCGCTCGACGAGTATCGCAGCTATCACCGCGACAAGCGCAGCCCGAAGACCACGGGGCGCTGAGCCCACCACTACCTATACACAGAACGCCGATGGGCGGCAACCGCGCAGGTTGCCGCCCATCGGCGTTTATCGTGGCGACATGGTCAGAGACGCTCGGGGTTGACAGGGAAGATGTAGAACGGGCGGATGGGGTCGTAGTCTACCATTATCTGGTCTATCACCACGGGGCTGCCCAGGGCCGTTATCTCTATGCTGTGGCTGTTGCGCGACAGGTTGACGGCTATCTCCTTGACCGTCTGCCCCCGCTTGCAGTCGGCCTGCCACTGAGCCGACCCGAGCCGGCCCTTGACAGAGAACTGCTGAGGCTTGCCCCCGTCGATGCGCACCTCGAAGCGTATGTCGCCATCGCCATATCCCTGGGTGGGGATGGCGGCTATGCGTATCAGGGCATCGCCCTGGAGCTCGGAGTAGAACGAGTACGACAGCGTACCACCCTGCGGCACCCATACGGCACGCATGCTGTGTCCTAACATGGGCACCGGTTCGGTTCCGGGCGATGCCTTGCGGTAGTGGCAGGCGTTGCGTGTCACGGTGTTGCCCGTGTCAAAGTCGAAGGGGATGGGTGCCGCACCCGAGTAGCGGCTTATGGCCTCCTTAGTCAGTTTGCCGGGAAAGGTGGGAGGCGTGGTGATGAGCTTGTTGTCGGCTATGTGGATGGTGTGGGCCCACTTGTCGTCGGCCATGTGTATGAACCGGCGGTTAAGGGAGTCCAGCTGCTGATGGGCGTTCCAACTTCTGACCGCCGAGACGAGTGCCTCCTCGTCGTGGACAAACGACTGCGGCCTGCCGATGTGCTGCGCCTCCTGGGCCTGTAGCTGCTTGGTGGCCATGAGGGCCGCGGCCCTTACCGGGTACTCTGCCAGGGCAAAGAAGGCATCGCGCCGATAGTCGGGCACGTATGGGGCGATGGCCGGGAGCGCCTTTACCAGGTCATTGTAGTTGTCCAGGTAGCGTTCCAGCTCATTGCCAAAGGCATCGGCCATCAGCTCTACATCCATCTGCTCTGGCTTGCGTATCCCCGTCAGATGATAGTACTCTGTGAGTACCGGCAGCAGGCGCGCGGCAGCCTCGGAGCCCACCTGCTGGCACAGCCAGCTATGAAAATGGTCAGTCAGGTTACTGCCGTTGACATAACCTATGTTCCAGGCCATATCCATAAAGAGCGAGAGCTGGTAAGCCACCGTGCGCGGGTTGTCTACATTGGCCACCCACTGGTGGCGGGCGCCCTGGTTGTAAGCGCTCTTCATCTCGGCGTACACTAAGCCGGGCTGGGTACAGGGAATCCAACTGTCCATGATGTCCAGGCACTTGTTGCCATGGCCATCGCAGTCGGCGTGTCTGAGGATGTTGCCGCGCAGGCGCAGCAGGAGCTCGTGCAGACGGTGGCTGTCCAGCCCGTGACCATGAGCCACGAAGCCGCGCTGTGCTACCGACGGCCACTGGATGGTTACGTAGTCCTCGGACAGCCCCAGGTAGTGCCGGCGCTGTGGAGTAACGTCGGCCCACCAAGCCCAGGGCGACACGCCAGCCAGGCGCGACAGCTCCAGGATGCCATAGGCGGTGCCGTTGGCGTTGCTGCCCAGCACGACGATGTGGCCACCCTCGACGCTGATGCTGAAGGCATCGGGCTTGGCGATGATACGGTCGATGGGAACCTTGCGACGCTGCAGCCGGCGGAAGTCCTTGTCGTGCATCTTGTCCAACTCGAATATCTCGATGACGGCCCCGGCTCTCTGCTCGGCCCGGTGTCCCGTAACGGCCCTCATGTCATCGGCAAAGAGGCTGAGTGCCATCTCGACCGTAGCCGACTTCTTGCCCGTGAAGCTATAGGCCACGCTGCCGCGCCCATTGTACCACACAATGTCCTTGGCCAGCGCGCTGATGGCCATGGCCAGGCAGACACCTATTAACACTAATCTCCTAATCATATTTACAAAGGTAGTGCAAGCCGAAGACAATGCAAAGAAAAATGCGTAGTATTTTTCTAATTACATTGTTGAGGCGCGGCCTGGCTTCTATAAAGGTAGTGCAAGCCGAAGACAATGCAAAGAAAAATACCGAGTATTTTTCTAATTGCATTGTTGAGGCGCAGCCTGGCTTCTATAAAGGTAGTGCAAGCCGAGCGAAATACAAAACAAATCCGTTTGTTTTTATTTCCGAGGCGCCGCTCCTGTATGCAGATGCTGGCTTCCTGCCCACTAACGCTAACTTGCAATTCTCTGCCCTGTATCGTAAAGATTTTTCTGATAATGTATAAA
>CAKPRX010000017.1 GCA_934183135.1 uncultured Prevotella sp.
CTACTATCCCGGCCAGGAGGGTGGCCAGGCCATCGCCGATGTGCTCTTCGGCGACTATAATCCTGCCGGCCGTCTGCCCATCTCTGTTCCCGTGAGCGAAGGCCAGCTGCCTGTGTATTACAACAAGCGCGCCCCCAAGCCCCACAACTACGTCGAGATGTCGGCAGCACCCCTCTATCCCTTTGGCTATGGCCTCAGTTACACTCGCTTCGCCTACAGCAACCTGAGTATCACCCCCCAGGGCAGCGACTACCTTGTGTCGTTTGATGTCCAGAACGTGGGCGACCGCGATGGCGAAGAGGTGGCCCAACTGTACCTGCACGACCAGGTGGCATCGGTCTCGCAGCCCATGCTGCAGCTCCGCCACTTTGCCCGTGTAGCCATTAAGAAGGGCGCCACCCGCCGGGTGTCGTTTACCGTTACCCCCGAGGATCTGAGCATCGTGAACCGCGATATGCAGACCGTGGTAGAGCCTGGCGACTTCGATGTTATGGTCGGCGGGTCGTCCGACAACCTGCCTCTCCGCGGTGTCATCACCGTCCGTTAACCCCTTTTCACCGGCAACGCCCCCTCCGCCTCCTGTTATCATTATGTCGGCCAGGCGATTTGTAGCCAAAGTTCTTGGCGTTGTCGGTGAAAAGTCTTAACTTTGTCCTGTTAAATAAGAATAAATAATGTCATGAAGAAATTATCAACCCTCATCATGCTGCTGGTGGTATGCCTTACCGCCTCGGCTCAGTACACGCCGTCGCCCGAGATTGTCAAGGCGCGCAAGGAGTTCCAGGATAACAAGTTTGGTATCTATATCCACTGGGGTCTCTACTCCATGCTCGGCAATGGCGAGTGGGTTATGAGTACCCGCAACATCAATTACAAGGAATATACACACCTGGCCGACGGCTTCTATCCATCTAAGTTCAATGCCGAGGAGTGGGTTAAGGCGTTCAAGGCCGCCGGGGCCAAGTACATCACCTTTACCACCCGTCACCACGACGGTTTCTCGATGTTCAAGACCACGGCCAACAACTATAACATCGTCGACGGAACCCCCTTCCACCGCGATGTGCTCAAGGAGCTGGCCGATGCCTGCCAGAAGTATGGCATCAAGCTCCACCTCTACTACTCACACGTAGACTGGTCGCGTCCCGACTATCCCCAGGGATGGAGCGGCGCCGGTGTGGGCAAGCCCAAGGACCAGGCCGACTACGACCACTACCTGGCCTTTATGAAGCACCAGCTTACTGAGCTGCTTACCCACTATGGCCCTATCGGCGCCATCTGGTTTGACGGTTACTGGGACCAGAAGAACAACCCCAACTTTGACTGGAAACTCGACGAGCAGTACAGCCTTATCCACCGTCTGCAGCCGGGCTGCCTGGTGGCCAACAATCACCATAAGGCACCCAAGCCGGGCGAAGACCTGCAGACCTTCGAGCAAGACCTGCCCGGACAGAACACGGCCGGCTACTCTAAAGGCACCGTCATAGGCCAGTTGCCGTTAGAGACGGTGATGACCATGAACAAGGTATGGGGCTACGACATTACCGACAAGAACTACAAGAGCGCCACCTATATCATTCAGCACATCATCAAGGCAGCCGGCAACAACGCCAACTATGTCATCAACATAGGCCCGCGTCCCGACGGCATGCTGCCTGTCGAGGCTGTCGAGCGCCTCAAGGCCATCGGCGACTGGATGGGTCGCTATGGCGCCACCATCTACGGCACCCGTGGCGGCATCGTGGCTCCCCACGACTGGGGCGTTACTACTCAGAAGGGCAACACGCTCTATGTCCACATTATGAACGCCAAAGACCGTGGCCTCTTCCTCCCCATTACCGACCGCAAGGTGGTTAAGGCATGTATGTACGACGGCAAGAAGCCAGTAGCGGTGTCCAAGAACAAACTGGGCGTAACACTCGAGCTTCCGGCTGTGCCCAAGGGGATAGATACAATCGTAGAACTCACATTAAAATAAACTAATAAACAAATCAAGATTATGTTAGGAGGACTTGGAATGCCAGAAGTCATCGTCATCGCAATTGTAATCCTGGTGCTCTTTGGTGGCAAGAGGATTCCGGAGCTGATGAAGGGATTAGGTAAAGGAGTAAAGGGATTTAAGGATGGTATCAATGGTATCGAGGAGGATATAAACAGGCCTGCCGAACCCAAGAAGGAGACCACCACTGACACAGAGAAAAAGTAGACACTCGCTACTGGTACTCTCTATACGGCAACAGCCCGGGACACCGCGTCCCGGGCTGTCTGTGTATAGACCCCTGCCGTCAGGGTGGGCGTGGGGTCAGCGTCCCTCCTGTAGGCGGTAACCGCTGTACCGGCGGTCTATGGTCACCACCGTACAGGGGCGCATGGTGTACGATGCGGGAGCCGGTGCCCGGTGTATGTCGTAGGTTACGTGGAGCGTGCTGTCGGCTCCCGCCTGTATGGAGCGCACCTCTATCGTGGTCGGCGTGTCGGTCTCGGGCAGCACTTTGGCTATGGCCATCTGCCTGCTCCAGTCTATCGTGGTGGGGCGGCCTCCCTTGCCCATAAAGGCCGCTGCCCCGAAGATACTGTCAAAGGCCGCCTGCGAGGTGTACGTGGCCGGGATGTCGGCCGGGGCATCGTTGCGTACAAAGTAGTTGTTTACCGCGCTGTACCTTACTGCCGTGTGGCTGCAGCCACACGCCGTGGCGAGGATAGCGGCCCCCACCAGTGCCGTCATGTCTTTTGCTGTCATATCTATTCTCTTTAGTCTTCTGAAAGGTTAAATGCACGCATCGGGCAAACCTTGCATCCCTCCTCCCGGTTTTTTCCCAGATAGCGGAGGGAGCCCCTAAATTCCCCCAGGGGGAATGTGGCAGTTTTGTGAAAAGCCCCGATACCCACAAAAAGGAAATTTAGAATATGGGGGACGGTGATGGACGATGGAATGATGGTAGAGGCGACAACCATGATAATCATGCGTAACCCCGTGTGAGCAGCGCGCGCCGTAGGCGCATCTCCCGAACTAAAGGAGATGGTGAGGAACAATGGCAATGATGCCGTGGGTACCCCCGAGACCATCGCGCGAAACGAAAAGACCGGTCTTTAGCTTTCTAATGACGGCTCCCAGCTCGCCGAAGGCGGTCTCCGCGAATGGGGGGATATGCTCTGCCGTCATAGAGGGGTTCTCCATTCCCACGCTTTTTACCTTTACGCTCGCTCTTACTGACAAAAAAACATGAAATAATGATAAAACGCTGGCTGGCAATGAAAATAGTGCCCCAATCGTTGGCCTAAAATAAAAATATTGGCTAACTTTGTCACCATCATGAAGAAGACTGTTTTTACATTGCTATTAGCTACACTTTCGCTGAGCCTCAGTGCCGCGAAGGTGATTACCTCAGCGTCTATCAAGCTCGTTGCCGACGGCAAGACGCTTAACACTACGGCCATCCAGGGAGCCATCGACCGTCTGTCCAAGAAGGGCGGTGGCCAGTTAGTAATCAGCAAGGGCGTGTACCTTACCGGTGCCATCCAGATGAAGAGTGGGGTAGAGCTCCGGCTGGAGCGCGGAGCCGTGCTGCTGGGCAGCACCAATCCCGACGACTACTACCAGCTCCAGGTGATGGGCGATGGCGACGTGGTGCGCAAGGACAACTCTAAGTATGGACTCGTCCTGGCCCAGGGAGCCAAGAATATCAAGCTCACGGGCGAGGGCGTCATCGACGGACAGGGCCAGGAGCTGGCGCTCACCATCGACTCGCTGGTCAAGTGCGGTGTCAAGCAAGACCCCAACTACAGTACCCGCCTGCGCCGTCCCAGTGAGATAATGCGCCCCAAGCTCTTTTTCTTCTCCGAGTGCGACGGTGTCGAGATTAGCGGCCTGCACCTGCGCAACAGCGCCTGCTGGGGCCTGTCGTTCGACCTCTGCTCTAACATGAAGCTGCACCACCTGGACATTTACAACCGCGCCTACTGGAACAACGACGGCATAGACATGACCGACTGCTTCAACTCGTCGGTCACCAACTGCCGTATCAACTCGGCCGACGACGGCATCTGCCTGAAGAGCTACCACAAGAAGGGCGACAGCCACAACCTGCGCATAGACAGCTGCGAGATACGCAGCTCGGCCTCGGCCGTCAAGTTCGGTACCGCCACGTGGGGCAATTTCCGTGACATCACCATTACTAACATCAAGGTGATAGACACCTTCCGCTCCTGCATAGCCATCGAGAGTGTCGACGGCTCCAAGATAGAGAATGTCACGGTCGACGGCCTCCAGGCCACCAACACGGGCAACGCCATCTTCGTCAAGCTGGGCAACCGCGCCAACAACGACCAGGGCTACATCCGCAACATCGTGCTGCGCAACATGGACATAGAGCTTGCCCTGGGCCGTCCTGACACCGAGTACGACCTGCGCGGCCCCTCGGTGAGCTACTTCCACAACCCCTTCCCGTCGAGCATCACCGGCTATCCCGGCCACGCCGTCCAGAACATCCTCTTGGAGAATATCAAGATAAGCGCTCCTGGCCGTGGCGACAAGGGCATGGCCTACGTCAAGCTCGACGAAGTGCCCGAGAACGAGAACCGCTACCCCGAGTTTACCATGTTCGGCGAGCTGCCTGCCTGGGGCCTCTTCCTGCGCCATGTCGACGGCCTCACCCTACGCAACGTGCAGCTCACCCTGCGCGCCCGCGACTTCCGTCCCGCCATCGTCCAGGACGACGTGCGTGACTACAAGACCGAGAATCTGGACATCGTGCTGCCGGCCAAGAAGCACTGCGGCAAGTGCCAGCAGCAGTAGGAAACCTGCTGATGCCTGTTGACAGGCCACGGTTTAGCATAATAATAAGACTACAACACGCACCGCATTATGAGAACCCTATTACTATCCATCCTGCTGTTGGTCTCATCCGCCCTGTGGGCCGACAGCGTAAAACGCCCTGACAGCTATAACTACCAACGGGGTTTAGAGGCCTACAATAACAATAATATGGACGAGGCCCTTGCCTACTTTAACAAGGAGATAAGCGAGCATCCTGACAATGGATATGCCTACGCTATGATAAGCGTGATAAACACAGGACAGGAGGAGTATGGCAAGGCGCTTACGGCCATTAACATGGCCCTTAAGAAGATACCATCTAAGGATAAGGAGTATGTGGCCACGTCCTACAGGTTACGTGCCAAGATATACCTCGAACTGGAGGACACTGTGCAGGCCATTAGGGACATGAACAAGGGTCTTGATGTCTATCCCAACACCGACCTGTACTCTGACCGTGCCCAACTCTATTTCGAGCAAGAGAAGTACGACCTGTCGGATAAGGACTATCAGAAGATAACGGCTCTTGACGAGGGCAATGTGATGGGCTATATGGGCGTGGGGCGTAACGCCCAAATGCGCAACGACTACACCGAGGCCATCAAACAGTTTGACTATGTCATTAAGTTGTCGCCAGAGTACTCGTCGGGTTACTCGTTCAGAGCCGAATGTTATGCTGCCCAGAAACGGTATGGCGAGGCCTTGGACGACATCATCACTGCGCTGAAGATAGACTACGACGACAAGGCCTACTACGAGATGCTCGAAGTGGCCGACTCGGCCTTGGCACAGACGGTGAGCAAGCTGAAGGTGCAGAAGCTGAAGGCTCCCAAGGAGGGCGTATGGCCCTATTACATCGGAGTGGTGTACGAGCGGGCCTGCCAGGACGCCAAGGCCATACCCCTCTACAAAGAGGCATTGTCCTTAGAGGCCAACCCCACAGTGGCCAAGCGCATCTCGGCCTGCTATGAAGAGACTGGCAACTACGCCAAGGCGCTCGAATACTGCGACCAGGCCATCATGCTTGACACGGTGAAGACCGATATGCTGATGGCCAAGTCGGATCTGCTATACAAGACTGGCAAGGCCACCGAGGCTCTCGGCCTCCTGGATGAGTATGTGGCTGCCAACCCCGACAAGGAGCTCGGCTACAGTAAGCGGGGATGGCTCAAATATCACATAGGCAAGCTGGACGATGCCATAGAAGACTATTCGATGGCCATCACTATAGAACCCCAAGAGCCCTACTTCTATTTCGGCCGTGGCTGTGCCTACCAGCGCAAAGGCGACAACGACAAGGCCCGTGCCGACTTCGAGCAGACCATCAAGTTGGACAGTATACCAGCCCAGGCCTCGTGCTCGTTCTACGCCTACTGCTACCTGGGCAACAAGGACAAGGCCATCGAGATAGCCGACAGCGCTATGAGCAAGGAGAACCGAAGCAACTGTTACAACTGGGCTTGTCTCTATGCCGTCATGGGCGACAACGACAAGGCGCTGAGCTACCTGCGCAAGGCGTTCGAGCTGGGATACCGCGACTTCGCATGGATGCGGGCCGACTACGACCTGGACAGCATACGCAACACGGCGGCTTTCAAGGCCCTCGTGGCCGAGTATGAGAAAAAACTGCAGCAGGAGATAGCCGAGGAGACCAGCGACGGTGGGGCCGAGTATGTGATGCAGACCGAGGAAATACCCTACACGCAGGAGAATGGGGTGTGCAAGGTCAAATGCACTATCAATAGTCTGCCGCTACACTTTGTCTTTGACACGGGCGCAGCTGATGTGTCTATCTCATCGGTCGAGGCTTCCTTTATGAAGAAGAATGGCTATCTGTCGGCAGCCGACATCACTGGCCGGCAGAACTATATGACGGCCGATGGCACCATCAGTGAGGGCTCCACCATAGTCTTGCGCGACGTGGCTCTGGGTAGCCTGCACCTCAAGGACATTAAGGCTTCGGTGGTGAAAAGTCAGGCTGCACCGTTGCTGTTAGGGCAGAGCGTGCTGGCCAAGTTGGGCAAGATAGAGATAGACAATGCATCGAAGAAAATACGTATTACCTATCGCAAGAAGATTACAGACAAGAAATAACAAACCATTAAAGATAAGATGAGATTATACCGTAGATTAACAGTAATGGCCGCAGCCCTCCTCGCCGTAGGAATGGCGCAGGCCGCCCGAACCATCACCTCGTCGGCCATCAAGCTGGTGCCCGACGGCAAGACCGTGAACACCGCCGCCATCCAGCGGGCCATCGACGACCTGTCGCGCCGCGGCGGAGGTACCCTGGTAATACAGCCCGGCCAGTATGTCACCGGCACCAT
Organism: uncultured Prevotella sp.; assembly: GCA_934183135.1. GTDB lineage: Bacteria > Bacteroidota > Bacteroidia > Bacteroidales > Bacteroidaceae > Prevotella. The sequence goes on from CAKPRX010000017.1 coordinate 7,144, forward strand.
CGAACTGAAGTCTAACACCGAGCTGCACCTGGAGCAGGGCGCCACCCTCTTGGGCAGCCTGAACCCCCTGGACTATATCGACGTTACCCAGCAGGGCACCGACCGCTCAGACCCCGCCAAGTTCAACTATCTCAGCCTGGCCCTCATCGAGGCTTACCAGGCCACTAACATCAAGCTCACCGGCCAGGGCACCATCGACGCCCGCGGCTGCGAGGTGTCGCTGGCCATCGACAGTCTGCACAAGGCCGGTGTACGCAAGGACCCCAACTACTTTGACCGCCTGAACCGTCCCCGTGAGGCCATGCGCCCCAATCTGTTTACCATCAACGGCTGCGACGGCATCGAGGTGTCGGGCCTCCGCCTGCGCAACGCTGCCTGCTGGGGCCTGGTGTTCTTCCGCTGCAAGAACCTCAAGATAGAGCAGGTAGACGTACACAACCGCGCCTACTGGAACAATGACGGCATAGACATCGTAGACTGCCGCCATGTGGTTATCCGCGACAGCCATGTCGACGCGGCCGACGACGGCATCTGCCTCAAGTCTGACAAGCTTGAGGAGACCAACGACGACATCCAGGTGTACAACTGCTCGGTAGAGAGCTCGGCCTCGGCCATCAAGTTTGGCACCAACTCGGCCGGCGGCTTCCAGAACATCACCATCCGCGACATCAAGGTGAGCAACACCTTCCGCTCGGCCGTGGCCATCGAGGCTGTCGACGGAGCCCTGGTGCGCAATGTACTCGTCGAGAATATCCAGGCCCTCAACACGGGCAACCCCATCTTCATCCGTCTGGGCCAGCGCCATGCCGACCGCCGGGCCTCGGTCATCGACGGTGTTACCATCCGCAACATGGTGTGCGAGGTGCCCTTCGAGCGCCCCGACGTGGGCTACAAGCTGCGTGGCCCCATCACCAACACCATGCGCAACCCCATGCCGTCGAGCATCGTGGGCGTCCCCGGTGCCAAGGTGCGCAACGTGACCATCGAGAACGTCACCCTCATCTACCCCGGTGGTGCCGACAAGGGCCTGCGCTACATCCCCATGTGGGAACTCGGCAAGATACCCGAGCAGGCCGACCGCTACCCTGAGTTTGACATGTTTGGCGAACTTCCCTGCTATGGCTTCTATGTGCGCCACGCCGACGGCATCACCTTCCGTAATGTCAGCCTGGTTCTGCGCAACGACGACTTCCGCCCCGCTTTTGTCCTTGACGACGCCAGCAACGTTAAGTTTGACCATATCACCTACCCCTTCGGCAAGAAGGACAACCAGATTTACGACTCAGCTAAGCAATGAACAGACGCTCATCAATAGTCCTCGGCGTCAGTGCCTTGGCCCTGTCGCTCATGGTGGCTGCGTGTGGCCGTGCCCCCCAGCTCAGTGCCGACAACATCGACGCGGTGCTGGGCCACATGACCCTGCGCGAGAAGATAGACATGGTGGTGGGGGCCGGCAACGAGACCTTCACCGGCTATGGCAACACTAAGAAACTGGTGCCCGGCGCTGCCGGCACCACCGTGCCCATACCCCGCCTGGGCATTACCCCCACGGTGCTTACCGACGGCCCTGCCGGCCTGCGTATCGACACCATGCGCGAGGGCCAGTCGCGCCGCTACTACCATACCGGTTTCCCCATCGGCACGGCCCTGGCCTCGTCGTGGAACACCCAGCTCATCGGCGAGGTGGGCTCGGCCATCGGCAACGAGGCCCACGAGTACGGCCTCGACCTCATCTTCGGCCCTGGCATGAACCTGCACCGCGACCCGCTGGGCGGCCGCAACTTCGAGTACTTCTCCGAAGACCCGCTCCTTACCGGCAAGATGGCTGCCGCCTATGTCAACGGCATCCAGAGCCAGCACGTGGGTGCCACCCTGAAGCACTTTGCCGTGAACAACCAGGAGACTAACCGCAAGGATGTCGATGTGCGTATCGCGCAGCGCCCCCTGCGCGAGCTCTACCTGCGCGGGTTCGAGATAGCCATACGCGAGTCGCACCCGTGGTCGGTCATGAGTGCCTACAACATGATTAACGGGCAGCAGTGTATGGAGAGCCGCGACCTGCTTACCACCATCCTGCGTGGCGATATGGGCTTTGACGGGTTTGTCGTGAGCGACTGGGCAGCCCCGGGCTGGCGCCAGTCGGGCCGCGAGATATGGGCCGGCAACGACCTGCTGGCCCCAGGCTCCGAGCAGCAGCGCCGCGAGATACGCAGCGCCATCAAGGACGGCTCGCTGTCGCAGGCGGCCCTCGACAGCTGTGTGCGCCGCATGCTGCAGTTCGTGGTACGCTCGCCGCGTTTTGCCCACTATGCCTATAGCGAGAACCCCGACCTCAAGGCCCATGCGGCCAAGTCGCTCGAGGCTGCCGAGGAGGGCATCGTGCTGCTCGAGAACCGCGACCAGGCCCTGCCCCTCAACGCCCAGGTTAAGCGGGTGGGCATGTTCGGCATCTCGTCGTACAACTTCATCTCCGTGGGCACCGGCTCGGGCAACGTTAAGACACCCCATACCGTCAACCTGGTCGAGGGCTTCGGCCATGTGGGCATCCAGGTCAATCCCGACCTGTCGCGCCGCTACCGCCAGATTATCAGCGACACCATCAAGAATCGCGCTTACGACCCCTTAGGGTATGCGGCCATCCCCGAGGTGACCATAGACTCGGCCGTCATCAGCCAGAGTGCCCAGACCGACGATGCCGCCGTCATCACCATCGGCCGCAGCTGCGGCGAGGGTGCCGACCGCCTGGCCGACACCGAGTTCTGCCTGTCTGAGGTAGAGCGCGGACTGATAAGCCGTGTGTCCAAGGCTTTCCATGCCGTAGGCAAGCGCGTGGTGGTGGTGCTCAACGTGTCGGGCGTGGTCGAGGTGGCCTCCTGGCGACAGCTGGCCGATGCCGTGGTGCTCTCGTGGCTGCCCGGTCAGGAAGCCGGCGATGCCGTGTGCCGTGTGCTGGCCGGCCGTGTATGTCCGTCGGGCAAGCTCACTATGACCTTCCCGGTGCGCTACGAGGACTGCAGTACCCACGACAACTTCCCCTACGACTACCATGGCCCCAAGGCCATCGGCAACTATCCCAAGATACCCCGCAACCCGGCCATCAGGAACGTACACTATGTCGATTACCTTGAGGGCATGTATGTGGGTTATCGCTACTTTGATACCTTTAACCGCCCCGTGGCCTATCCTTTCGGCTATGGGCAGAGCTACACCCACTTTGACTATGCCGATGCCGCCTGCCGTATGCAGGATGACGGCAACTTCAGGCTGAAGGTCACGATAACCAACAGCGGCCAGTATGCCGGCAAGGAGGTGGTACAGGTGTATGGCCCCGCGCCCTCGCTGCGCCACCAGCTGGTAGCCTTTGGCAAGACGCGGCTGCTCCAGCCCGGCGAGAGCCAGACGCTGGAAGTGACCTTTGCGCTGCGCGATATGGCCTACTTCGACGAGCTGGAAAATGCCTGGGTGCTGGATGCCGGCGATTACCCCTTGGAGGTGGCCTCTAACGCCCGCGATGTACGTCAGACGGTACACGTCCGGATATCGTCGCGTATGCTGTTGGGACGGGTGTCGGCAGCGCTCAGGTAGCCGCACTCGTGGCGTAGGGCAGGCAGGCTTCGGCCTGTTGCCCGTCAGTCTAAAGCAAGAGCGGGGAGACAGGACCATCAGTGGTCTTGTCTCCCCGCTCTCGTCAGTATGGTGGGTGTATGGGTTATGGCTGCTGGTACACACCGTGTACCTTGAGAGGCTCGGCGTGCAGACTTATATAGGTGTGCTGCCCGAAACGCTGGCGTAGCCGCTGCTCTATCCGGGAGGCATGCTGATGGGCGTCGTAGAGTGTAATGTCGCCCGGCATGCGCAGGTGCATCTCGATAGACATCTGACTGCCTATGCGGCGGGTGCGCAGGTGGTGTATGCCGCTCACCGAGGGCTCGCTCTCGGCGATGGCCGTTATCTCCTGCTCGATGTCGGCAGGCAGGCTCTTCTCCAACAGCTCGTCGGTGGACCCGGCAATGAGCTTGTATGCCGTGCGGATGATAAACAGGCTCACCACTACGGCAGCTATAGGGTCCAGTACGGCCCAGCGGTGGCCTAAGATGATGGCACCGCCTATGCCCACGGCTGTGCCTATACTGGAGAAAGCGTCGGAGCGGTGGTGCCAGGCATTGGCCGTCACCGCGGGCGAGTTGTAGCGCCGGCCGGCCCTGGCCGTAAACTGGTAGGCCCACTCCTTGAGGGCTATGCTTGCCAAGGCGGCCACTAAGGCTATCCACCCAGGCTGGTCCAGTACCTCGCCATGTATGGCACGTACTATCTTTGCCGTGCCGTCGTAGAACAGCATGGCCCCGACAAAGAGCAGGACTATGCCGATGAGGGCTGTGGCCAGCGTCTCGTACTTGCCGTGTCCGTAGTCGTGGTCGCGGTCCTCGGGCTTGTTGCTCAGGTGTACGAAGAGGATGACCACCACATCGGTGAGAAAGTCTGACAGCGAGTGTACGGCGTCGGCTATCATGGCGGCCGAGCCGCCCACGATGCCGGCGACAAACTTGAATACCAGCAGTACCACATTGATGGCACTGCCCTTGAGCGTTACGCGGTTAATGGCCCGTTCGCGCTGTGTGTCGGTAACTGTGTTAATGTCCTTGTCCATTGTTGTATCTATGCAAAATGCCTACGGCTACCGTGAGCTCGTAGGCATTTTGCAAAGGTACACTTTTTCTGAATACGTGTAGGCTTTTGGGCTGATTATTTTTTTATCGCCGTCTCCGGGGCGGCCTGTTGCCTGCGCAGGAAGCGCTTGGCCCTGCGTCCCAGGTAGTTCCAGGCGGGCATCTTCTTCAGCGTGCTGCGCACGGGCTGTATGTCCCACAGCAGGAAGGCGATGAGCACGGCCACGCCCACCACGCAGGTAACGCCGTAGAGCTGCCGTATGCTTATCATCATCAGCCCAGGCATGTCGTAGGGCAGCCCACGTGCCATGTTGTCGGCTATCTGATGGCGCAGGGCCAGGCCGTACATTCCCGAGCACATGGTGCCCACCGTGCCGTTGCGTACCAGTCCGGCCATGGTAAGTCCCATGAAGAAATGCTCGAACGGCATGAGCTCCTCAAGGTAAATGGTGAGCGTGGTGAAGAAGATGGCGTTGCCAAACTGGCGCAGGAAGACCGGCAAGTACATCGCCTCGATGTTCAGGGTAGGCGTTATCAGCAGATACAGCATGACGGGATAAGCCACCATGGCAGCCACACCCACGGTGAGCAGCCGGGTGTATTTCTGGCGCAGCACCTTGATCCACAGCAGGCAGAACAGGCATCCCACGATGGCGCCTGCCCATTCTATCAGGTTGAACACGTTGGTGGTGAGCCCTCCCCAGTGCATCACGCCGCTGGTAAAGGCCGTCTGCAGCACCTTGGGCGTGCTGCCCATCCACTCGACAAAGGCGAAGAGGATGAGCAGGGGCACCAGGCGCTTGTAGCGCCAGGCCGCAGGGGCTATGTAGGGATGGCGGATGTGCAGCATGCGCCCTATGCACAGCCACAGGGTCATCGCGATCATAAGCAGGCAGCCCTGCATGACCCGGCTGTCCATCCAGTTGTAGAACTCGCCGTAGTTGAAGAAGAATATCACCTCGGTCATCAACAGCGACCACAGGGCGCAGCCCAGCCAGTCCAGGCTGACAAAGGGCAGCGGCTTCATAAACCTGAAGTTGTGGGTGGTGAGCATCAGGAAGAGGGCCACCGTCATCATGGCTCCCGCCATGAGGTAGTTCATGCAGCGCCAGTCCTGGTAGATATACACCAAGTGCTCTGTTACCCATGGGCAGAGGGACATGTTGCCTAAGACCACGCAGTATAGCAGTGGGAAGAATATGGCAAAGTCGCGCTTGGGGGTCATCCACAGCTGGATGTTGGACATGCACTCAAAGGTGCCGCACAACTTGAAGAAGCCGGCCACATAGGCGATGATGCACATGGCCACTACCGACTGGGTGTGTACGATGGCCACATTGCACACACCCACCACGAGGGCGGCGGTAATGAGCAGCTGGCGGTTGGTAAACCTGAACTTGAGGCGGAAGAGAAAGGGAAACGGCATGTTGACTCCCACCACATTGCACATCACTATCATCAGCACATCCTCGCGCATCAGGCTCTGGCTGCCCATCACCTGGGGCATGGCGCCGCCGTATATGCCTGCCGAGAACTGGAACAGAAAAGCTATGACGAGATACAGCCACGGCTGTAGCCGACGGGGTATGTACCCATTGAACGAGGGCACGCGAAACGGCCCTTGGAGTATAGGAGGTCCTGGCATCTGTGAGTTGTTAGAGAAGGGTTGATGAATTACTTATCGGCATATTCCACCTCGGTCTCTACATTGAGCCCGGCCCGGAGCAGCGCCACCTGCTTGGGGTCGTTGTCGGCTGTCAGGCGGATACGCACGGGTACCCGCTGCTCTACCTTGACAAAGTTGCCCGTGGCATTGTCTACCGGTATCATGGAGTAGGCCGAGCCTGCGGCTCCCGATATGGACTCTACACGTCCCTTGAAGGTTACGCCAGGCAGCGCGTCGGCCTGGAAGGTTACGGCGCAGCCTGTCTGGATATGCTTCATCTGACTCTCGCGGTAGTTGGCCATTACCCACACGTCGTGTGCGTCTACAATGCGGGCCAGCATCTGTCCGGGCTGTACCAGCTGGCCCACGTGGATGTCCTTGCGGCTCATAACGCCGTCGCAGGTGGCCGTGATGACGGTGTACGACAGGTTGAGCCGGGCCAGGCGCAGCTGGGCCTCGGCCACGCTCTCGCCGGCACGGGCTCCGCCTAACTCATGGGTCTGCACCCCGTGTACCGAGGCGGCTGCCTGCCGGCGTCCCTTGGCCTGCTCATAGCGGGCGCGGGCTGCCAGGTAACGGGTATGGGCATTGTCGTACTGCTGGCGTGTCACGGCATCCTTGGCCAGCAGCGCTGTGTAGCGTGCCAGGTCGGCCTGGGCGTTGAGCATGTCTACCCGTGCCTCGTTGATGCCGGCCGACGCCGTGGCCACGTTGCCCTGGGTGGTGCCCATGCTGGCCGATACGGCCGATGATCCCGACTGGCGTCCGCGCAGGGCGGCCTGGGCCTGGGCCAGTTGCAGGCGATACTCAGAATCGTCGATGATGACGAGTGTGTCGCCACGGTGTACATACTGGAAGTCGCTGAAGCGTATCTCGCGGATAAATCCCTGTACGCGGGTGTTGACGGGGGTGATGTGGCGCATCACCTGGGCATCGTCGGTGTACTCGTTGCGTCCCCAGTGGAAGAAGTTGGCGAAAGCCCAGACGGCCGCTCCGGCCACGATGATGATGACTACTATGTTGTAAAGTCGCTTAATGGTTTTCTTGTTCATATTCTAATGTGTTAAGGGTATCTATGGTGTGTATGGGGGTTAGATGTTGCCGGCGATGAAGCGCATACGGTAGTAGGCATAGACGATGCCGATGCGCGCGTCGACCTCCTGCAGTTCGGCGTTGAGGCGCAGGTTGGCGGCATCTATCATGTCGGTTACCAGTACCATCTGCCCCAGGTAGCGGGCGTTGATGACCTCGTAGTTCTGGCGGGCCAGCTCTACGCTCTTGCGTTGTGTGGCCAGCTCTGTGTAGGTCTGCAGATACAGGGTGTAAGCCTGGTTAGTCCGGTTGTTGAGCTGCTCGGCGGCCACGGCCATGTCCTGTTGGGCGCGGCGGGTGGCCAGCTGTGTCCGGGCTATGTGGTGGTTGGACTTGAACAGTGCGCTGAGGCTGTACTTGACTCCCACGCCCACATACCATACATTCAGGTTCTTGTCAATGGGCGGCAGCTCGAAGGTGATAGGGCCGTTGAACTGGTTGGCGGCCACTACGGCCACCTTGGGCAGTCGGGCTGCACGGGCCAGTTTCTCGTTCTGCTGGGCCATGCTCACCCCTATCTGGTGTTGTTCCATGAGGGGTGCCGTGGCTGTAGCCACTTGCTGCCAGTAAGCCTCGCCCTGCTTGGGACACACCTCGGCAGCCACCGTGGTGTCGGGGTACAGCTGGGTGGTGCCGGGCAGCGACAGGGTGTTGCACAATTGGTGGTTGAGGATGGCCCGCGTGTTGCGTAGCTGCGTCAGGCCCAGCTGCAGTTGCTCCATCTGCATCTCGTAACGGGTGATGTCGTTCTTCAGCGCCATGCCCTGCTGCTGGCGCAGCCGTATCTCGTCTAACAGCCGTCGGGTCAGGGCTATGTTCTGCTCATAGACCTTGATGCGGTTGTCGGTCTTGTACAGGTCCAGATACTGGCCCAGGGCCTCGAAGCGTGCCTGCTGTCTTACCTGGCGTACATTGGCTTCGGCCTGGCGCTGTCCCAGTTGGGCCAGGTTGATGCCAGCGGTGAGGGCACCGCCCGAGTAGATGACCTGCTGGGCTTCCAGGGCGAAGCTGTTGCCTAAGTGCGGGGAGTGGAGGCCGTGGACGTCGCCAAAGTGGCGGTCGGTAAGCAGAACGTTGCCCAAGTAGCTGACCGACAGGTCGGCATTGATGTCGGGCAACCGTTGGGAACGGGCATGGGCGATGTCCTGTTGGGCCATGTCGGTAGATGTCTTGGCCGCACGGATACTACGGCTACCCGCCTCTACCTGCTCGAACAGTTGGGCTATGGTCAGAGTGGTGCCGGCTGTGGCCGCTGATGGGGTGGTCTGCGCGGGGGCAGTGCCCGTACATGTGATAAGGGCAAGGGTGATTAAAAGAGAATGTTGTGTCACTTGAAAAAAACTTATTGATTTCGTCGGGTGCAAAGGTAGTGCTTTCTGTTGGGCTGGCAGATACTGTTTTTTCTACGGATAGGGACTTTTAGGGAAGAAAAGTTCGCTAATATTATCTATTTTTGCGATATTTGTACCCAAAAAGGAAATTTTAGCACTGCTCATGGGAGTTTCCTGTGTCGCTGTGACCTATATCTATTATAATAATGTATAACGAGATAGATTTTTCGGCCACCTCTGTACCTCGGCTTGCCTTCACATCGTTAGAGGGGTGGGCTTCTGGCCCCCAGGTGCTTAGCTATGGAGCCATCCTGGTAGTGAGGGCGGGCAGGGCACGGCTCCGTGTCAACTTTACCGAATGGGATTTGCAAGTGGGGGCTGTCATCACCCTGTTTCCCAATGACGTGGTATGCCTGCAGCATACTGGGGAAGCAGGCGGGGAGGTAGCTATCCCCTCGGCCGACTTCCGGGCCGAGATGCTGCGTTACGATGCCTCGCTGCTGCGAACTGCCAGCCTGCAGATGGAACAGACGGTGTACTCAGGACTCCGTTACGACCGGTGCCAGCCAGGCTCGCCCGTGGTTACCCGTATCATCGACAATATGTTCAGCCTGCTCCATGTGTATATGGACCAGCCCGAGTGTACCTGTGTTACCCAGCTGGTGCTGTTGCAGCTCAAAGCGTTCTTTGTGGGCTTCCACGAGTATCTGATGCGTAACCCCCAGATGCGCCCCAGGGGCCCCGAGTCGCGCCGGGTGCGCGAACTGTTCAACCAGTTTATGATGCTGGTAGAGCGCGACTACCGTCTGTCGCGCGATGTGTCGTACTATGCCCGCGAGCTCAGTATCACGCCTAAGTACCTGACCATGATAGTAAGACAGATAACCAACGAGACGCCTAAGAAGATAATAGACCACTACACTATCCTGCAGCTCAGGCTTCAGTTGAGCGCCGGCCAGCAGAGTATGAAGCAGATAGCGTGCGAGTATCACTTCAGCGACACTTCCTTCTTCTGTCGCTATTTCAGACGCCACACCGGCCAGTCGCCCATGGGGCTGCGCGGTGTCCATGGAACCGATGGCGCCCCTACTAACCCATAGCGCACAGACTCCTTTGGGGAACCTGTGCGCTATGCGTAATGGTTAGAAAAAACAGGGTGATGGTGGCGGCTAACGCCCGAGCCATGCCTCTGGGTTCAACTTGGTTGAGCCCTTGCGGAGCTGGAACTGCAGGATGTTGTCGGCACCCACTGTGCCCAACGCCTGACGGGTAGAAACTTTCTGTCCCTTGCTTACGCTGACGGAGCGCAGGTTGCAGTACACCGAGATGTAAGCGCCGTGGCGCACCATGACAAACATAGAACCCTCCCAGTCGTAGATGGCACTCACCTCGCCATCGTAGATACTGCGGGCTACAGCCCCAGGACGACCAAGGATGTTGATACCCTTGTTGTCGAGTGTTACGCCCTTCAGGCCCTCGACGGTGTATTGGCCGTAGTGGCTCACCACCTTGTAACTGCCTGTGATGGGCATGGGCAGACGGCCCTTGTTGGCCTCGAAGCCACCGCTCATCATGCGGTCGACCGAGCTGAGCGACGAGACTTCGGCCATGTCTTTCTTGGCCTCGGCTATCTCCTTGCGGCTTCGGGCCTCGTCGGCCTTGGCCTTACGCTCGGCCGCCTCGCGGTTGGCCCGGGCTTCGCGCATGGCCTGCTCGGCCCGTTCGCGCTCGGCTCCCTGCTCGCGCTGGGCGGCTGCCTCGGCCTGGGCTTTCAACTGGGCCTCACGGGCCTTGGCCTCGGCTATCCTGCGCTCGTTCTCTCGTGCCTTGGCCTCGGCTTCGGCCTTTTTCCGGGCCAGCTCGGCCGCCTTGCGCTTAGCTTCGGCCTCGGCCTTGCGCTTGGCCTCAGCCTCGGCACGCGCCTTGGCTTTGGCCACCTCGATGGCCACCAGCCGGTCTATCTGCGCGTTGAGAGCCGCGTTCTTCTTTTTCTGCTCGTCTATAATGGTCTGGATGGTCTTCTGCTGTCGCTGCAGTCCCTGCACAATGTTCTGCTGCTCGGTCTGCTTGCCTTCCAGTTCGGTACGGGCCTGCACGTTCTTGCTGAGCAGCGAGTTTTTCTGTCCGCGTACATCCTGGAGCTGGCGGTGCTTGTCGTCTACCTGCCGCTGCTTGGCTTTGAGCATCTCGCCCTGTACTTTCTGATAGGCGGCGTACTCGCGCACGAAGCGCATGCGGCGATACATCTGTGTAAAGGTCTTGGCCGAGAAGATAAACATGAGCTTGTCCTGGACCGAACGGTGCCGCGCCATGTAGCGTACAGACTTGATGTACTTCTCGCGGCGTTCGGCAAGCTGCTTCTCGAGTGTCTGAAGCTGCGACTGGAGGATGCCGATGTTGCCGTCGAGGTGGTTGATGTCCTGCTGGATGCCATCGATAGACTTCTGTTTCTCGCCTATCTCGGAGTTGATGACCAGCAGGTCTTTGAGGCGCTTAGATACATTGGCCTTGTTGGCCCGGAGTGCCTGCTCCTGCTGCTTTATCTTACGCTGGATGGCTGCCCGCTCAGAACGCAGTCCCTTGATGGACGTGGGGTCTGTCTTCTTGGTGGCCTTGATGGCGGCCTTGCGTGTACTCTTGGTTGCCTTTTTCCCCTTGGCGGCCGTGGTGGTTGCCGTCTTACGCGCCTTGGTTCTGTTCTGTGCCGGTACGGCCAGGGCCATGGCCGAGACTAACAATATGGTGATGATGCGTCTCATTGCAGGTTGAGTAATTTGTCAAAAACATCGCGGGCCTCTATCCGCTTATATTTGTCAGATACGGTGGTTCGTGCTTCCCATCCCGCGTCGGTTCCCACACGGTCGAGGGTGAAGCTGACGGTGCCCTGCTGGGTCTTGCCCGTGGCCGAAGTGGTAAAGGTAAACGACTGGGTGGCAGGAAAGCTCTTGACACCGACGCTCTGGAAGTCGGCATAGTTCCAGGTGAGGCGCGATGAGCCACGCCCGCTGCCTCCGTAGGTTACGATGGCCGAGTGTATCTTGTGGTCAGTGCGTCCGGCGTTCCAGTAGAAACTGAGTTTGCCCTGGCTGAGGCTCACGGGGAGTGTGCTGCCCTGGGCCGAGGTGTCTACGTAGTACTTGTCGAGGTCGCCCTCGCCCACCTTCTGGCGGCCAGGCATGAGGAGCTCGTTCCAGAAGAGCGACTGCAGACTGTAGAAGTCAAGCCCATTCTCCTTGAGGAACGTCAGCTGGTTGTAGTCGGCCTTGATGTACTCCTTGTGCCAGCGGTCTACGACCAGCACATAGTCGGGGGTGAACTCTATACGTCCTATCTCTACCGGCAGTATCGGGGCGAGTACCTGCAGGCGTATAACCTCGTCGCGGCGCATGTGCAGAGAGCCCCCTAACTTGTGGCTCACACTTCCGGCCTGGATGCTGAAGGTCATGTTGCCCGTAATGTTCTTTTGGTACAGGCGCTGGTCGGCCACCTGCTGCACGAAGACTAAGCTGCTGCCCGCCGTGTTGGTCGCCTTGGCGGCCTGAGTCTGTCCCGTGGCGGTCTGAGTGGTCACTAAGTTCTTCTTGGCCCCACAGGCGGTAAGGGCGAGTGCAGCCACTAACATGGCATACTTATTTAGACTTTTTCTCATCTTCTATATATTTTTTCAGTTGTATCTTCTTGGGCAGCAGAGGGCTGTCGCCCCCTGCCTTGACGGCCCGTTGCCAGTAGTCTATGGCCTTGTCGGTCTGCTTGTTCATCATGTAGATGTCGCCGGCATGCTCCAGGATGACCGCGCTCTGCACCGAGTCGGTGTCGTTGGCCACGGCCTGGTCTATGTATATCTTGGCCTCGGCGTAGCGGCTCTGTCTGAACAGAATCCAGGCGTATGTGTCCAGAAAGGTAGGGTTCTTAGGTTCTGCCTGTATCGTCTTGTAGCTCATCTGGGCTGCCTTGGACAGCGCGGTGTCGCGTATGCAGAGGAAGTAGGCGTAGTTGTTCAGACACTCAGTATTGTCGCTTTTCCATTTCAGGCTCTTGTCAAAGGCGTCGTATGCCTGGGCGTACTGGCCCTTGTCCTGGAGGAGGGTACCCATAAGAGAGTAGAAGTCGCTGACGATGGCCGGATTGCTGTCGTCGTTAACCACGTCGATACCCTTGCGGAAAGCATTGAGGGCAGAGTCGTTCTGCTCCTTCTGGTAGTAAGACAGGCCGAGGAAGTAGTAGAACCCCATCTCATCGGGGTTGTATTCGGTTCCCTCCTTGCTCAGCCGGGCCACCTCGTCCCACTTCTGCTTGGTCCAGAGCTGCTGTATGGTCTCGAAGCGGGCCGGGGCGTTGTCGGGGGCCACCCGCAGTAGCTGGCTACGGGCCTGCTGTACCACAGAGTCGGGCATGTGCTTTAGTTTCATGTACGCTAAGCGCAGCTCGGCCATCGAGGCATCCAGGCTGACACTCTTGGCTATCTGGTCGAACAGGGCCAGCACGCGCACGCTGTCGCCCCCTTCCTTCTCGCTGTTCTTGATGAAGCGTTTCATCATCAGCGTGCGGCTCTCGGCCTCGGTCTTGGGGCTGGTGAGTATGCGGCGCAGAAAACTGTAGGCCACCGAGTCCTGGCCGGCATCCTTGTAGTAGTCATAGAGCGAGCCGAGCACATTGGTATTGGTAGGCTCTTTCTTCAGCGCGTCGGCAAACAGGCGCAGGGCCTCTGCCTTGCCACCATTCTGCATCAGCCAGTTGCCCATCATCACCTGGTAGTTCAGGTCGAACGGATGCTCGTCTACCAGTTGGCGCAGCGCCTTGAGCGCCGACTTCCTGTCGCCGAGCAATTCATACACATGGACCTTGGAAAGGGTAATGTCCTCGCCGCTGCCCTCCATTTGCTCCAGACGGTTCAGGCAACTGATCATCTTGCCATAGTCTTTCTGGCGCTCGTAGATGCCTAACAGCGTGCGCTGTAGGTCAGAGCGGTCGCGGCTGTTGCGTGCCAGCTGCTCGTACACGGCAGCAGCCTTGGCGTAGTTCTTCTGTTTATAGTAATTGTTGGCCAGCGCCTCCAGGTAAGTCTTGTTGTCTGGGCGCAGTGCCACGGCGGTCTGCAGGTTGGCCATGCCGAGCGAGTCCTTGCCCATGGCCGAGTGGTACAGCGCTAACTGGAAGTAAGCCTCGGCGGCCTGTGGGTTTATTTCCAGGCAGTGGGTAAGCAGGTCGTAGGCTTCGGCATAGTTGCCCTTGAGGTTCTGGCGCTGTGCCTCAAGGAAGAAATAATCGTAGCGGCGACTGTCCTCGGCCGACAGCACTACGGCAGTCCTCGCCGCCGCCTTCTTGCGTTTGGCCGCGAGGGGTAGCACGAGGGCCGCGGCCATCAGTACCAGCAGGCCCCGGGTTATAAAACGTCTGTGGAGTATCATGGCTGTCTGGCTATTTCACCCCCGTGTGTCCGTAGCCTCCTGTGCCCCGTTCGGTATCGTCGAGCGCGTCGGCCAGTTCGAACGCCACCTGCTCGTGGCGGGCCACCACCATCTGGGCGATGCGCTCACCGTCGTTGATGACAAAATCGGTGTCCGAGAAGTTGATGAGCAGCACCATAATCTCGCCCCGGTAGTCGGCGTCGATGGTTCCCGGCGAGTTGAGTACCGTGATGCCATGTTTCAGGGCCAGTCCGCTGCGGGGCCTTACCTGCGCCTCGTAGCCGGCAGGCAGCGCCATGTGCAGTCCTGTGGGCACCAGCCGGCGCTCCATGGGGTGTAGGGTGAGGGGAGCCTCCAGATTGGCCCTAAGGTCCAGTCCGGCACTTTGCGTGGTGGCATACTCGGGCAACGGGTGGTGCCCCTTATTGATAATTTTAACCTGTAACATCTTCGTGTAAGTGATTTTGTAGGCACTGGGCGGCGTGGGCACAGCCAAGGCCGTCGCCCTCGGAGTTCCAGTACCTTGATTTTAAATGCAAAAATAGCCATTTCCGACCACATTATTAACATTTTTCTCACAAAAAGCATTTAAATAAGCAAAATTGCACTACTTTTGCGTGTATGAACTGGCTACAACTTATTTCCAACAAGCGGCTCGGACAGGAAACGCGCCATCTGCGCCACGATGACCGCTCCGAGTTTAAGCGCGACAGCGACCGGCTTATTTACTCGGCTCCCTTCCGTCGCCTTCAGAACAAGACGCAGGTTTTCCCACTCCCCGGGAGCATCTTTGTCCATAACAGGCTCACTCATTCGCTCGAGGTGTCGTCCCTGGGCAAGTCCTTAGGCGACGATGTGGCCCGCCTGCTCATGGCCCGTCATCCCGAGCTGCGCGGTACCCTCTTTGAGGAGATAGGCACTATCGTCCAGACGGCAGGCCTGGCTCACGACTTGGGCAACCCTCCCTTTGGCCACAGCGGAGAGAAAGCCATCCAGGCCTTCTTTACCGAGGGCGAGGGCATGGGTCTGCGCGACCAGGTGAGCGAGCGTCTGTGGGACGACCTTACTCACTTCGAGGGCAACGCCAACGCTTTCCGCATCCTTACCCATCGGTTCAACGGCCGGCGCGAGGGCGGCTTTGTGATGACCTATACCACCCTGGCCAGTATAGTGAAGTACCCCTTTGCCTCCTCGTTGGCCGGCAGTCATGGCAAGTTTGGCTTCTTCTCGTCAGAGGAAGCCAACTACCGCAAAATAGCCGATGAATTGGGCATAATCTGCGCCTCGGCGCCTGGCGAACCCCTTCGCTACGTGCGCCATCCCCTCGTGTTCCTGATGGAGGCGGCCGACGACATCTGCTATGAGATTATGGACATCGAGGATGCCCACAAACTCAAGCTGCTCACCTTTGCCGAGACCGAGGAACTGCTCTTGGGCTTCTTCGACGACGAGGACAGGGCGGCCATACGCCGCCGGGTCGAGGAAGATGGCGTTACCGACGTCAACGAGAAGGTGGTCTATCTGCGTGCCTGTGTCGTTGGCAAGTTGGAGAATGAGTGCGTGCGCACCTTTGTTGACCACGAGGCCGAAATCTTAGCCGGTGAGTTTGCCCAGAGCCTGATTTCGGCCATTTCACCGCGTCAGCGCGATGCCTACAAGCGGTGTACCAAGGTGTCTAAGGAACGGATATATCAGAGCAGGGTAGTGTTAGACGTGGAGCTGTCGGGCTATAAAATCATGGAGACGCTGATGCGCGACCTGGTGAGTGCTGCCGTCAGTCCCGAGAAGTTTCACTCGCAGCAGCTCATCAAGCGTTTCAGCAGTCAGTACGACATCCAGAGCGACAACCTTGAGACCCGTCTCATGGCTGTTATCGACTATATCAGTGGCATGACCGATGTCTACGCCCTGGACATCTACCAGAAGATTAACGGCATCTCGCTGCCCATTATATAGGCTCGCGCTACTTGCCATATATGCTGCGAGGATGGGGCAGCGGCCTCTGGCCCAGTACCCCATCCTCGCAGTTTTGTTATTGGCTATCAGCCTACTATAGCTTACCCGTTTTGCCTATGAAGAGGATAGTCCCGGTGGTATTCTCACGGATGGCATAGACGAAGGGATGGTCGAAGCATATCCGCGAGGGTGCGCCTGGCGATGTGAATTCTCCCTTGGCAGCGCTTACAGCCGCGGCCTTGGTGCCGTTCTCGTCTACCTCTATCATGGCGTCCTGTCCCATGGCTACATACTTGGCTCCGTTGACAGCCTGGTCAAACAGTTTCCTTATCCCCAGGGCCTTGCACGTCTCCACCAGGCTTGTCCAGCCGCTCTCTACCTTGAACTTGGGCATCGCTATCTCCACGTTATCGGCCGTCACCAGCTTGTTGTGCAGCCCCCACCAGTCTGTCCGCTCGGCCAGCAGCTGCTGGATGTTCTTGGGCATCACTATCATCATGCTGTAATAGCCGCGGCCGTAGCTGAGCTCGGCCACAGAGAGGTTGTCGTCGGCATATACCTTGGCGCTCATGGTCTTGGACATCATGCTGACCTGCGATGTGGTGTTGTCCTCATTGTAGAACGTGCCCGGGCGGGTGTCCTTGCCGTTGAAGGGCTGCGACCACTTGCCATTAAAGTAGGTGGCGTTGGCCAGGATAATGGCGGTCAATGGCGTAGGGGTTATACCCATTCTGTTGATCAGCCCGTGGGTCTTGTCGTAGGCCCACTGGTCTATGAGTACCTTGGCCTCGGGAGACTTGTTGATAAAGTCGTGGTATGTTATGTCAGCGTTATAGCTGGTGGCTATCGCCTGTTTCAGTTCGGGCGACATGGAGTACTCCGTCGAAGCCCATATACTGTTGGCCAGCGCCACCTTGACATATTGGTCATCCTGCTGCAGACGGTCGAGCAGTTCCTTGTTGTGCTGGTTGACCTGGGCTAAGGTGTAGTTGCTGATGCCCAATGCGGTGAAAACCTCTTCGCGCGCCTCGTCGGTGGCCGTGTTGGCCATCATGCTTATCAGATACTGCACGCTGATGGGCGATACCACCACGTTGAGCCCCTTCTCATCCGGTTGGTTGGCGAGGGTAGCCAACAGGTTGTTGGCAAAATCGTTGCCGCAGGCTGCAAAGTCGGTCTGGGTTACCTTACTTAGTTCGATACGGATAGGCTCTATGCCTCCCGAGTCTTCGCTACAGCTGTTGGTGAGCATGGTCACTGCCATTCCCAATAACAGTGGCGCCATCAGTTTTGTCGCTTTCATAAGAGTTGATTTTAGTTATAATAATAGAGATTGCATCATGGCCGCATACCCTCGTTCCAGTCTGGAAGACGGGTCGCGCATGGGGCCATGAGGCTTCTGTAGGTGCTAATAGGTACTGCCTTTCCATATTTGACGATTATGGTATAAGATATTTTCGGCAAATATAGTCAGAAACGGTATGACCGTAAGAATATTCTTAGTTAAAAAAAACTTAACGTGGACAATAATTTTGATAATCAGAGGTTCCCCCGGTTTTTTAAGGGCGACTTGGGGCGGATGGAAGTACGATGGCAGGCATGGAGACAGGCCGGCCAGCGTATGTGGAGAAGCCATGGTGGTGCCCCAGGCCATAAGGCTGGCAGCCTGTAGGCGTGGCGGCGATGGGCGCGCCCTACTTGTTGTCGTCGCGGTATATCACCTTGTTGGCTCCGCTGGTTATCTGCAGCGCCTCGGGGTGCTCCTTGATGAAACTGTCTATGTGGCGTATGCGCTTTTCCTCCAGTATCTCGTCCACGGCTATCAGTATGCCCGTCTCCTCTACATCGCCGAAGCCATAGTTGATGGCGGTGCCGAAGAGCTTCATCGTGGGACTCAGGTTCATGTACGCATTGACCAGTGGAGGTATGTTGTAGCCCAGCTGTCGTATCTCGCGGTTGAGCACCCGGTAGTCCTCGTGGAAGTCGTCGTAGGGAAACAGCTTGGCCAGCTCGTCCTCGGGCGTGTCTATTACCAGCGGTTTCATCGGTACGATGAGGTTCTCCTTGTCATCGAAGTGCTTTTTCAGAAAATAGAGTATCATGTCGCGTCCCCGGCGTATGTAGCTGGGGTACATGGTCATCTTTCCGAAGAAATATTTGAGGTTGGGATACAGCACGGTAAGCGCGCCGAGTCCATCCCATAGGTTGTCGAGCGCAAAGATGCTCTTGGTGTTCTTGCGGACATTCTGGTAGTCGAGCGCGACAAACGAGCGGCCCAATTCTACGGTATAGGGC
This sequence comes from uncultured Prevotella sp., assembly GCA_934183135.1. Lineage (GTDB taxonomy): Bacteria > Bacteroidota > Bacteroidia > Bacteroidales > Bacteroidaceae > Prevotella. The sequence goes on from CAKPRX010000017.1 coordinate 25,559, forward strand.
GCGTAGTCGCGCATGAACCGTTCTGAAAAATGGAACATGTGGCTGGTGGCGAGTACAGGCTGCCCGTTGGCGTCTATCTTCCAGTCGGTGCCGAACAGGTATCGGTAGCCCCCGATGATCTCCTCGGCCTCGGGGTTCCACACCACGAGCTGCTTGCATCCGTTCTCCATCGTATCAAACTCATCTATGTCGGCCGACTTGCCTGTGCCACCGCCCGCGGTACGGAAAGCCTCCTCGCGGAGCCTTCCTATCTCCAGCATGACGTTGGGCGCCTGCTTGGCCGTTATGACGTATATCTCGTTATGGCTCTTGTTGGTCATACGGAGCTGCCGCTCGGGCGTCAGTTCAGCCTTGAGCTGCTCTCTACTGATGGGCTTGATGATATCTTGTTCCATAATTGTTCTGTCTGTCTATAGCTCGTAAACCTTGTCTTCTACTATTTTCGCCCATTCCATCGGTGTGTGTGTCTTGTCAAATGTCTGCCATGGTATGGGCTTGCCGATGGCTATGCGGAAGGTCTTGCCGACGTTCTTGTACATCTCGTCGACCAGAAACATCATGGCCAGGTTGAACGGCAGATACTTGTCGCTGAACCGGGCGATGCGGTAAAAGCGCTCCGAGTTGCGCCCGCCGAAGTGTATGGGCACTATGTCGCGCTGGTACTCCACGCTCTTGGTGATAAAGGTCTTTTTCCACGGCAGGTCGTGTATGGTGCCGTCGGGGCGCTTGCGGCTGTTGAGCCCCGCAGGAAACATAAGCATGTGGTTGTTGCTACTGAAACCGGCCTCGACCATAGCTGGAAAGCTGCGGCTCTGCCGCCCAGTCTTGTTGATGCCTATGCAGAGGGGCTTGAGCCCGGGCAGGTTGAGTAGCAGGTCGTTGACCAGATAGCGGAACCGCCCGTCGTAGTGGCGGCCTATGATGGAGCCGAGAGCCACGCCGTCCTGTCCGCCGAGGGGGTGATTGGATACAAAGGTGTAGAGACGGCCGTCGTTCTTGTCGGGCAGATTTTCCAGCCCTTCTATCTGGAGCGTCATGCGCAGGTACTTGACACACTCTTCGAGCCAGGGAGTACCGGAGAGGTGGCGCGACTCCCAGAGGAAACTGTTGACCTCGTCCTCATGGACAATCCGTTTGAGCCAGCCCGTGACAAACCCAGGTACAAAGCGTGCCTTAGCGCCCATCTTGCTGGTCAATATCTTGTCTATGTCTATGGTTTTCTCCACTTGTAGCTTACTTCATAACATTAATGTAGGTGCAAAAATAACACAAGTTTTTTAATTACGCTATTATTTTGCTAAAAAATGTTTCTGTTTTTATCCCACAGAGCATCCCTTATTATAAGTTATTGCTGGTTTGGGTACATCAGGGGGAACCACCACAAGGCCACTATCTTTCCCCATAACTCTAAGGGACAGGCAAATGTGCAGCTGCAAAATCATTATAGATTTTTTTATGCCATTCACATTCAAGATATATATCCAAGACCGGCATCTCACTTTTAGTGACTGTAAGAGCCCTGCTTCGTGCTGCACGCATTTTCTCTACCATGTCTTAAGAGTTGTTGCTTGCTTACGCAAGGGGAGTGCAAACCAAGTGAAAAACGAAAGAATTTATTCATTTTTATTCGTAAGCAACGCAAAAGGCTGGTTGTTTTTGCCCAGGGTGGGGCATCTGACTTTATATTTTTGCACCGTTAGTGCGCACTGTTACTCTAAGATAGCCCCTGTAGAATTTTGGGCCCACTCTGAATTTCTACAGAGCTGAGGATGTGCCCCATGCTGATGGTTGGCGGTTGCTCGCTTCTGTCAGTTATTTTCCTGTTTGTTGCCAGTAAACGCATGTGGGGCAGCGTGCTGATAACCCGAGAATTAACATTCGGTTTTGGCCAATTATTGTTAACGGATGGGGCTGTTTTGGGGTGGTTTTTGCGACAGGTGATGGCGCTAAGAAGGGCTAAAAAGAAGTGTTTTCTCTGTTTTTATTACATTTGTGCTGGTCGTGGCGGCCTAAGACGTTGCACGAAATAGACGATTTGTGCAATATGACCACTGTTTTTACCCTGATTTTGCCTTTTGAAGCGACGGGGATTTTTAACACAATGGCCGTTGGAAAAATCGTAATGACGGCTTCCAGAATCGTAATGACCATCACTACGATTTTCTTGAACACTGTTTAACGCGAAATGTTAATTCGCGGCCCCTCCGTTTTTCGCTCTCCGCGCCATCGGTGGTGGTATCGGCCTTGGCGGCGGCCGTTTCGGCGCTCTAAAATTAACATCTATTTGCACACGGCGACGGCGTGCCAGAAATATGTTTTGTAAGATAATGCGACAGTTTGCCGTTTTGGACAGAACCCTGGACAAAGGCATGAACCGCAGCGGCCCACAGCTCCGTGCCAGGACACCGCCACGCCCTCCGCAAAACACGCCGGACGCACGGCGCAGACACCGGAACCGACTGGCGGGAGGGCCTGCTTGCGCAAAACCGAAATCAACTTTTTGCCCGAAAATCAAAAAAAAGTGGAGAAAAGTGGCGCTGTGTGGGGAAATATGTGTATCTTTGACCACGAAATTTCTGTTTTATATTAAAGATGTACGCATGCGATTTGTTGGAAGCATAGAGGCCAAGGCCGACAGCAAGGGGAGGGTCTTCCTGCCCGCCGCTTTCCGCAAGCTGCTCCAGGCAGCTGGCGAGGAGGGGCTTATCCTGCGTAAGGACATCTTCCAGCCATGCCTGGTGCTCTACCCCGAGAGTGTGTGGAACGAGCAGCTCAACCTGCTGCGCGCCCGGCTCAACCGGTGGAACCCCCAGCACCAGCAGCTGTTCCGCCAGTTTGTGTCGGATGTGGAGCCGCTGACGCTCGACGCCAACGGGCGGCTGCTCATACCGCGCCGCTACCTGCACATGGCGGCCATAGAACAGGATGTAAAGTTTATAGGCATGGACGACACCATCGAGCTGTGGAACAACGCCGACACCGCGCGCCCCTTTGTAGAGGCCGCGGAGTTTGCCCGTCAGCTCGGCGACATCATGGGCTCGCCCGATGCGGGCGGTGCCCAGCCTTAACCCACCAACGACCATACGATGATAACCACAGCAAGCACCTATCACGTTCCCGTACTGCTCCAGGAGAGCATCGACGGGCTGAACATACACCCCCATGGCGTGTATGTCGATGTTACCTTTGGCGGCGGTGGGCACTCGCGCGCCATCCTCGGTCGGCTTACCGCCGACAGCCATCTGTACAGCTTTGACCAGGATGCCGACGCCGAGCGCAATGTCGTGGCCGACGACCGGTTTACCTTCGTGCGCTCCAACTTCCGCTACCTGCGCAACTGGATGCGTTACTACGGCGTGGACCATATCGACGGGCTGCTGGCCGACCTGGGCGTGTCGTCGCATCACTTCGACGACGAGAGCCGCGGCTTCTCCTTCCGCTTTGACGCCCCCCTGGACATGCGCATGAACAAGAGCGCCGGGCAGACAGCCGCCGACGTGGTGAACAGCTATGACGAGGAGGCGCTGGCCGACGTGTTCTACCTGTACGGCGAGCTCAAGAACTCGCGCCGCATAGCCTCGGCCCTCGTCAGGGCCCGTCAGGGTGGGGCCATCGCTACCACGCAGCAGTTTGCCCAGGCCGTGGAGCCCCTCTTCCGCCGTGAGCGCGAGAAGAAAGACATGGCCAAGCTGTTCCAGGCCCTGCGCATCGAGGTAAACCACGAGATGGAAGCCCTCCGCGAGATGCTCGTGGCCGCCACCTCGCTGTTGGCACCCGGCGGGCGGCTGTCAGTGATAACCTATCACTCGCTCGAGGACCGCATCGTTAAGAACGTGATGCGCACCGGCAACGCCGAGGGCCGCGTACAGCAAGACTTCTACGGCCGTACCGACACCCCCTACCGGCTGGTTAACAACAAGGTGATAGTGCCCACGGCCGACGAGCAGGCCCGGAACCCCCGGAGCCGGAGTGCCAAACTACGAATAGCAGAGAAAAAATGACAGATAAGCAGACCGAGATAAAGACCACGGTGACCGGCATACCCACACCGCCCGCCGCCAAGGACGCCCCAGCCGAGCAGCCCACGCTGAAGGAGGTAATCAAGACGCAGGCGGCCAGCGAGGACACCCCCCTGTCGGCCAACCTCACCTTCGGGCGCATCCTGGGAGGCGACATCCTCAACACATCGACCATCCGCAGGCAGATATGGCTCTTCCTGCTGATAGTGGTCTTCGTCATCCTCTATATATCCAACCGCTACAGTTGCCAGCAGAGCCTGATAGAGATAGACAAGCTGCAGAAGGAGCTTCAGGACGCCAAGTACAAGGCCCAGGCTACCGGCAACAAACTTACGGAACTGAGCCGCGAGAGCAATGTGCTTGACATGCTGAAGGCCAACAACGACAGCACCCTCAAGATGCCCACTCAGCCCCCTTACCTGATAACAGTACCCGAGAAATGAGCAAGTTTGACAACAAGAAGACCATGCCGCGCTATTACTTCATCGCGGTTATGCTGACCTTAGTGGCCGTGGTGGTGGTAGCTAAGTCTACCTATATTATGAGTGTAAAGCGCACCTACTGGATGCAGGTGGCCAGCCGTGTCAAGAAGGACAGCGTGTCGGTGCCTGCCGTGCGGGGCAACATACTGAGCTGCAACGGCACCATCCTGGCCAGCTCGCTCCCGGAGTACAAGCTGTTCGTAGACTTCAAGACCATACACGATGCCGGTACCGACTCGCTGTGGCAGGTCAAGCTCGACTCTGTCAGCGCCGGGCTCAGCGCCATGTTCCCCGGGCGTACACCCGCCCAGTACAAGCGCTACCTGGAAGAGGGACGCAGCCGGCAGAGCCGCCGCTGGGCCATCTACGACGGCCGTGTAGACTACAATACCTACTGCGAGGTCAAGTCGCTGCCCGTGTTCCGCCTCCGCGGCTATACCGGCGGCTTCTACTGCGAGAAGTTTGACTCGCGCCAGCATCCCTTTGGCGACAACCGCACCGTGGGCGACCTCTATCCCGGCAAGGACGAGGCCAAGAACGGACTGGAGAAGTTCTACGACGCCCTGCTGCGTGGCAAGAACGGCATCATACACCGCCGCAAGGTGCTCAACAAGTTTCTCAACATCACCGACACGCCTCCCACCGACGGTGCCGACATCGTTACCACGATAGATGTCAACATGCAGGACCTGGCTGAGCGTGCCCTGCTGGCCGAGCTCAGACAGAAGGAAGTTAACGGCAACGTGGGCGTGGCTATAGTGATGGAGGTCAAGACGGGCGACATCAAGGCCATCGTCAATCTGGAGAAGTGTGCCGACGGCAGCTATGCCGAGCGCAAGAACCACGCCGTGGCCGACCTTATGGAACCCGGCTCGGTGTTCAAGACCGTCTCCCTGATGACCGCCCTCCAGGACGGCATGTGCGACACCAGTCGCGTGGTCGAGACGGGCGATGGCATCTTTAATATGCACGGCCGCCACATGAAAGACCATAACTGGAGCAGGGGCGGCTATGGCACCATCACCATGGCCCGTGCCCTGGAGCAGAGTTCCAACATCGGCGTGAGCCGTATCATAGAGGACTACTACGGCCGCCACCCCGAGAAGTTTGTCGAGGGCGTGTACCGCTCGGGCATCACGGCCGACCTCAAGCTCCCCCTCCCCGGCTACAGTCCTGCCATAGTGCGTATGCCACGCAAGAACAGCCGCGGGCAGTGGGTCAACTGGAGCAAGACCTCGCTGGCATGGATGAGTATAGGCTACGAGACCCAGGTGCCGCCCATATCGACCCTCACCTTCTACAACGCCATAGCCAATGACGGCCGCATGATGTACCCCCGCTTTGTCAAGTCGGTGGTCAAGAACGGCGAGGTGCTCGACGAGTTCTCCCCCGAGGTGGTACCGGGCAAGGAGCACATCTGCAGTACCTCCGTGGTACGCAAGGTCCAGGCCATGCTGGAGCATGTGGTGTCGCGGGGCACGGGCAAGAAAGCCGGGTCGGCCTCGTTCAAGATAGCCGGCAAGACGGGCACGGCCCAGGTGTCGCAGGGCAAGGGCGGATACAAGAGCGGCACTACCCGCTATCTGCTGAGCTTTGCCGGTTACTTTCCCGCCGATGCCCCCCGCTACAGCTGCATAGTGTGTATACAGAAGACAGGACTCCCCGCCACCGGCGGCATGAGTGCCAAGGTGTTCCACGATATAGCCGAGGGCATCATGGCCCAGAGCCTGAAGATGGATGTTACCGACGCGCGCGACTCTGCGAGCAGGCCCATACCCGATGTGAAATACGGCAATATCTGCTCGGCCGGGTATGTGCTCAACCGGCTCGGCATACACAACAATGCCGGCTGGAGCGGGTCGTATGCCACCGGCAACCCCATCTGGGGCACAGCCGAGTGCCGGCGCAACTCGGTACAGCTTACCCGCACCACGCCCGGCAGCACCCGCCAGGTGCCCAACGTGGTGGGCATGGGTGCCCGCGACGCCGTGTACCTGCTGGAGAGCCGCGGCATACGCGTGCGGCTTGTGGGCCGCGGCAAGGTGGCCCGCCAGAGCCTGGTGCCCGGTACCCCGGCCCGTCGCGGGCAGCGCTGCCAACTTACATTAGATTAACATTACACCTATATATATTATGAGACTACAAGAACTGCTCAAGAACATCAAGCCCGTCGCCACCGTAGGTGATGTGGAGACTGAGATTACAGGAGTAAACATAGACTCACGGCGCATCAAGGAGGGCCACCTCTTCATCGCCATGAGAGGTACGCAGGTAGATGGCCACAAGTTTATCCCCAAGGCCATCGAGCTGGGTGCCCGGGCTGTGCTGTGCGAGGAGATGCCCGCCGCGCAGGCCGACGGTGTTGCCTACGTACAGGTCGAGTCGACCGAGGACGCTGCCGGCAAGGCTGCCACCATCTTCTATGGCGACCCGTCGCGCAGGCTGAAGCTGGTGGGCGTAACCGGTACCAACGGCAAGACCACCATCGCCACCTTATTATATAATATGTTTCGCAAGATGGGCCACAAGTGTGGTCTGCTCTCTACGGTATGTAACTATATAGAGGGCGAGGCTATACCGGCCGACCACACCACACCGGATCCCATAGAGCTCAATGAGCTCCTGGGCCGCATGGCCGATGCCGGCTGCGAGTACGCGTTCATGGAGTGCTCGTCGCACGCCATCGCCCAGAAGCGCATCAGTGGTCTGAAGTTTGCCGGCGGCATCTTCACCAACCTGACCCGCGACCACCTGGACTACCACAAGACCTTCGAGAACTACCGCAATGCCAAGAAGGCATTCTTCGACGGCCTGCCCAAGACAGCCTTTGCCATTACCAATGCCGATGACAAGAACGGCATGGTTATGGTACAGAACTGCAAGGCCCAGATAAAGAC
>CAKPRX010000018.1 GCA_934183135.1 uncultured Prevotella sp.
GTCTTGTACTTGGCGCGCAGGTCGGCGGCTATGCCGTCCAGCAGGGACTGTGCTAAAGTCTTGGAAGCCGTCCGTGGAATACCGGCGCTGAGCAGCCCGTCGTTAAAGTGGGTAGTACAGATAGCCAGAGAGCCCGTCAGGTCCTTGCCGTTGTACGTGAAGCCCGCGTCGCTGTGTACGGCCAGCGAAAGTTCGATGGGCACCATCTTGCCGGTCATCGTGGGCATGTACACGGAGCCTCCGGCGAGCCAGTTGGTCATCAGCGGGCGCGTGTTGATGTCGTCGCTATAGTCGTCGAGCCCTCCCTTGGAACTATACACGCTGTAAGGCGCGCCCGACCACTGGGCCGTGTAGCGCGCAGCTTCCATGGCACGCGGCATGCCGCTGCCCATGCCACCGCGCTGGATGTTGCCCATGCCGCCACCAAAGCGGACGGCGTCGGTGGTAACGATACCGCGGTGCGAAGCCTGGTTGGTAACGACCACACGGTTGGCCTCGCTATAACCCTGGTCAAAGTAGAAGGTGCCGAGGTAGACCCATGTGCCGCCGCCCATCTGCTGGTTGACGCGGAAACGAGTCTCCTGGCCGCCATGGCACACGATGTACTCGGCATCGTCTACGCTATTGCGCTGGGTCTGATAGCTCACATACACAGCGTAGCGGCCGGCCTCGGGGATGTTGGGGGTGTACACGGCCAGGCTTATCTTGTTCTTACTCTTCGTAGTACGTGCCATGCGGGCAGTGCCGGCGCAGAAGGGGTTGTCGCCATCGGTGAGAATGGTGTGGCGCGCGGCAAAGCCACGTTCGGCCGTGGTCTGCCACTGGCGGCCGCCCTGCGTTATCTCCTCGTAGCGGCTGCCGGGAGGCGTGGTGTCGTTGTCGACCACCACCTCGTGGGGCTGCCAGTCGCGTTCGCGGGGTGTAAACACGTTGGCCCCGGCTTTCTCGAGCATAGGTATGAGGTAGGGCACCACCAATGTGGGCGTAAAGAGGTCCTCGGTGGTGGCAAAAAGACTGGGGCGCTGCCACTTCCACGCCCCCTTGCGCTGGTCGTAGTAGCGTCCATGACTGGCGTAGACCGTCAGGTGACGGTTGTACAGTCCCCGGCTGATGGGGTATGGCCTGGAGGCGTTGCGTACCCATGGCTGGCCCTTGTAGTCGATGCGGCCCCACATGCGGGTGGCTCCTCCCTGGTCGTAGTCGGGGGCGGCGGCCAGCAGGTCGATGGTGGTGCCGTTGACGGCGATGCGCAACTTGTAGTCGCGATAGACTGCGGGCAGCAGACGGCTTATCTTCTTATAAATCTTCTGTACCGTCTCGGGCGTAAAGTCCTGTGCGGCAAAGGCATCGTTGGCCATGAGCGTCACGGTGTGAGCCTTGGTGTCTATGTGGTAATCTGCCAGGCGCGCCTGGAGGTAGCCTGAGTGGCTCGGCAGCTTGTAGTTCAGAAAATAGCTGTCCAGCCGGCGCTGTGTGGTAGCGTCGAGTACCCCGTTCTGCGCCATGGCGGCGGTGGTACCTATCAGGGCTACAGCCATGAGGGCTATCCATCTACGGTACATCACTTATTCTACGTCTCCTATCGTAAAGAGCTCGGGCCGCTTGCCCTTTACATCTTTATAATATAGCTTGATGGTACACATGTCCTCTTCGGCGTGGCCCGTGGGCATGATGGTCTTGGTGCAGCGTATCTCGCGCCGCTCGTAGTCGAGTGCGTAGAGCAGGATGGGTATCCGGGCTTTCAGGGCGATGAAGTAGAAGCCCATCTTCCACTCCGGGGCGAGCGAGCGTGTGCCCTCGGGCGTGATACACAGCCTGAAGGTGTCGCGGTTAGTGGCTGTCTGAGCCAGGTAGTCGGTCATGCTGGTGTGGCGTCTACGCTCTACGGGTATGCCGCCCATCTTTCTGAACAGCGCGCCCAATGGCCAGAAAAACCACTCGCGCTTCATCAGGAAGTTGGTCTTCATGCCCGTTGCCGCGGCGTACAACTGGCCCATAATGAAGTCCCAGTTGCTGGTATGTGGGGCCAGGCAGATGATGAACTTGGCGGGGTGGTCTACGGTGATGGTCGTGGTCCACCCCATGCGCTTATATAGTATCCATCGACATAGTCTCTGTAGCATGGCTTGGCGTATTAATGGAGGTTGTTGAGCTGGTCTATAATCTCACTGACCTGCTTGTTAAACTCGCTGATGGTGAATTTGTAATATTTTTTGGCTGTTATGCCCGGCTCTGGAAACGACACGCGGCGGATGAAGTCGGCGTGTACGCTGATAACCGACTTGAAGATGGGCTCTATCATCTCCTTGTCTTTCTCGGCCCCATAGAGCGAAGTGGCTACACACTCGGCAAACAACTCGGTACATACGGCGTGGATGGCACGCTTCAAATCTCTCTTGCTACTCATAGTTTTTGACTTTTTAGTAAGGTGTTTTTGTGGCTCCCGTACCTGGCTGCGATGGCAGGGCTGTGGCCTCTGTGGCTGTCAGCCTCCTGTCGGCTGGCCGTGCTGCCTGTATGCCGACAGGCGCTGTGACGGAAGTCTCTATGTTCGACAAAGATAGGAAAAAAAAGGCAAATGCAAGTGCAGTTTCCAAAAAAAATAAACGGGGGAGTCGTTTTCTCTTTTTTTTCTTTCGATATGTCAGTTAAAAAGACTAACTTTGCAGCCGAAAAGATGCCCCCTTGTCCAAGGTGAGACTATCTCTGCATTTCTAAAGACGGCTCCCGGTGGAGAAATGTAAAATGGTAGAAAGGTACGAGAGCGTTTTGCAAGGTAAAAGGTAAAAGCGTAAAAAGGTAAAAAGCGCTCCCTGTGTACAGGTGCAGGTTTGCCATCCGCCAATATGGGCCACGTGAAATGTAAAGACCGACCTTCGCGATTCTAAAGACCGGTCTCCAGCTCGCTAATGACGGCTCCCAGCTCGCTAAAGGTGGCTCCGGCTAACGGGGCGGTGGCAGCCTGTGTCTTCGGGACGCTCCTGGAGAGCCCTTGGGACGATACCCTTGTCGAAGAAGTTTATAACAACATATACACTAAGTAACAATGAAAAAAAGTCTTTTGCAGAAAGAACGCGCTGCATATCAGCCCAAGCTGCCAAAGGGCCTTCAGGGTGCCGTAAAGGTACAGGAAGGCGCGCCTACACAGAGCGTAGGCGATCAGGAAGAAATCAAGAAACTGTTCCCCCACACCTATGGCATGCCCCTGGTGGAGTTTGTACCCGGTGATGAGGCCAAGAGCCAGAAAATCAACGTGGGTGTCATCCTCTCTGGCGGTCAGGCTCCTGGCGGCCACAACGTCATCAGCGGTATCTTCGACGCCGTGAAGAAACTCAACCCCGAGAACAAACTCTATGGTTTCCTCATGGGTCCTGGTGGCCTGGTTGACCACAACTATATGGAGCTCACCGCCGACATCATCGACGAGTACCGTAACACAGGTGGCTTCGACATGATAGGCTCGGGCCGTACCAAGCTGGAGAAGGTAGACCAGTTCGAGAAAGGACTGGAGATAATACGCGAGCTGAATATCAACGCTATCGTTATCATCGGTGGCGACGACTCTAACACCAACGCCTGTGTGCTGGCCGAGTACTATGCTGCCAAGAACTACGGCGTACAGGTTATCGGCGCACCTAAGACCATCGACGGCGACCTGAAGAACGACCAGATAGAGACTTCTTTCGGATTTGACACAGCTACCAAGACTTACTCGGAGGTTATCGGCAACATCGAGCGTGATGCCAACTCGGCCCGCAAGTACTGGCACTTTATCAAGCTGATGGGTCGCTCGGCCTCGCACATCGCCCTGGAGTGCGCCCTGCAGACTCAGCCTAACATCTGCCTTATCTCTGAGGAGATAGAGAAGAAGGATATGACGCTGAACCAGATCGTTGAGGGCATAGCTCAGTCGGTGGCCGACCGCGCAGCCGCTGGCAACAACTTCGGAGTAGTCCTCATCCCCGAGGGACTCATCGAGTTTATCCCCTCGATAGGCCGCCTGATAGACGAGCTTAACGACCTGCTCGCCGCACACGGAGATGAGTACAAGAATCTGGAGGCTGACGAGCAGAAGAAGTACATCCTGGCTCATCTGAGCGCTGCCAACGCCGAAACGTTCAAGACCCTGCCCGCCGATGTGGCTCGCCAGCTCTCACTGGACCGCGACCCGCACGGAAACGTACAGGTTTCGCTCATAGAGACCGAGAAACTTATCTCGGACATGGTGGCCGACAAGCTGGCCGAGTGGAAGGCCGAGGGCAAGTTCGTAGGCAAGTTTGCCGCCCTGCATCACTTCTTCGGTTACGAGGGCCGCTGCGCCGCTCCTTCTAACTTCGATGCCGACTACTGCTACGCCCTGGGTGTTAGCGCTGTTCAGCTTATCGCTAACGGCAAGACCGGCTACATGGCTATCGTCAAGAACACTACAGCTTCTACCGACGAGTGGAAGGCTGGTGGCGTGCCCATCACTATGATGATGAATATGGAGCGCCGCAACGGCGAGATGAAGCCTGTTATCCGCAAGGCTCTCGTAGAACTGGACGGCAAGCCCTTCAAGAAGTTTGCCGAGAAGCGCGACGAGTGGGCCAAGGAGACCTGTTATGTTTATCCCGGTCCTATCCAGTACTGGGGCCCGGCCTCTGTGTGCGACCGTACTACCCGCACGCTGGCTTTGGAGCAGGGAGAGTAACTATACATTATTATATATGCACCGGTGGCCTGCTGTGAGCAGTGGGCACCGGTGCATTTTCTTACATGGAGAAACGTAGGACTACACACCGCAGCCCGTCGGCCGGTCGCCGTCGTGGCCGTAGCAATCGCTCATCGCGTGGGCATGGCTCCCTCTTCAGCCGTAGCCGTCTGCCGCAGTGGGCTTTTTGGCTTGGTGGTCTCTGTGTGGCTTTCCTCTACTGCTGGGCTTTCTATTACTTCTTTGTCGGCCCCACCGGGTTTCGCTGGCGAGCACTCTATGGCGACTCTAAGTATCCCGACGGTTACGAGATACACGGTATCGACATATCTCATTACCAGGGACAGATAGACTGGGACGAGCTACAGCACGCCATGATTGGCGGCTGTCCTCTTCGCTTCATTATCATCAAATCGACTGAGGGCGCGAGTCGTATGGACACCAATTTCAACGACAACTTTGACAACGCGCTCGAATATGGATTCATCCGTGGTGCCTATCACTTCTGGAGCAACAAGTCTTCGGCTCGCGAGCAGGCGTATTACTTCCTCAAGCAGGTACGTCTTGAGGAGGGCGATCTTCCTCCTATCCTCGACATCGAGCATGCGCCTAAGGACAAGTCGGTCGAGGACTTCCAGCGCGACGTGCTTACCTGGCTCCACATAGTAGAGGACCGCTATCATGTCAAGCCTATCCTCTACACTTACTACAAGTTCAAGGAGCGCTACCTGAGTGCTCCCGTCTTTGACGACTATCCCTACTGGATAGCCCATTACTATGTACCCAAGGTAGAATACAAAGGCGCGTGGAAATTCTGGCAACATACCGATGCCGGCCGTCTTCCCGGCATCAAGGGGTATGTCGATTTCAATGTGTATAACGGTTCTTACTACGACCTGAAAAAACTTACCATCGGTAGTAAGGAAGACGTGTACTGACAGAGGCGTTGTCAGCTTACGCTCTGCCGAACACTAAGCAGGCCCAGTCGCCCAGTGTGTGCCGGGCCGCCTCGTGCAGGTCTAAGGCAGTGGCCCGCTCGCTCAGCATGGGTATGTCGGTAGGGTAGAAGCCGCTTAGTATAAGTGTGGCGCCGGGTGCCATGACCCGTACGAACCGCTCCATGTCGGCCAGCAGTATGTTGCGGTTTATATTGGCCATCACCACGTCGAACGGAGTGGTCAGCGTGTCGGTCACGCGGGCATCGCCTAACCTTATGTCCAGCGCTACGTGATTGATGTCGCCATTGTGGCGCGCATTGTTGACACTCCACTCATCTATGTCGTACCCCACACAGGCCACGGCCCCTAACTTGGCAGCCGCGATAGACAGTATGCCCGTGCCCGTGCCGCAGTCCAAGGTGCGGAGTCCCCGCAGATCCGTGTCGAGCAGCGTGGCTATTATCATCTGTGTGGTTTCGTGCGTGCCCGTACCAAAAGCCTGTCGCGCGTCGATACCTATCAGGATGGCGCCCTCGTCGGCCGGTGGGACTGGCAGCTTGGCATCGTAAATTACCATCCGGTGGTCTATGCGGATGGGCTCAAATCCCTGTTCCTCCCATTCCCTGTTCCAGTCTTGGTCTTCCACCTTATTAATAGTGTACGATATGGTTACCCCGTCAATGGGGAAATCGGCCAGGGCCTGCTCCAGCGCGTCGCGGTCCATCAGCTGCTCCTGTACATAGCCGTCCAGTCCGCTGGGTGTGTCTTCAAACGATTCAAAACCGGCCTCGCCAGCCATGTCGGCTATCAGGTCTTTTACAGTTTGCGTCAGCGCGGGGGGGCACTGTATGCAGAAGTGAGCTGCCAGGTATCTCATAGTGTCGCGTAGTGATGATTAAACATTTCTAATTCGGTTGCAAATTTATAAAAAATAGGGAAAAACCTACCATTGTTTAGGGTTTTTCCTTAATTTTGCAGCTGCAATGGTGCTATTTTTGCACTATGAAAATTGTAGAGATAATAATTATGCGAATGAATATGAAGAAAATCTTTCTGCTCGCAGTCCTCATCGGAGCAATGCCAGTCGCTATGATGGCGCAGGACGACGATCTTTACTTCACACCGAAGAAGAAGACCGACAGCAACAGCTCCATTTCTTCAGAGCAGCCTGCCTACTATGTGGGCAGTAACCGCGACGTAGACGAGTATAACCGTCGGGGCAAGTACTGGAGCCACTACCAGAAGATAGGTTCTGACGGCCAGGGCAATGACATCATCCAGTTTCAGAAAGGCAACGGCGTGTATCCCGACTCTGCTTATATCGATACTACCTTTGTCGGCAAGTATTACGACACAATGCTCGACGGCGACTATGCTTACTCTCAGCGCATGAGTCGTTGGGACGGTTTCTACGACCCTTGGCTCTATGGTTATCGTTGGGGCTTCGGCCCATACTGGCGTTCGGGCTGGTACGACCCCTGGTACTACGGCTCCTGGTACGACCCCTGGTATTATGACTATTACGGCTGGGGCTGGCCCTATCGCTATGGCGGCTTCTACGCCGGTTGGGGATACCCCTATTATTATGGTGGCTGGGGCTGGCCTGGCTACTGGGGCGGTGGCTATGTAGCCCACTATGGCCCGTCCGGTGGTTTTGCCGGCAGGCGTACATGGGGCGGCCCGTCGCGGGGCGGTGTCGGCAACGGTATGGGCTACTCAGGCCGTAACGCCACTACCTTTGGCGGCCGTACCAATACCGTACAGCGCAACAGCCAGGCCTACGACCGTAACCGCCAGTTTGGCCAGCGCGTCAATACCGACCGGCAGACACCTAACAACTTCGGCAACCGTACCTATAGCCCCTCTATGAACAGCGGATCGTTCGGCGGCGGCTCGTTTGGTGGCGGCAGACCATCGGGCGGCTTCGGCGGCGGTCACGTTGGCGGTGGCGGCGGTGGCGGCCATTTTGGCGGTGGGCACCGTTAAAAGCCCTGTTCTTATCGTTAAACCCTTAAAACAACAATTATATGAAGACTAAATATATAGTAGTAGCGGCCTTGGCCTCGCTGATGACCTTGCCTGTGGCCGCGCAGGAGACTTATCAAGATACTAAACTCATAGACAACGACCTCAATGGTACGGCGCGCTACGTGGGTATGGGCGGTGCCATGGAGGCCCTGGGTGCCGATATTTCGACCATCAGTACTAACCCGGCAGGTCTCGGCCTGATGCGCAAGGGCCAGGTGAGCCTTACCGGAGGCCTGGTCTCCCAGTCGGGCGTGAGCAATGACCTGCGCTATCGCGACATCAGCGTCCGTATCAATGGTAATCAGACCAATGCCAGCTTTGACCAGATAGGCATTGTCTATCCTGTCAAGTTTATGGGGCAGTCGCGTCTCACCCTTGGCTTCAACTATCACAAGAGTCGCAACTTCGACCAGATTTTATCTGCTGGCGGCGTTCTTAACAACGCCTCGCAGGGCAAACTCTCGGCCATTAAGTACGACAAAGTGGGCGAGTGGGGCTGGAACGGTGTCGATGCCAACTACCAGCGCCTGTTCGAGAAGACCGGCGAAGATGGTAAGAAGACCATGGACTACTACAATGGTACCGCTTATCTCTTCGGCCAGTATCAGAAGGGCTACATCGGCGAGTACGACTTCAATATGAGCGGCAGCATCAATGACCGTGTGTACCTGGGCCTCACCGTGGGCCTGCACGATGTCAACTACCGTTCCAATAGCATCTATACCGAGAACCTGGAGCAGCAGGCTATCTCGTCGAACTGGGAGAGCCTGAAGATAGACGGTACCGGCTTCGATGTCAAGGTGGGTGCCATCTTCCTGCCGGTCGAGGGCTCACCCTTCCGCATTGGCCTCTACATCAACAGTCCTGTATTCTACGACCTCAGCCTTAGCGGTACCAATGCCCTTACAGTCAGCAGTGCCGCCGGCAATGGCAACTCTGACAACAACTGCTCGTACGACTACCGTGTCTATACTCCGTGGAAGTTTGGTGTCAGCTTAGGTCACACCGTGAGCAATGTCCTCGCCCTGGGTGCCACCTACGAGTACTCTGATTACGGTACCATTGACAACCGCGTCATCGACGGTAGTTATTACGACCCATGGTATGGCGATGTCTACGACTCGAGTAGTAGCGACGATGCCATGAACAGCCATACTAAGAGCACCCTCAAGGGCGTGCACACCCTTAAACTGGGTGCCGAGCTCAAGGTGCTGCCCACCCTGGCCTTGCGTGCCGGCTACAACTATCTCTCGTCCGTCTTTGATGAGCGCGGCTTCCGTAATGGCTCTATCGAGTCGCCCGGAGTGGGCTATGCCACCTCTACCGACTACACCAACTGGAAGGCCACTAACCGCTTCACCTGCGGACTGGGCTTCCAGGCCAGCAAGAACTTCAGTGTAGACCTGGCTTACCAGTACAGTCAGACCGATGGCGACTTTTACCCATTTATGAGCTACGACGGCGACACCAACCCTGACAACAACTGTGTGGTTGGCGCTACTAAGGTGAGCCACAAGCGCAGCCAGCTGATGGCTACGCTCACCTACCGTTTCTAAGTAGTCTGCTATACACATTGTCACCAATAATCGAACAGCCCAGGGGCTTTCAAGGCGCCTGGGCTGTATCGTAGTAATCTAACAAGATGTGCTGGCTATGTCCGTCAGCCCCCTTGCTTGTATGGGGTAAGGCAGCAGGCTCACTGGCAGTCATCACGCTAATAACCCCGAGAACAGTATGAGTAAAACCAACGAACAGCGGTGGCAGGAAAACTACGACCAGCTCATGGCCTACGTCCTGGAGCACCACCAGTTGCCCAATAAGAAGAAGGAAGAGCAGCGCGGCCTGCTCAACTGGTGGAAGTACAACCTGCGCCTTGTCCGCCAGGGCAAGCTGAGCCCTGAGCGGACAGAGCTGTTGCGCCAACTCAGCAACCTGCGCAATGTGCGGGAACTGTGGCCATAGCCACCCTAATGTACTCCGAGTTCGGCCAGGATGTACTGAGCACGCGATAGATAGCGCACTACCCACAGTATGTAGTCTGCGCTTACCACTATATTGCGCATGTATTGTGGGTCGCTGCGGTAGATGCTGAATGTACTCTCTGCCGTACGGTCAAAGTTGAGCCCTACCAGCTCGCCGCGTGCATTGAGCACGGCGCTGCCACTGTTGCCGGCAGCTGTCTCTGCATTGGTGGTAAAGCAGGCTATCGTCCTTTTAGTGGCAGCCCCCAGCAGTCTTCTGAATTTAGGCGTCACCGTGTCGGTGCGCGCCAGCATCTCGTCCATATATCCTATGTCCATTACCCGTCCGGTAGAGAAGCGCAGCGTGTGGTTGGCGTCATACGGCTCGATGCTTCGGCCACCCATTTCACTCTTGGCACGCATGTATGTATCGTACAGCAGGGTGTTGAGTCTCCGCCAGGGCATGGCCGCGCGCATCTGGTGCTGCACCCGGTTGATATAGATGTCCAGGCAGATACGGTAGAGCGTGTCGGTGGCCAGGCGGGCGGTTCCCTTGTCTATGCTCTCGGCTAAGAAACGCTCCAGGCGGGCACTGTCTGTCAGCAGCGATGTGGCGTACAACCTGTCCATGTCTACAGGCTTCCGCAGTGACTGTGGCAACTGCTCCCGGGGCACTGCCTGTAGGTAGAAAGGCAGCACCGTCTTCATCATACCACAGTCCTCGGCCATGCTGATAGACGGGAAAAACTCCCTCACATTGCGCTGAATGGCCACTATCTCCCGGGCCATGTCCCGTGCCCTCGTCTTGCGTTTGGCCCTGTCTATGGTTATCAGCTTCTCAAACTTTCCGGCAAAGGGGATGATGCCGGCTCCGCTGCCCACCAACTGGTCAAAAGCCTCGTCCATGTGGTTGTACACCGTGACCCTCGCGTACACGCTGTCCATCCTGTCTATGAGCCGCGCCCCATAGCGCTGCTGTCGCTGCGGGTCGCTGTCTATCCACTGCTGCAGCGCCAGGTCTTCTGTCCGTTTCTGTGCCACCAGGCCAGTGGCCCTTACGCCCTGTATCTCGCCCATCGAGCGCAGATACACGTTCCTCAGTTTGTTGATACGTACATCATAGCCCGACCGGGACACCCCTGAGGCCCGCTGCCGGCAGCTGTCCAGAAAGTCTATCTTGGCCTTGAGAGCATCGGCGCGTAGCTGGGTGTCGTGGTTTACTATCCTGTCCAGCGCCAAGGCTGGTATATGCTTGCGCGTCCGTGACGGATAGCCCATCACTAATGCCAAGTCGCCCACAGTCACGCTCTGCCGGGCCAGCCGCAGATACGACTGCGGATGGTACGGCACGTTGCCAGGTGCGTACGATGCCGGTTCGCCCTGTGGCGAGGCATATACGCGCAGGAAAGCAAAGTCGCATGAGTAGCGCGGCCACCGCCAGTTGTCGGCATCGCCCCCGTAGCCCCCTAACCACAGTGGTGGGCAGGCCACGATGCGTACGTCGCTGAAGGTGCGGTAGCGGGCCAGTACAAACTGCTGGTTGCCCATCATGCTGTACACACGGCGCGTCACCCCATAAGGCTCGTTGCTGCTGCTTGCCAGGGCCCGTGTACGCTTCTCGGCTATGGCATCGCGGTGGGCAGTGTCCATGGTGTCGGTTCCGGCCAGCACCTCGCTGGTAATGTCGGTTACCGACAGCAGCTGGTGTACCTGCAGATTGAATAGCGGTGCCTCTTCCTCGCGCCGCGAGGCCCAGCAACCGTAGCGCAGATAGTCATTGTCGCCCTTGGCCAGCCGCTGTACGTAGCTGTTTACACAGTGAAAATTGGTAAGCACCAGCCCGTCGGCCGAGACAAACGAGGCCGAGGCGAAAGGAGAAGCCACCCCATTGTCTACGCTCAGCGAGAGCGCAGCCCCGGCGGCACACCGCCGGTTAATGGCGTAGATGTCTTTCTTGGAGAGTTTCAGTCCGTCCTGCCTGAGCAGGGCCATTACATCGCGGCTTACCATCTGCTGAGGCATCCACATGCCTGCCGATGCAGGGGACTTGACGGGGCCAGGGGCGGCTCCGTCCACAGTCAGTCTGCCGATAAGCGCTATACATAATAGTACCAATAGTCTCATATCTATAATCGGGTAGTGTTTATACCGTATCACAGCTGCTTATTTTACTATTATCTTTTTGCCATCGCGTATGTATATGCCTGCCGGGAGCTGCGTGCCCTCTACCCTGACACCCTGTAGGGTATAAGTGCCCTTGCGTGCCGTGGTGCTGGTGGTCGGGATGTGTATGCCCGTTATCACCTCGTCGGGGGTTATGCCTCCCCAGGCTATGCTGGTCTCCTGCTCGTTCAGATAGTTCAGGTATATAAAGAACCGTCCCTCTCTTTCCAGGTCTATCTTCATACTCTTAGGATTGCCGTCGGCCATGTCGCGCACAAAGCGTACATTGCCCTTCTCGTTGACCAGCTTCATGGGATAGCGCTTGGCGTTGCCGCTATAGGTAAACACGCCGGCCGAGTAGTGCTCGTCGCCGTCGGCTATCCAGTTGTCAGCGCCCGCCGAGGCCAGGCTGCGCTGGGCCTTGGTGTAGTACACGCGGTGTTCGCCGGGAGCACCCACCAGGATATAGGGCGAGTTGTTGGCTATGACGGTATTGCCCACATAGCCGTTAAAGTTCACTTTACCACCCGATATAGACACATAGCTTATGTACAGGTCCTTGCCGGTGAAGAAGTAGCCCTTAGCGTTAAAGGGCAGATAACCCGACTCGGGCACGGTTACCGTTTCCTCGGTGGCGCCCCATACCTGGGCATCGTAGTCTCTTACCCCGATGGTGTTAGACACCTCAAAGTCGGTGCTACTGTTGTTCGTATCGTACAGCATCAGTCCTCCGTCGTGGCTCAGGGCCGTGCGGCGATAGGCCACATAGCCATCCTTGTTCATCTTGGCCTGGGCCACCACATAGCCAGCATCCTGCGTGTCGCTCAGACGCTTGCGTGTGGCGTCTATGGTGTACTCGGTGCCGCTGGCCTTGGTCTTCAGTATCTCTACGGCATCCATGGCGTAGTAGGCGTTGAAGGGCAGATAGCGGCTGCCCGTAGTCTTGCCGTTGGCATACACATACGTGCTCTCATCGCTGGCCGTCAGATGGCTGCCATTCTTCTGCGAGATGAGTACGATGCCTGCATCGCCGCCATTGGTGAGGTTTACGGATTTTACGCTGGCATTGAAGGAGAAGATGAGTTTCAGATTGGGCACCTCGGCATTGTCTGTGCTCATGCCGCCAAACTCAAAGTCGGCCTTGCTTAGGTCTGGCCCGTTCTGAGCCACTGTACTGTGGTCTATGGCGCACGCGGCTATCACCACCGTGCCCCATGGTTTAACCATATAGTCCTTGTCGTCGGGTAGCTGGTACACCTGCTTGAGCTTTACCTCGTAGCCAGTGCGCCCCTGGGCCAGATAGGCACCCGTGCCGCTCTCGCTCTCGATGAGGCCGATGTACATGCCTGCCACTTTGTACTCCTTGTTCGTGTTGTTGTGCAGCTCTATGTACTCCTCGCCGCCCGTGTAGTTCTTGTTAGAACCCGCCTGGGTGGTGCCGGCGTAGAACACCTTGCTGATAACCATCTGTGCGTGGGCGTGTAGGGTCAGCATGAGCATGCCGGCCAGGGCCACGGTAACTCTTAATGTAAATCTACTCATAGTTGTTAACCTGATTTTTTATGATTGTTGTTTATTGGTTTATGGGTTCTCGGTCTGCGGTGTGCTGCGGGTGGCCTCCGGGCTCGGTCCTAAGGCTCCGGATGTACATACAGAGCCTTGGGATGTGCGTCCGCAACTTCAGGATGTACATCCCGCGACATCCGATGTAAATCCCGGCAGCCCAGGGCCGTGGCCCGGGCCGCCGGCAACGTTCTTATAATAGGTTCTGAAAATCCTTGTCCAGGCGCGCCGCTTAGTTGAACACCCCTATGGTGAGCCCCAGGGTGTGGCTGCTGAGCGCGTGCTGTGCGCGCAGGTTCTCGGCATAGGCTTTGATGTACCACAGACTGCGCGTCTTCTTCACTGTTACGGGCAGCTGATACATCACGCTGATGGCTCCGCGCCAGTAGTTGGCCGTGTAGTACCCCATGTCGCTGAGCCATACCTCGCGGGCGTACTCCGTGTCGGGCGCGCCCATGGATAGCTCGGCCTTGGGTGTGGCCTGGTAGCCCATGAGGGCCGTAATCCACAGCCTGTTGTTGGCTGTCAGTCCCTGGCCGTACTCGGCCTGGCCGTACATGGTTCGCCGGCTGAAGCGCGACTGTGGCAGCAGGTGCTTCTGCTCTACCTGGCGCAGCCGCAGCGTCAGCCCCATGTAGCTGCGTACTGCCTGGCGCCGCACCAGGCTGGCCCGGTAGTGTAGCTGGGCGCTGGCCGCCGTGAGCTGGTAACGTTTGTGGTAGGTAAGCAGGTTGTCGTACCTATACGAGTTGTAGCCGTTGGTGGGGTCGGTGGTTATCACCAGCTGCGGGCGGTACTCATCGGCATAGTCCTGGCGGTAGCCAGCCTGCAGGTCTATCTGATGTATGGCGCTGTGACTGCTTATGCGGTTGAGGCTCTGTATGCCATACCGGTAAGCATAGTAGTGTCCCGGCTCACGCCGATACTGCTCGTAGATACCCTCGCTGAGCCGTTCTATGTGTACGGTGCTTACCGAGTGCAGGGCTTCCGAGTGGTAGCCGTAAGCCCCCTCGGCACCGAATATGTGGGCCACATACTCGCGGGCGAATCCGCTGTAGCCGCCCACCGTTCCGCTCACGGCGTCAAGGCCCGACATCTGGTAGTAGTACAGGTTAGGGTTGTTCTGTACCGTAGTCAGGGTGGGCAGACTCTCCTTGCGCCGGCGGTAGTAGCCGGTAAGTCCTATGGTGTGGTGGCTGGCTATGGTGTAAGTTACAGATGGGGCCAGTCGGTAGTCGAGCAGACGGCTGCGACTGCGTGGGTCGCGCAGTCGGCTCAAGTCGGCCACCCTGTAGCGCCCCTCGGCACCCACGCGCCATCCGTTCAGACTCACGGTGCCCACCCGGGCCGTAAGTTCAAATCCCTGGTAGTCGTAGCGGCCCCTTACCGACGAGCCCGACAGGTAGGGGTCGCTCTCGTAGGTACGCATCACATCGCTCCAGGCACGGTCCTGTATGCGTCCCTTGTCAAAGGCGAAGCTGCCGTAGCCATACAGGTAGCGCCCCATGTGCTGGTAACGCTCGGTGTAGAAACTGAGTCCGTTCTGGGCGCTGCCCTCCTGTACACGGTGGTAGCTGCCCGCGTGGCGGCCAGCACTCAGCTGCACCCGTCCGCGGTCGCGCAGACTGTCTATACCCATGGCGGCGGCGTTGGCCGTGTGGTGCCATAGCTGGAGCGTGTTGTCGTACCTGTAAGCACCCTCGCCGGCCAGCGAGAGTGTGTCCTGGGCTACTGCTGCCTGCCCCAGGCCGAGGGCAGCGGTCAGGAAGAGTAGGGTCTTATTCATCATATTCGCGGGGCTGAATGGTGGTCGAAGTCTTGAAGTCATTGCTGCTATTGTTGGTGTCTACCAGTATGCGGTGGCCGTCAGCGGCCCGTTTTAGCGTCTTGCGGTACACGGTCTCGCCGTTCCAGCCGCTGGCGGCGTTGATGTAGGTATAGCCGGCGTCTATGTTGTCGTACAGGCGTTTGGTCTTTACGTCTATGCCCATGCTTCCGTTGCGCAGGGCCTCCACTCCGTCTATGATATAGCGTACCGGGCAGAGCATCCACTGGTTTCCGGTGCTCTTGCCGTAGGCATATACCTTGGGCCACTCCGTCACGTCGGCCGTGGTGCGGAAGATGACCACGCCCGCAGGTCCGCTCTGCAGCAGGTTCATCACCGATGTGCCGTTGTATATCTGGTATATCATATCCATGGCAGCCACGGCAGGGTTGTTCTGGTACTTGCCGGTTACATCCTTGACCTCGAAGTCGGCTGCTACCAGGTTGTGGTCGTTGCGGTTATTGGTGGTGTGGTCTATGGCACTGTTGCATATTACCACGGTGCCTCCGGGTTTCACCATGTGTGGCTCGGTGGTCGGTATGCGGTATATCTGCTTGAGCAGTACCACCGTGTCGGCAAAGGCAGTATGCAGGTTGTCCAGCGTGTAGGCTGGCGTGCTCTCGGCCTCCGTCATTCCTATGTACAGACCACTCACGTCGATGTCGTGGTCGCTCTGGTTATACAGCTCTATGTACTTGCCGGCCATATAGCTGCGGTTGTTGTTGTCGCGCGAGCCGGCGTAGAACACCTTGCCGATGACTATGTCGCGGTTGGCCGCCAGCAGGGTGGGCAGACTGATGGTCTCGTCGCTACTGATGAGCCGCGAGTTGACCGAGCTGGATATGGTGCCGCCGCTCACCACCTCGTCGCTGCCCGTCAGGGCCTGGTATTCCTCGGCACTGATGTCCCACGACGTGCTGATGTTGTACACGTCGGGCACTATGTTGCTAAACACGGCTCTGCCCTCGTCATCGGTCTTAGCCGTGATGTCCTGTGCCCCTATCTGTAGGGTCACGCTCTTGCCGGCCAGGTTGGCGGGCTGCCTGCAGTCGGCGGGTTGTGTCAGCTGTACCGTGACGCTCACGGCCGTGGTGGCATCGTTCATGTCGGCACAGGCCATGAGCAGCAGGGCTGCCGTCATGGCGCTCAGGGGGTGTAGGTATCGATAGCTTCTCATATATCTGTTCGTTAGGGGTGTGGGTTTATAGGTTCAGAAAGAGTTCGGCCCCGAAACTGAAGGTGCCCGTGTTGCGCTGGGTGAGTGTCGAGGTGATGTTGTTGGTAAGGAATGGCTCGTAGTAGAGGCAGTTGTTGACGTAGACAGACAGCCCGCCCGTCTTGCCGAGTTCCTTGGTGAGCCTCATGGACATGTTCCATGTTACCGGGCTCTTGGTGGGCACGTTGTCGGTATGCGTGGTGGTCAGGTCGCTTATCAGTATGCTGGCCTGGGTGGTGGGCTTGGTGGCATAGTACGCACCGTCCATACCTATGTAGCCCCCCGCCATGTCGGAGGTTATGGCGTGGCGTTCCAGGTTGCCGTCTATCCAGCCTATGGGAGCCTTGTCGGCCACAAACGAGTTGTTCCAGTTGTACCAGATGGCCTGGGCTGTAAACGAGGCCACCATCCTGAGGCTCGGTATGCGCGTTACTACGCGCAGGGTGTTCAGGAAGCGTTTGTACATGGTGTAGTCCATGGCCGAGGGGTAAATCACCTTGAACGGAGTAAGCCCGTAGCTGGTATAGCTTACGGGCAGCAGTGCATTGCGTACCGAGGCGGTGTTCAGGTCGGTGCTCCACGTCTTGGTATATTGGTAAGCGCCGCTCAGGTAGAACGACGTGTTAATGGGGCGGCACTCGCCCAGGTTGCAGTCTATCTCTATACCACGGTTCAGGGTGCTGTTGGTGTTGCCCACCTTGCCGGTGGTCATGTACACCAGGTCGTGGCGGTCGGGGTGGGCATAGTCTATGGTGGTGGCTTGGCCGGGGGTGACGACGAGCCCCTGGCCGGGGGTGAACACGTCGCTGTAGTAAGTGATATAGTCAGTGGCGCTACCGAAACCATTAGGAGTGCGGTCCTGGTAGGCCAGCAGGCTTATCTGTCCGCCCCAGGGCAACTTGGCATCGGCGCCCACCTCTATCTTGGTCGTGGTGGCGTTGCGCAGGTCTTTGGACACCCGCACGTCGTAGACGTAGGTATGGTAGGCCAGCAGTTGCCCGGCAGGGTCGTCCTGCGGCATGTAGTTGGCAGCCACACGGTCATTGTACTTCTTGTCGGGGTACAGGTAGTTCAGGCCAGGAGTCTTGCTGTTCAGGCCTATGCCGGCACGCAGACTGAGCCAGCGGGTAGCCTCGAAGGAGACGTTGAGGCGTGGGCTGAGGGCCGTAGTAGCCACCTCGTTGAATGGTTGCATGGCCGTGAAGCGCAGGCCGAAGTTGACGCGCAACTCGTTGACCTTGTTGAGCTTCCAGCTGAAGTTGTCCTCGGCATAAGCCGATACCTGGTGCAGTCCTGGTATATCCGAGAAAGCCCGTGGGCGCCCGTTACTGTTAGGGCGGTAGGGCAGGGCATCGTCGGCATTGTAGTAGCCGCGGCCGCTGTTCCAGTCGTAGCGGTACTCCACGCCAGCCTTGAAGCTCTGCTTGGTACGGCCCCACTCAGCGTCAAACGTGTCGTTGACCTTGAGAAACACATTGCCAGGCTGACTTTCGGTGCGGCCTGTTGCCAGGTACGAGGTGGTCATCCATGGCACCGTGTAGTAGCCTGTCTGCATAGCGGTGATGATGGGCAGCAGTCCGGTGGTGTTGGCCACATACGAGCTGATCGTATTGTCGGTTCGGGTGAGCGACACTCCGGCCGTATAGTTGAGCATGCGCATCAGCGGCTTGTTCACCGTGACGCGCCCCTGATGGCTCAGGCTCCAGCTGGTGGTACTGTTACGGCTGTAGGTACCGTCGTCCTTGGCGTCAGGGTCGTTGCCCGTCCAGTCGGTAGCCCGCATAAACCGCAGTTTCCAGTTGGTATGCCAGCGCTTGGACACTTGGTAACTATAGCTCATACCGGCGTTGTACCGGCTGTATGAGCGGGTCTTCTGGCGAGGGTCGCCCCATGCCTTGGCATAGTCTATGTTGAAATTGAGTATGCCCCACCGGTCCATGCGTATGCCCTTGCTGAGCGAGTAGTTCTCTATCTCGGGCGTTATCTTGGCCTTGGCCTGCCAGGGCGTTACCCCCGCCTTGGACTTTACGACTACCAGTCCGCTGGTCAGGTCGCCGTACTCAGCCGAGGGTATGCCCCGTACCACCTCGACCTGCTCTATATTGTCGGCACCTATCTGTCGTAAGTCGGTGCCTACAAATGCCGTGCTGGAAAACCCTCCCTGGGTCACCGCGCCATTGTTGGACATCGGTATGCCGTCTACTACCACGCTGGAGCCAAACGCGCTGGTATTGTTGTTCGCCAATGTGCGTAGCTGCAGATTGGTCTGGCTGGTCAGGTCGGTGTTGCCCATGAGCTGGCCGGGGATGAGCTGCATCACGTCGGCCAGACTGGTAGCCTGGAGATGGTCGATGGCCTGACGGCCGATGACCGTGCTGGTAGAGGCCCCCGACACCTTCTGCTGGGCGGTAACCACCACCTCCTTCAGGGCCAGCGACGACAGGTGCATCACTATCTGCTGGCTCACGTCGCGCCGTATGCTGATGCGCTGGCTGACGCTGTTGTAGCCCACATACGATACCAGCAGGGTCCAGTCGCCGTCGGGTATGTTGTCTATCACTACCTTGCCGTCGACATCGGTGATGGCGTAGAGCCCTAAAGGCTGTAGCTCGCACCGGGCCATCATCATGGGCTCGCGGTCATCGCCGGTGACGTGCAGCGAGAGCCTGTGGCGCTTAGCCGTGGCGGCAGGGTAGAGCATGATGAGCTTGCCCTTGATGGTATAGTTTAGCCCGAGCTGCTGGCATAGGCTTGTCAGGACTACCGACAGGCGCTCGCCCTGTGCATAGGGCAGCGTTACGCGGCTGG
The DNA here is from genome assembly GCA_934183135.1 of uncultured Prevotella sp. Classification (GTDB taxonomy): domain Bacteria; phylum Bacteroidota; class Bacteroidia; order Bacteroidales; family Bacteroidaceae; genus Prevotella. Next base: position 19,193 of record CAKPRX010000018.1, read on the forward strand.
TCTTGCTCACGTTCTTCTCAGCGTAGACAAATGTCATGCCCGTGGCCTCCTTGAGCTGTGCGAAGGCTTCGCGCGCGTACATATTCTTTATATTGACCTTTACCGTCTGGTTCTGCGCTACGGCAGCTACGGTTACCAGTGTTACGGCTACGAGCATAAGCAATCTTTTCGCATGGGTGGAAAAGGTGTTCATAGACATTTTTGCTTTTTAAGACTGTATTTATGGGTTTTACTTTACGTTGATATGGTCGTCCTGGATTTCAAAGCGCAGGTCTGAGATGGTGGTAAGCAGGTCTATGGCCTGCTGGAGCGACTCGCTGCGTGCGATGACACCCGTATAGCGGCTGGCTGCCACCTCTGGGCTGTCTATATGGATGCTGACACCGTACCAGAGACTGAGCTGGCGTGTTATCTCGCTCAGCGGAGTGTCGCTGAAGTCGTAGGTGCCGGTAGACCACGATGTGTAGTTGCGCGTGTTGACCGTGCGCACATCGATGTCGCCGCTGGCTGTGATGCAGGCCTGCTCGCCAGGCTGCATGGTAAACTCGCGGTGGCCGAAACGGAGCCTTACGCTGCCTTCGGCCAGTGTCACGGTGGTGCGGTCGGCATCGGCCATCACGTTGAAGTGGGTGCCCAGCACCTCGATGCTGCCTGCAGGGGTGGTTACCACGAAGGGGGCATCGGCCTTGTGGGCCACTTCAAAATAGGCTTCGCCCATGAGGGCCACCTCGCGGCGGTGGGCCTCGAATGTCTCAGGGTAGGTAAGCCGGGTGTCGGCGTTGATGACTATGCGGGTGCCATCGGTCAGCTGCTTGGAGTAGCTGGCACCCATGGGCACGGCCACGTGGCACTGGGCATGGCTCACGGTTACCCGCGCCTGGTGGCGGCTCATCTGCCGGGCCGGGACGAGAGCCGTAGCCGATACCTGGTCGGCAAGGGCAGTGGTGTGGGTACTGGCATACCACCATCCCATGGTGATGAGTACGGCTATGCAGGCCGCCGCGCTGCAGCAGCGCCGCCATACCATGAGCCGGTGCCGCCGCCGTATGCGCCGCTGTATCTGCTGCCACGCCATCTCCTTGTCGTGGCTCTCCATAAACTCGCGACTGCGGCGCAGCCGGTACCATTGGTATAGTGTGTCTATATTCTTCATCTGCGTATAGTCTGTCAGTGGGTGACTTCTACTTGTAATACGCCAAAAGGTGATAATGGGTGACAAGAAAATGAGAGAAAATGATTTTTTTTCTTGCCGTATGTGGAAAAGGGGGGGCGACCGCGGCCGGCAGGGCGGTTAGCCTAAAAGCAGCAGGGTACACAGCCCCGAGCTGCGCAGCTTCTTCATGGCCCTGCGCAGATAGGTCTTCAGTGTGTTTACGCTGATGCCCATCTCTGCCGCCACCTGCTTGTACGACATCTCGTCTACCACGGTCTTTTCCAGGGCTTGCCGCTCGTGAGCCGACAGGGCCTGGAGTGCCTGGTAGAGCTGTTCCTCGCGCTGGCGGAGCACATCCTGGTGCTCCTCGGCCTCTGCCAGGTCTCTTATCAGTAGCTCGTCGTCGTTAGTCAGTTCTTCGGGCATCCGGCTTACGCCCCCTGTCTTCCTCAGATAGGTCAGGGTGTTGTTGCGTATGGCCGTAAAGAGGTAGGGGTATAGCTGCGTGCCTACCAGCAGGTCGCGCCGCGTTTCCCAGAAGTGTACGAAGAACGACTGTACGATGTCCTCGGAGGCGTCAAAGTCGTCGGTAAACTGCAGCGAGTAGAGACTGAGGGGCATGTAGTAGGCGTCGAAGAGCATACGGAAGCCTGCCGCCCGGTCTGTGTGCAGCATGTTGATAATATCCATGTCCTTTGACGCCAGCCTGTTCATCTCTGCGTGCAAAATTACGATTTTTCCTTTTTTATAGTATATGGTGGGCCGTGTTTTTTTGCCCTTTTGTTTAAAAAAATACCTATTAGTGGTGAGGTGTCCATTCGCGGCCGGCCCATTCCCACGTATCCGGACAGACAGGGACGGGCCTGGGACAAATGGGTGCGTGCCCCTACATTTTTTATTACAAATGTCCTGTAATTCGCAGATTTTAATTAAATTTGCAATTACTTATGAAAAAGACATTATTGCTATTAGCAGCCCTGCTGTGGCTGCTTGCGCCAGGCCAGATGCTGGCCGATGGCGGCAAGCGAGAGTTCAGGGGAGCCTGGATGCAGTGCGTTAACGGTATGTACCTCGGCAAGTCGACGGCCGAAGTGCAGCAGATGCTTACCCGCCAGCTCGACGAGCTGGAGAAAGACGGTGTCAACGCTATTATCTTCCAGGTGCGTGGCGAGTGCGATGCGCTCTACGCGAGCAAGATTGAGCCCTGGAGCCGTTACCTTACCGGCGTGCAGGGCCAGGCGCCTAACCCCTACTGGGATCCTATGTCCTGGATGATAATCCAGTGCCACAAGCGCGGCATGGAGTTCCACGCCTGGATTAACCCTTATCGCGCCCGCATGAAGAGTCCCACCCGGCTGGCCCCTAACCACATCCTGTCGCTCCACCCTGAGCGCGCCTTCGAGTACGGCGGCCTGTATGTGCTCAACCCGGGTCTGAAGGAGAACCGCGACTACATCCTCTCGGTCGTAGACGACATAGTGAGCCGATACGACATCGACGGCATACACATCGACGACTATTTCTACCCCTATCCCGACGGCGGCCGCCCCATCCCTGACGACCGCGAGTACCAGTTATATAATAATGGTATACAGGACCGCGGCGACTGGCGCCGCTACAACGTCAACCTGTTTGTCAAGGAGATGGGCGAGCACGTTCACCGCCTCAAGCCATGGGTTAAGTTCGGCGTGTCGCCCTTTGGTATCTACCGTAACAAGAAGAGCGCCCCCATAGGGTCTGATACTAACGGCCTGCAGAACTACGACCAGCTGTACGCCGACGTGCTGCTGTGGGTGAACAACGGATGGGTAGACTACTGCGTGCCCCAGCTGTACTGGCAGATAGGGCACAAGTTGGCCGACTACGACACGCTGATACGCTGGTGGAGCAAGCACATGGCGGCGCGCCCGCTCTTCATCGGCGAGAGCATAGAGAACACCGTGAGGTACCCGGACCCGGCCAACCCGGCCACGCACCAGATGGCGGCCAAGTTCAAGCTGCACCGCCAGTTGGCCAATGTGCAGGGCACGGTGCTGTGGTACGCCAAGGTGGCCGCCGAGGACATGGGCAGCTACGGGACACTGCTTCGCAAGGTGTACTGGACCCACCCCGCGCTGCCCCCGGCCATGCCTTTCCTGGACAACCACGCCCCCAAGAAGCCCCGTAAGGTGAGTACGGTGTGGAACGAGGACGGCTACATGCTCTTCTGGCAGTCGCCCAAGGGCAGCCGTTGGGGCGACGAGGCCCGTCGCTATGTGGTCTACCGCTTTGGCCGTGGCGAGCGCGTCAACCTGAACGATGCCAGCAAGATAGTCAAGATAACCTACGACCCCTTCTACCGTCTGCCTTACCAGGAGGGCCGCGACAAGTACACCTACGTGGTTACCGCCCTGGACCGTGTGGGCAACGAGAGCAAGGGCGCCAAGTGCAAGGTCAAGCTCTGATAACGATTTTAGTGGCGGTGGCCGCGGGCTCCGTCCGAAGACTGTGAACGGCCATCCCGAACTTTCAGATGTACATCCGGAGGTTTGGGATGGCCGTTTGCCGTCTTCGGACAGAGCTGCTGACGGTGAGGGGCGCAGAAATGACCATTTATGTTAAATTGAAAGCAATAATTATGCACATAGTAACAAATTGTGTGCAAATACAATAAAAAACTATCATTTTATTTCTTTTTATTGTGCGAAAGTTTATACCTTTGCATAAGTAATAGATAACAGTTATGATTTTGGTGGCACCCACGGTGGGTGCCGAGGTAAAAAGATAAAGTATGGGAGAAAAGTTGAGAAGTTCGGTATGTACCGTGGGGCGCCGCTTTGCCGGCTCCCGAGCCCTGTGGGTGGCAGCCGGAATGAAGCCCGAGCAGTTTGGCAAGCCCATTATTGCCATTGTCAATTCGTTTACACAGTTTGTACCCGGGCACACCCATCTCCATGAGATAGGGCAGATAGTTAAGCACGAGATAGAGGCCATGGGCTGTTACGCGGCCGAGTTTAACACCATAGCCATAGACGACGGCATCGCCATGGGCCACGACGGTATGCTGTACTCGCTTCCCTCGCGCGACATCATAGCCGACTCGGTAGAGTACATGGTCAACGCCCACAAGGCCGATGCCATGATATGTATATCCAACTGTGACAAGGTTACCCCCGGTATGCTCATGGCCGCCATGAGGCTCAATATACCTACGGTGTTCTGCAGCGGAGGCCCCATGGAGGCCGGCCACTGGCAGGGACAGCATGCCGACCTCATTACGGCCATGGTCAAGGGTGCCGACCCTACCGTGAGCGACGAGGACGTGGCCCGTATAGAGCAGTGTGCCTGTCCGGGCTGCGGCAGTTGCTCGGGCATGTTCACGGCCAACTCCATGAACTCGCTCACCGAGGCCATCGGCCTCTCGCTGCCCGGCAATGGCACCATACTGGCCACCCATACCAACCGCGTACAGCTCTTCCGCGACGCCGCAAGGCTCATCGTGAAGAACGCGCTGAAGTACTATGAAGAGGGCGACGCCTCGGTGCTGCCCCGCAGTATTGCCACCCGGCAGGCGTTTCTCAATGCCATGTCGCTCGACATCGCCATGGGCGGCTCTACTAACACCATACTGCACCTGCTGGCCGTGGCCAACGAGGGCGAGGTAGACTTCAAGATGAGCGACATCGACGCGCTGAGCCGCAAGGTGCCATGCCTGTGCAAGCTGGCCCCCAACACGGCCAAGTACAGCGTGCAGGACTGCGGGCGTGCCGGCGGCATCCTGGGCATCCTCGGCGAGCTGTACCGCGGTGGCCTGGTAGACGGTTCTACACGGCGGGTAGACGGGCTGACGCTTCAGCAGGCTGTGAGCCAGTACTCTATCTGCACACCCGAGCCCACGGCCGAGGCCCTGCGCATCTATCGCACGGCCCCAGGCAACCGCTTCTCTACCCAGATGGGTAGCCAGAGCTGCGAGTGGGACACCCTGGACACCGACCGGGCCGAGGGCTGCATACGCGACCTGGCCCACGCCTACACCCGCGATGGCGGCCTGGCTGTGCTCTTTGGCAACCTGGCACCTAAGGGGTGTGTGGTCAAGACGGCAGGCGTAGACGAGGAACTGTGGCACTTCAGCGGGCCGGCTGTAGTGTTCGACTCGCAGGAAGCAGCCTGCGAGGGCATCCTGGGCGGCAAGGTCCATGCCGGCGACTGTGTCGTCATCCTGTACGAAGGCCCCAAGGGCGGCCCTGGCATGCAGGAGATGCTGTACCCCACATCGTACATCAAGAGCATGCACTTAGGCAAGGCGTGTGCGCTCATTACCGATGGCCGCTTCTCGGGCGGCACCAGTGGCCTGAGCATAGGCCACATATCGCCCGAGGCCGCTGCCGGAGGGCCCATAGGCAAGGTGCGCAATGGCGACATCATCGAGATAGACATACCCCACCGCAGTATTAATATAAAGGTGAGCGACGACGAGCTGGCAGCCCGTAGCCCGTTCCCGCTGACCCGCGACCGCCAGGTCAGCAAGGCTCTGCGTCACTACGCCCAGAGCGTCAGTTCGGCCGATATGGGAGGAGTGCGCTTATGAGTGAACGTATTACAGGTGCCGAGGCACTCATGCGCTCGCTGCAGGCAGCGGGCGTAAAGACCATATTTGGCTATCCGGGCGGTGCCATCATGCCGGTGTTCGACGCGCTGTACGACTACACCCGCGGAGCCACCAAGGCTTTTGACCACATACTGGTGCGCCACGAGCAGGCGGCGGCCCATGCCGCCGAGGGCTATGCCCGCGTGAGCGGCAAGGTGGGCGTGTGCCTGGTGACCAGCGGCCCCGGAGCCACCAATACCATTACCGGCGTGGCCGATGCCATGATGGACTCTACGCCCATCGTGGTGATAGCCGGACAGGTGAGCACGGCGGCCCTGGGTACCGATGCCTTTCAGGAGGTGGACCTCGTGGGCATGTCGCAGCCCATTACCAAGTGGAGTTACCAGATACGCTCGGCTGCCGATGTGGCCTGGGCCGTGAGCAAGGCTTTCTACATAGCCCGCAGCGGTCGGCCGGGTCCTGTGGTACTCGATTTCCCCAAAAACGCGCAGCAAGGGCTCACCGAGTGGCAGCCCGTAGACCATGTGTCGCTGCGGTCGTATCATCCCTATCCTACTATCTCGGTCGAGGCGGTGGCCCGGGCTGCCGAACTCATCAACCATGCCAGGCGTCCACTGGCCCTGGTGGGCCAGGGAGTGGAGCTGGCGGGCGCCCAGGCCGAGTTGGCTGCCTTCCTGGAGCGTGCCGATATTCCCGCGGCCCGCACCCTGCTGGGACTGTCGGCCCTCAGCACTTTCCATCCCCTCAATATGGGTATGGTGGGTATGCACGGCAACTACGCGCCCAACATGAAGACACAGGAGTGCGACGTGCTGATAGCCGTGGGTATGCGCTTCAGCGACCGGGTAACGGGCAACCTGGCCACGTACGCCCGCCAGGCCAAGGTGATACACCTGGACATAGACGTTACCGAGATAGACAAGAACGTGAAGACCGATGTGGCCGTGCTGGGCGACTGCCGACAGACGCTGGCCGCCATAACCGACCGGCTCGAACCGGCCAAGCATACAGAGTGGATCAGTTCCTTTGGCAAGTATGCCGACATGGAACGGCAGAAGGTTATAGAGCCTGCCATCCATCCCACCACAGGGCCTCTGCTGATGGGCGAGGTTATCAATGAGGTGGCCGAGCAGACGCAGGCCAACGCCATACTGGTCAACGATGTGGGCCAGAACCAGATGATGTCGTGCCGCTACTTCAAGTACCGTCACAGCCGCTCGGTGGTAACCAGCGGCGGACTGGGAACCATGGGCTTCGGTCTGCCCGCGGCCGTGGGTGCCGTGCTGGGTGCCCCACAGCGCCAGGTGTGTCTCTTCATGGGCGACGGTGGCTTCCAGATGAGTATCCAGGAACTGGGCACCATCATGGAGCAGCGCTTGCCGCTCAAGATGATACTCCTTAACAACAACTACCTCGGCAACGTGCGCCAGTGGCAGGACATGTTCTTTCATGGCCGCAAGTCATTCACCCGTATGCTTAACCCCCACTATCAGTCTGTCTGTCAGGGCTACGGCATAGGCTATGGCGTGGCCGTGGGGCGCGACGAGCTCAAGGCCCGGGTGGCCGAGATGCTGTCGGCCGAGGGGCCGTATCTGCTGGAATGTGCGGTCAAGGAAGAAGACAACGTGCTGCCCATGATAACCCCGGGCTCCAGCGTCGACGAGATGATATTGGAGGTAAACCTATAAACAACTACACCCATGATGGAAGACAAACAACTGTACACCCTGCTGGTCTACTCGGAGAATATAGCCGGTGTGCTCAATCAGATAACGGCTGTGTTCACCCGTAGGCAGGTCAACATCGAGAGCCTGAATGTATCGGCATCCAATATGCGCAACGTACACAAGTACACCATTACCGCCTGGAGCACCGAGGACGAGGTTAAGAAGATAACGCAGCAGATAGAGAAGAAGATAGACGTCATCAAGGCAGGCTACTATGTGGATAGCCAGCTGTTCATACACGAGGTGGCCCTGTTCAAGATAACTACCTCGGCCGTGATGGACAACCCCGACGTGTCGCGTACCATACGCCGCTGCGGAGCACGCATCCTGGAGGTAAACCCCACCTACTGTACCGTGCTGCTGTCGGGGGTGCCCGAGGACATAGCCGCCATGCACGCCGAGCTGATGGGCTACGACTGTATGCTACAGTACACACGCTCCGGACGTATCGCCGTGACGCGCAGCAAGGAAGAGGCGCTGGCAGACTTGATCACAGACAACGAATAAATTATGTATAACCAATAGGCCCGCCCCTGCGGGCCAGCAAAACATTTACGATTATGGCAGAAATGAATTTTGGAGGAGTAACCGAGACAGTGGTTACCAGTAAGGAGTTCTCTTTGGAGAAAGCACGTGAAGTACTGAAGGATGAAACCATTGCAGTCATAGGATACGGAATACAGGGCCCTGGCCAGGCATGTAACTTGCGCGACAACGGGTTTAACGTTATCGTCGGACAGCGCCCTGGCAAGACTTACGAGAAGGCTGTGGCCGATGGCTGGGAGCCTGGCAAGACGCTCTTCTCTATCGAGGAGGCTGCCGAGCGGGGCACCATCCTGTGTATGCTGCTCTCTGATGCCGGCCAGATAGCCGTGTGGCCCACCATCAAGGCCCATCTGACAGCCGGAAAGACGCTGTACTACTCACATGGCTTCGCCATCAACTGGAACGACCGCACGGGTGTGGTTCCGCCTAAGGATGTCGATGTAATCATGGTTGCCCCTAAGGGCTCGGGTACCTCGCTGCGCACCATGTTCAAGGAGGGACGCGGACTGAACTGCTCGTACGCTGTATATCAGGACGCCTCGGGCAAGGCAGAGGAAAAGACCATCGCCTTTGGTATCGGCATCGGTGCCGGATACCTCTTTAAGACCACATTCCAGCGCGAGGCTACGTCAGACCTTACCGGCGAGCGCGGCTCGCTGATGGGGGCTATCGAGGGACTGCTCGAGGCGCAGTACGAGGTGCTTCGCGAGAATGGACACTCGCCCTCTGAGGCTTTCAACGAGACCGTAGAGGAGCTTACGCAGAGCTTGGCTCCGCTCTTTGGTGCCAAGGGTATGGACTGGATGTACGCCAACTGCTCGACGACGGCCCAGCGTGGCGCGCTCGACTGGGCCCCGCGTTTCAGACAGGCCATTAAGCCCGTCATGGAATGGCTCTACTACTCGGTGAAGACGGGTAACGAGGCACAGATATCCATAGACTCTAACTCGAAGCCCAACTACCGCGAGGAGCTTAACAAGGAACTTGAGGCCATGCGCAACACGGAGATGTGGCAGGCTGGCATCACAGTCCGCAAGCTGCGTCCGGAGAACGATTAAATACTTGCCGCTACGGGCGGCACCCTCTTATAAGAAAAAACATTCGCACGGCCATCCTGGTCACTGCGAATGTTTTTTTTATGGTTCTTGTAGGAAAGGCTGGAGGTCAGTCTTCCTTCATCAGCTGGTCGAAAAAAGAGTCGAGGTCATCGTCGAGACCCTTCATCAGGTCGTCGCCAATGATGACGGTGTCGTCGTCGGCCATGTATAGGTCGGCTATGGTATTGAGCTCTTCGTCCTCGAGTACAAAGCTGAAAGGCTTCATAATGCCCATGTTGTCTACCGTGT
>CAKPRX010000019.1 GCA_934183135.1 uncultured Prevotella sp.
GCGACGATAGCTTGCTGGGTATGTACCAGGGCGTTGCTCCCGACTATGTACAGACAGAGTTTTCAGCGCGTATGGCTCATACGGACAACAGCGAAAAACCTTTACACCCGACTGTATATTTATGCAAAACAAGGGGCGATAATGTATAAATATACAGTCGTAACGGCCGCTTTTCGGGGCGTAAATCACGGATTTTTTCAGCCATCCAGGACGCCTTCGGGGGCTGTTGGAGGCATTTTTGGGCATTGCGAGGGTCGTAAAAGTAACAACCTTTTACAAAAAATGGGTATTTAGCGCCCTTTTCGCCGCTATTTTCAGCTCTGGCAAGGACGTTTTTCAGGGTCACCGCGATGGTCATTTTGATGCTCGCGATGGTCTTTACGATTCTAATGACCATCGCGAGCGAAAAAAAGGTCGTTTTCGGGCCGTCAGAAAATTAGCGTTTTCGCCGCCACTGCCCCCACTGCGAGCGTACAGACAAACTACGGAAGGCCCAAGCGCCCTGGCCCGAGGCCGAAACGCCCGAAATGTATATTTATGCAATATCTGAAAAAACTTTACGATACCACTCAGAGTATTATCCAGGGCTACTGCTCCCACGCCTTTGCCCATCGCCCTCACCTTAGAGGACCTGGAGGCTGTGGCTGCCGCCTGTCTCTCCTCGAGGCGCGGCCTTAGGGAAGTTTCTTCTTTATTTTTACACCATGCTGACCATGGCTATTTTTCTGGGCGCTGAGGCACAAATGTCTCCCACGTCTGGTCATCGTAGAAAACACGTATCTCAGTAATATTGCGCTGCACTTTGTTAATTATTTTGACATCATTAACAGTTGGTGCCACCATGGCTTTTCGGCTCCCCGTAGCCGCGGGGAGGGGAGAGGGAGCCTGGGGAGTGTCGCCAAAGTCAAGTACTGGTTCGGCAGCCTGATGCCCGTCGGACACAGCCACCTCATCACCGTCAGAAGAATGTACGTACATATCGCCCGTACCAAAGAGCAACCAGTCGGTAGAGATATCGGGAAATTTCTTCTTGATGGCTTCGACTATGTTTATCGTGGGACGTGTACGGTCATTAAATATACTGCTCAGAGAAGCTGGCGACAATTCCAGGTAGTTCGCGAACACCTGCTGAGTCATGTGCTGGCTCTCCATGATCTGCTTTATTCTATCTTTCATCCTCTATTAATGTATCTAACTGGGGCAAATAGCCCATTTTTGATGACTTTTACAAAGGTAAACACTTTCTCGGTGATACGCAACAAAACCAAAGGAAATTTTGAGATTGATATATTTATATTTCAAAATCAACATTTACAATATTGCGATGGTGTTTTGAAATCAAAATATCAATCTCTAAATATTTAATAATGCAAATCGTTTAGCTATGTATATTCGCCTTTAATGCCGTAGCCTATTCTACTGATACAGACTTGGTTAGCGCTCATATAAAGGCCGTTTATACATGTATAGCAGGCACTTAGGCGATTGTAGAGGTGGTTTTTGTATAAAAAACATTCAACAGACACCTATATAATACTGATTTTTAGCATTTTATGGACTATTACGAGCGTTGCATAAATAGTCATTTACATTGTAAAATATACGATTTTAATTTTAATATTTAATCATTGCAAACATAAATATATTTATAAATACAAATATCACAGTATTAAAATATAAATACGCAAACTGCGATTTTTACATTTACAACTGCGAATACACAAAAGTATATCATAACAAATGTTAATATCACCTTTGTACGGGTGGTGATGGTGCCTATTTTTCCATTTTTCGTGTTTTCAGAACCACGTATCATCGCGGCTACAAAAATCGAAATTATGAGAATGTCAGACTGGGTTAAGCGCCTATTTTTCACGACTTTCAGGCCGAAAAAGAGTTTTTTGGAAGTAACCATTCTAACAAAAAAAAGGCCAAAAACGGCCCTAAATACTCAAAAAAGCGGCAAAAAAATGCCTGAACAGCCCCCTCTACCCTCTTAATGGAGGATAAAAAAGACGAGTTCTTTGGCTAAATCGGCCGCAGAAGTGCTCACATTCTGTAAGCCCTTGCTTCGCCCGTCTATACTCCTTATCATGTGTATGATGTTCATCACCTTCATCGCGCTGTAGTTTCTCATTCCCGTCATATAGTCCCTTACGCCCCAGATACTTTTCAACTCTAAAAACGCCGCCAGGTCTTTCTCATTATTCCTATTGGGCGCGTAGAACGCAATCATAAGGTTTTGGAAATAATTGAAGAGCAGGGGCACCACCGTGTACAGCGATCCAGCCTTGGGGTTGCTGTCAAAATAATTCATAATCTGGTTTGCCTTGAAAACGTTCTTCTCCACTATCGCATTTCGCAGTTCGAAGACGTTGAAGTCCTTGCTTACGCCTATCTGGCGTTCCACTATCTCCGGGGTGATACGCCGGTCGTCGGCCGGGAGCGAGATGAGCACTTTATCCAGTTCCGAGGTGAGTCGCGCCAGGTCTGACCCTACGTGCTCGGCTATCATCGCAGCCGCCTTGCGCTCTATGGCCGTTTTCCTCACCTTGAGGTAGCCCTCCACAAAGGCAGGCAGTTCGTAGTCGCGCTTCTTCTTACTTTCAAAGAGCACCCCCTTGGCACTGGCCTTGGCGGCCAGGCTACGATCTACCCTGCCCCCCTTGAAGCATAGCACCAGGATGGTGGTAGCCACCGGAGCGGCCAGGTACTTGGTTATGGCGTCGGTACCCTTCAGTCCCTGGGCCTCCTTGACCATGACCACCCTTCGGGCAGCCATCAGCGGAAACTCGCGCGCCATGTCTACCACCTGGGCCCCGGCCACATCGGCACCATACACCACCGTCTGGTTGAAGTCTTTCTCTTCTGGCAGCAGCGCTTTCTCTTCTATATAGCCCGCTATCTGGTCTATAAAATAAGGCTCGTCGCCCATCAGGACATATATGGGGGCGTATTTCTGCGCCTCTAAGTCGCGCATAATACTACTATAAGTGCTTCCGCTGTTTTTTTCTGCCATATTGTTAAGTGTATCTATGCTTTTTTGCTACCTTTGCATCTACAGCTATCCGCTGCCGATAACCACAGGCGCGGACAAGATGCTAATAGATACTACAAAGGTACGTCAATTCGGGCGCAATGCAAAACAAAATCACTGCTTTTTGTACCCTCTACACAGCTGACGGCTAACAAGGACGCACAGGAAAGGGCCCTCATTTTTTGAAAATTCGGACGCCCCTGTACCCCTCATCGTAAAAACAGAAAATATGCAACTCAATCTTCCCAGCTTTGACATCAAGATAGGCGGAACCAAGACCCGCCCCACCGTCTTTGACATCTTGCGGCGCAAGTATGTGGCCCTCACTCCCGAGGAGTGGGTGCGCCAGCACTTCGTACACTACCTGATAGAGGCCAAGGGCTACCCCGCCACCCTGCTGGCCAACGAGGTCAAGCTGTCTATCGGCACCAAGGTGCTCAGAGCCGACAGCGTACTCTACACCACCACCCTGGCCCCGCGTATGATAATAGAGTACAAGGCCCCGCACATCAAGATTTCGCAGCATACCTTCGACCAGATATTTGCCTACAATCTGCTGCTACGGGCCCAGTATCTCGTTATCAGCAATGGCATCCACCACTATTGCTGCAAGTACGATGAAAGCCTTCAAAAATATTTATTTTTAGAGGAGATACCCTCTTACGAAAAATTATGACAACCTATGGCCCTACGCGAAGCCATCAACCTGCGCCTGGCAGCCCACTTCCTGTCGGCCACCCAGGCCCTCGGCCGTGCCACCCGCCAGCTGCAGCAGTTCTGTAGCCGGTACGCCCCGTACCAGGCCACCGCTGCCAGAACGCCTCCATAAACAGCGAGTCCCCACCTCGGCCTTACGGCCCGAGATGGGGACTCTTCTATATCGCTGCTGACGGCTGCCGATTACTCAGCGCCTTCAACCTTCTTCTTGCGCGACGCACGCTTGGGCTTCGGTTTGGTCTCCTCTTCGACCTTGATACCTGCCAGCTCCGGGTCTATCATTATTCGACCGCAGTACTCACACACGATAATCTTCTTGTGCATCTTTATGTCCAGCTGTCGCTGTGGCGGTATCTTGTTAAAGCAGCCACCACACGAGGCGCGCTGTACTACCGTGATGCCCAGACCATTGCGGGCACTCTTGCGGATACGCTTGAAACTGGCCAAGAGGCGCGGCTCTATCTTGGCCTCCAACTCGCGGGCCTTGGCCTTGAGCTTTTCCTCCTCATCGCGGGTCTCCTGCATTATCTCGTCCAGCTCGTTGCGTTTCTCATCCAACGCCTGTGTACGGTCTTCTATCAGGGCCTGTGTCTGCTCCAGTTCCTTGCTCTTGTCGTCCATCCGTACGATGGCCTCCTTTATCTTCTTGTTGCACAACTCTACCTCGAGCGACTGAAACTCTATCTCCTTGGTCAGCGTGTCGTACTCGCGGTTGTTCTTCACATCGTCCAGCTGCTTCTTGTACCTCTCTATACCAGCCTCAGCCTTGGCTATGTCGGCCTTCTTGGCCGTTATGGCGCCCTGAAAATCCTTGATTTCGCTCTCGATTTTCTCTACACGTGTCTTCAGACCTTCCAGCTCGTCAGCCAAGTCCTGTACCTCCAAGGGGAGTTCTCCGCGCAGTGCGCGCTTCTCGTCGATAGCAGAGAGGGTAAGCTGCAGCTGATACAAGGCTTGCAACTTCTCTTCTACCGATAATTCTGTAGGTGCTTTCTTTACCATAATACTTCTATAAATAAATGATGGGATTGGTATCGATGTCCGAGATGACACATTTCAGGCCACCGCACCGCTCCGTTATGATTGTTTTTAATATTTCTGTCGTAAACTGCTCGCTCTGATAGTGTCCTATCACAGCTATCTGTATCTCCTGTTCGTGCCCAAAGTACTCATGGTACCCCATTTCGCCCGTTATAAAGGCATCGGCACCACGGCGGATGGCCTCGTCCAGCAAGAAGGAGCCGGCGCCACCACAGAGGGCCACCCGGCGTATACCCCGGCGCAGTAACTGATTGGCCATCACACACTCCACGCCAAACGTCTGTTTCAGCAACACGATAAAGTCATCGGCCGCCATGGGCTCTGTCCACTCGCCCATCACGCCCGAACCGCCCTCGACCGTCGCGGCCGGCTCGCCGGCCATGGCTGCTGCCTGGGCCGTCTGCGTCCGCCCGATAAAGTCCACATGGGTCAGCCCCAGTTTTTCGGCTATCTTGAAGTTGACCCCTCCGCGCGCCGCGTCCAGGTTGGTGTGCATCGACACGATGGCCACACCCTGTCGGATGGCCTTGGCCACTACCCGCTGAACCATGTCCTCGCCCGCTATCCGCCGCAACCGGCGAAAGATAAGAGGATGATGGGACACGATAAGATTACACCCACGGGCCACGGCCTCATCAACCACTTCCTCGGTGACATCAAGACACAATAAAGCCCCTGAAATATCCGCTTCTGTCAATCCTATCTGCAGGCCGGCGTTATCATAGTCTTCCTGCAAAGGCAGAGGCGCGAATCGTTCAAGGGCATTAACCACTTCTATTATTTTCACGCTAAATGTGTAATTTGGTTACAAAATTAGTGCTTTTTATCATATCAAGCAGCATGATTGCTGCCATTTAACTATTTATTAACTTTTCGGCCTGCCGTTTCTATCTTTATGAGCAGCAAGCCTATCCCCGTCCACACCAATTCGCGTAGCCTAACCAGCAAGGCCACGAAGATGCCCGCGCTGGCCGTAAGCCCAAGTCCGGTGGCCGACAGCAGAAATCCGCCCTCGCGCCCGCCCAGTTGCAAGGGCATGAAGAAGAGCAGATTGGCTATCAGGCTGGTAAAGGCGAGTATCAGCACGCAGTCCAGGTAGCCCACCCCACCGCCTAAGGCCATCAGAACCAGATAAATCTCGAAAGCCGAGCACACCCTGCAGGCCAGCTCCAGCGCCACGGCCAGCACAAAGGTGCGGGGAGCCTGCCCATGTAGCGCAGCTATCTGCCTGTCAATGGTGTCGAGCTGTTCCCTGTGCTTAGCGACAAAGCGCCCCACCCGACCACGCATCAAGGGCACATGGCGCATGATGGCCATGGTACGGTTGGCCAACCCGAAACGGTAGCCACGCATAAAGAACCACAGGGCCAGCATGCAGAACACGCTGACGGCCAACAGCATAGCCGCCATAGGTACACTCATCGGCCCCACCACGACATAGAGTCCCACAGAGAGCAGCCAGAAGCACAGGTGGCTGAAGATGTGAGTCATGGCATACAGGATGACCGATGACGAAGCCCGCTCGGCACCTATACGGGGAGCCAGTTCCATGATACGGTAAGGCTCGCCACCCATCAGGCCGCCCGGCGTGGCGTAGTTGAGGGCAAACCCAGACACGGTGAGTTTGTATAGCCATCCGAATGACACCCGGCTGCTGCCACCTGGCTGACTCCGGATGATGGCATACCACGAGGCGGTATTGAAAAGGTACAGGAAAGCCCACAGCAGCACGATGGCCGGAAAGCAATAGCCAGCCCGTTGCAGGCTGGCATATACCTGGGCAAAGTCGAGCTGGGTCACCATGACGCCCAGCACTACTATGCCGAAGACAAAGAAAGCGTTCTTGTACTTACCGCTCATCGCTACTTACCGGGGCATGGCCGCCCGCTTACCGTTCCTTGATACTGTTCTCGTGCTTCTTAGGGATAGCGAAGCGCACCTTCTCGCTCTCATCGCGCTTCTCGTGATAGAGCTTGGGCAGAGGGTTCTCAAAGGGCTCGTCGTACATGGCCCGGTTGCGGCACACGTCCATGGCCAGGTAGATGGCCCTGCGCAGCGCCCCCTCGTCGGCCACGTTCTTGCCGGCGATGTCGTACGAAGCCCCCTGGAGGGTCGACGTACACACGATGGGCAGCCCCGACACCATCTCGACACCTCCCTCGGGCGTAAGGGTCAGGAACGGGGTCATGCCCTGGTCGTGATACATGGCCAGGACACCGTCGAAGTCGGTGTAAAGGCTGTTGCTGAAGAAGTTGTCGGCCGTATAGGGGCCGAAAGCATTGACCTGGTTGTCAGCCAGTTGCTCTATGACGGGCTTAATGACATCGCGCTCCTCGGCCCCAGGCGTCGGGTTGAGTGCCAGCACAGCCACCCGCGGGTTAGAGATACGGAAGTCGCGCTTCAGAGCCTGTGCGAACAACTTGATTTTCTCCGTAAGCGATTCCTGGGTTATCTTGGTGGCTATGTCCTTGACCGCCACATTGTCAGTCATCAGTCCCACGCGCATACTGTCATTTACCAGGATGGTCATGGCCTGGTCGCGCTCGGCAAAGCACTCTCCGATATAGTTGGCCTGGCTTCTGAACTGCACCCCGTGGTTGCTGATGCTGTCGGCGTGTACCGGTGCGGTTACCAGCACGTCGTAGAGATGGTCATGAAAGTCTACCACCGCCTTGTCCAGGGCCGTGAGGGCCGCATGTCCAGCCTCCTCGCTCGGTATGCCCAGCTCTACCTTTACCTCGTCGTCAAAGGTGGCCAGCATGTTGACCCGTCCGTCCTTGGCCTCGTCTGCGCTGCTGATAATGCTGAAATTGGCCTCGATGCCGAGTGCCTTGCGGTGATAGGCAGCCACCTTGGGCGAGCCATACACTATCGGCGTACAGAGTTCCAACATCTCCGGCTCAGCAAAAGTCTTAAAAATAAGTTCGTATCCGATACCGTTGGTATCGCCGTGGGTTATAGCCACACGTATTTTCCTATTCTCGGTCATAGTAGTTATATATAGTTTATGTATTACTGTCTATCGTATAGAGCACCGCCTTGAGCGCCACCATCAGGTTGCGCTTGGCCATGGCTGGCGCATAGGCAAAGGCCAGCACCGCCACCGTCTGGCCGCGGTGCCTTACCACCCGCATGGCCATGGGGCCGCCCATCGCGTCGCCCTGCATGGCCCACAGGCCCTGTATCCACACACCGCCATGGGGCATGGTAGTGGTGCGCAGTGTGGGACGTATCAGCTGCATGTACATGCTGTCGGTCTCGCCCTTCATATTTATGCGCAGCACGCTGTCGGCCTGTTCGGCCGCCCTATGGGTGTCTGTCAGGCTGAAGACGCATACCCCGGTGGTGGCACGGGCCGTCTCGCCGGCCATCCACACAAACCCGGGACGGTCCACGCATACCGACATATCGGCCGGAACCCACACCCTGACTCCCCATCGCTCAGCCACGAGGCGCTCGGCGGCCTTGCTGTGCCGAGCCTTCAGCTCAGCCAGGTGGCACACCGTCTCGAAGCGCTCCAGCGTGGCCTCCAGCTGCCGGGGGGCGGTGCCGTCGGTATAGACGATTATCTGCGGATGGGCATAGCGGTCGCGCACCACCCTCAGAGCCTCGCCCTGCCTGTACACCACGATGCTCCGCGCATAGCGGTACAGCCCCGTGGGCTCAGCGGTCCTCATGCGCACCACATCGTGGGCCGGCTCTGCCTGGGGCAGTCCCCCGTAAGGGCGCTCCAGTATCGGCCCGATGCGGTTCAGGCTGTCGGCAGCCACCACCACCTCGCAGGGCTTGCTGCTGCTGGCCGGCATGCCGCCACCGCCGTTACAGGCTACCAGCGCGCAGGCCCAGGCCATACAGGCGGCGCCCTTAGTGTTCATGGCGAACCTCGCCTATCTTCTTCGAGGTACTGAGCAGGCCGCAGGCGGCATAGATGTCCTGGCCGCGGCTGGCCCTGATGGTGGTAAACACGCCATGCTGGGTAAGGTAGTCGCGGAAGGCTTCCATGCGGCGGTCGTCTACCCCGTGGAGGTTTACCTCGGGTATCTGGTGGAACCTTATCAGGTTGATACGGCAGTCCAGCCCCCTCAGCAGACGGATAATCTGCTGGGCGTGCTCCTTGCTGTCGTTGACGCCGTCAAAGACAATATACTCAAAGGAGAGGCGGCGCTGGTGGGCAAAGTCGTAGTTGCGCAGCAGGTCTACCACCTCCTCGATACCCATGCCGCGCTCGGCCGGCATAAGACTGCTGCGCAGCTCGTGGTTAGGGGCGTGCAGACTGATGGCCACATGACAGTCGCTCTCATCGAGAAAGCGCTGCAGCTTGTGCCTCACCCCGACCGAGGAGACCGTGATACGCTTGGGGCTCCAGGCATATCCGTAGTCGGCGGTAAGCACCTGGGTGGCCCTGAGCACGTTGTCCAGGTTATCCATAGGCTCGCCCTGTCCCATGAACACGATGTTGGTCAGCGTGTCGCGCTCGGGCAGCGAGTAGACCTGGTTCAGAATGTCGGTAGCCGTCAGACTGCCCTCGAAGCCCTGCTTGCCAGTCTGGCAGAACAGGCAGTTCATCTTGCAGCCCACCTGCGAGGACACACAGAGGGTGGCGCGGTCGTGGTCTGGTATGTACACCGTCTCGACAAACTTGCCCTCGGCCGTGGGAAAGAGGTACTTTACCGTACCGTCTACTGACCGCTGCTCGTCTATGGGGGCCTGGCAGCCCACCGTGTAAGCCTGGGCCAGCTTCTGGCGGTTGGCCTTGGATATGTCTGTCATCTCGTCTATCGTAGCCACATGCCGCTGATAGAGCCAGCGGGCCATCTGGCCACCCGCAAAGGCGGGCATGCCCATCTGGCGGGCCACGTCTTTCAGCTCGGCCAGCGCCATGCCTAAGAGGGGAGTTTTTGTCGTTTCCATTATACCTTATTATATATAGGTGGTGGCTCGGGCCAATGCCAAGGGGGCTCGCCCCTGTAACAGAGCTGTCGCCCAGGGCATAGAGAACACCAACTTATGCAAAGTTAGTGTAAAATAGACAAATAATCGCATAAATTGTAAAAAAACACTACGCCTGTTAATATTTTGGCGGAACTGGTATGATTGATAACGGCAGTGAAACAGTTGCCCCAAGCCATACCTTCTGGCATATTGTCTTTCTGCCGCAACATATATCACTGTGCCCAAATCAACTTCTATTGATGTATTCCCAAGATACATCCCTGCTCCTTTCTCTTTAGATATGGTGAACAGGACTTCTGACTGTGTGTTCGGCTCATAGACTTTAACGATGAAAAGTTACTCTCTGCATTTTAAGTGTTAAAAGTGGTCAATGGGTGCAAGGATTGTATGGTTTTTGCATTTACAGGGTGTAACTAAATAGATAAGAGATATGAAACGAGTTAAAATGTTTGCCCTGGGCCTGCTGCTGGCCTCTTCGGCTATTACCCTGCAGTCATGTAATGACGATGACGATATAGACAGCACCTACTATCCCAATGCGCTGGTCACGCTGAAGACCAATGTACAGACGGGAGCCTTCTATATGCAGCTCGACGACTCTACCACGCTGGTGCCTACCAACATCAAGACAGCCCCCTACGGTGGCAAGGAGGTGCGGGCCCTGGTTAACTTCAAGGACATGGCCAACACCGACGAGCACTCGGCCAAGACGGTCTACGTGAACTGGATTGACACCATCAGGACCAAGCCCATGGTGTTGTCTGTGGGCGATGACGATGCCAAGGTGTACGGCGACGACCCTATAGACATCGTGAACAGCTGGGCCACGGTGGTCGAGGATGGATACTTCACCCTGCGCTTCCGCACGCTCTTCGGTAGCAGCGAGCCTCACGTGCTTAACCTGGTCAAGGGCGATGCCCCTTACGAGGTGGTGCTTCGCCATAACGCCAAGGGCGACACCCAGGGCTACCCAGCCGACGGCATGATGGCCTTCAGGCTTGACAAACTGCCCGATACCGAGGGCAAGACGGTGCTGCTTACCGTCAGGTGGAAATCGTTTGGCGGCGAGCGCAAGGCCCAGTTCAAGTATTGTACGCGTAAGTAAAATAAAAACACACCCGACCGCGTTAACACTATAGAGGGGGCTTCATAGCTGCCCCCCGTAATGGCATGCAACTGTATAAGCACGACACCGAACAGCATATAGTACAACTCTTTGGCCGGGGCGACGCCTCGGCCATGAGCCGTCTGTATGCCGAGTATGCCCGCTACCTTACCGGTGTGTGTGCCCGTTACATACCCGATGCCGACGACCGTAAAGACGTGTTGCAGGAGGCGTTTATACAGATTTATACGCAGATGCCCACCTTCGTGTACCGTGGCCGTGGCTCGCTCCGGGCCTGGGTTACGCGCATTGTGGTCAACCAGGCGCTCATGTTTATACGCCGCCACGCCCAGCTTGCCACCGTCGAGGCCGATGCCACGCTGCCCGATGTGCCCGAGGAGGAACCCGCGGTCGACGAGCTCAGCGAGGACGACATACTGACCCTCATTCAGCAGCTGCCGGCAGGCTACCGCATGGTGTTCAACCTCTATGCCATCGAGGGCAAGACCCATGGCGAGATAGCACAGCTCCTGGGCATCAGGCCCGACTCCTCGGCCTCGCAGTATGCCCGCGCGCGCCGGCTGCTGGCCAAGATGATTAATGACTACCGACTTAAAACAAAAAGATAGATGAATAAACCGTGGACTGATAAGATACGCCAGCGTATGGGCCACTACGAGCCCCAGGCCCCCGATGGCCTGTACGATGACATTGTGGGCGAGATGGCCCGCCGGGGCCTGATGCCCCAGGCTCAGTCACAGCCCCCGGCCCGCCGGGTACCCCTGTGGGTTAACCGTGTGGCCGTGTCGGCCATAGCCGCTGCGGCCGTGCTGACCGGGGTGATGCTCTGGACGGCCCGTACCGATGTGGCCCCGACGGTAGCCCAGGGTGGGACAGCGCCCGCGTCGGCTGTTGGAAGTACGCCGAGTGCTGCTGAGCCGGTCTCGCCCTTAGCCCCATCGGCCCCCTCACCGTTGGCTCGTCTGGTAGCCCACATCCTGCTCCCCACAGACACACTGCCCTCCACGGACCACCCCTTGGCCACCCTGGCAGGGCAGCCCGCTGCGGGCGAGGCCCCGCTGGTCAGCGTGCCCGATGCCGAGTGCTCTTCTACCCAGGCTCCGGCTGCGCACCCGGCTACTCCCCATAAGTCGGCTCCCACGCACCAGGGCACCCGTAGCCTGTATGGCGATGGACAGAGCGGCCAGTGGGCCGAAGGCCAGGCCCGCCGCAGCATCCGCATGGGTGTCGATGCCTACGTCCAGGGCGTGTCGTCTAAGCAGATGAGCGGCAACGGCAGCCAGGCAGTCAGCGGTTTTCTGGCTCAGGATGCCCCCACCTACGGAACCTTGAGCCTGCTCGCACCCAACGGCAAGAACCTGATGGCCGCTACCCACAACGAGGTACACCGCCATCACCGCCAGCCCATCAAGGCCGGCGTGTCGCTGCGTTACCACATAGGCGAGCGCTGGAGCGTGCAGACGGGCGTTACTTATAGCTACCACTCGTCTGATATAGAGGAGGAAAATCTTACCACTGAGCAGCGCCTGCACTTTGTGGGCATCCCCGTGGCAGCCAGCTACAGCGTGTGGCATAATGACCACTTCAACGTGTACCTTACAGCCGGCGGCGAGGTCGAGAAGTTGGTGCGAGGCACCCAGCGCAGACTGTACCAGACCCACGAGCAGACCGACCGCGTACACATGGGGCAGCTACAGGTGTCGGCCACGCTGACTGCTGGCGCCGAGTACCGGATAACGCCAGTCGTGGGCGTGTATGTCGAGCCTGGAGGGGCTTACCACTTTGACAATGGCAGCGGGGTCAGCACCGTCTATCACGACCACCCCCTCGACTTCAGTCTTAACCTCGGCGTGAGGTTCAACCTCGGCCAGTAGGGCCGTGGCCACCCTCGCCCAGAGGGGGCTCGCTGTAAAAAAATATTGACTTTTACTTTGTTCTATCTTTGCTTTGTATTATCTTTGCTTACTGATAGTTGCACCTTGGCCATCGGCCCGGGTTCCTGGTTGGTGGCGGCTACTATCTTGCTCAAAAGATAACGATGTAAAGATGAACTCCTTGAAGACACAGCTACTTAGGTACCTGGGCTTAGCGGTCAGCGCGTGTGTACTGTTGCTGACGGCGTGTACCGACCGGCCCGCAGAGCCCGACCGGGCTGCGGTGGCCCGACAGGTGGCCGACAGTACCGCCCGCATGCAGACCGACACTACGGCCCTGACCATCCTACTGCACCAGTATCAGAAGAGTGGCAACCGGCAGGGCGCCATGGTGACCCTATACTACCTGGGGCGCAAACTCAGGCAGAACAGCCGTTTCCAGGAAGCCATAGGCCAGCATAGGCTGGAGGCCAGCATGGCGCGCCAGCTGGCTGATACGGCCGAGATGGTGCGTGCCTTCAACGAGATGGGTACCAACTACCGGCGCCTTGGCCAGTTGGCCAAGGCTACTTACTGCCATTTTGAAGCACTTACTTACTGCCTGGACTGGGGCGACACCACCCTGGTGGGCCGCGACGGCTATGTGCATGCCCTTAACGGTCTGGGCAACGTGTATCTGACCGTGGGCAACTACCCGATGGCCTACCGCTACCTGTCGCGGGCACTGGCCGTAGAGCGGCGCACGGGCAACCTGCATGGCATGGCCATCAACTATGCCAACATAGGTCGTGTGAAGCGCGACGAGAACCATGCCGACTCGGCCTGGATATACTTCCGCAAGTCTATGGAGATGAACCGCCGCACGGGCGACGAGGTGGGGCGTGCCCTGTGCCACAACTACTACGGCACTATGTATGAGTACGAAGGCGACTACGACCGCGCCACCAGCGAGTACGAGCAGGCTTATCTGTTGCTGGTACAGCAGGACGACCGCTGGCACTATCTGGAACCCTGCGTGTCGCTGGCCCGTATCTATATGAAGCGGCACATGACGGCCACGGCCATGGAGTATCTGCAGGAGGCGCTGATGACGGCCCGCGAGCTGCACTCGCCCGGCCATCTGGCGCAGGTGTACCAGCTGTACTATACGATATACCAGCGGTCGGGCAACACGGCCAAGGCGCTGCAGGCGCTGACGGCCAGCCTGCAATGGAACGACAGTGTGAAGAACCTGGCCCGCCTCAACGAGATACAGAACATACAGCTGGACAGGCTGCGGGCACTCAGCACACAGCGGATAGCCGACACGCGCAAGGATATAGACCTGATGCGGGAGCAACAGCACCAGGGATGGCTCATATTCTTCCTGGTATTGCTGGGCCTGGTGGGCCTGTCGGTATTCTTCTACTATCTGCTGCGCATCCGCACCCGTAGCCTGGAGGCTCTGAACGACCTGCGCGAGGCGCGCAACAACTTCTTTACCAACATTACCCACGAGTTCAGAACCCCGCTCACCATCATCAGGGCGGCCAGCGACTCGATAGAGGCCCATACCGATGACCCGGCCGTACACAGGGACATAGCCAACATACACCAGGCGGGTGGCCATCTGCTTACGCTGGTCAACCAGATACTGGACATAGCCAAGTTGCAACATTCGTCGCGCCAGCAGCCCAACTGGTGTCACGACGACATCATAAGCTATGTCAGGATGATGGTCTCGGGCTATGCCAGTCTGGCTGCCCAGAAAAAGATACGGATACATGTGGTGGCCAAGAAGACCACGCTGAAGATGGACTTTGTGCCCGACTATGTGGGCAAGATAGTGAACAACCTGATGGCCAATGCGCTGAAATTCGGGTACGAGAATAGCGACCTGTTTGTAACCCTCGCGGTAGACAAGGGGCACTTCCGCCTGGATGTGAAGGACCACGGCGTGGGCATACGCCAGGAACACATGAAGCATATATTTGAACCTTTCTACGAGTCGCCGGACAATACGGTCAACATAGGTACCGGCCTGGGGCTGGCGCTGCTGAACCTGGCGGTCAAGGCCATGGACGGCGAGGTGCGGGTACGCAGTCGCCACAAGGAGGGTACGGTGTTTACCGTGCTGCTGCCGCTGAGCCATGGCGAGACGGTGCCCCAGGTTCCCGACACGGCCGATGAAGAGGCACTGACCGATGAGGCACCGGCCGGCCCTGACACCAAGCCCAGCATACTGATAGTGGAGGATTCGCCCGAGGTGGCCCGCTATGAGGCTGCCCAGATAGGGGGCTGCTACCGCATATACTACGCGGCTAACGGACAGGAGGGCCTGGACAAGGCCATGGAGCTGGTGCCCGACCTGATAATAGCCGATGTGATGATGCCGGTGATGGATGGTTATGCGCTGTGCGAGGCCATAAGGGCCCATGAGGCTCTGTGCCATATACCCGTCATCATGGTTACGGCCAAGGCGACCCAGGCCGACCGCATCAGGGGCATACAGGCTGGGGCTGACGAGTATATCAACAAGCCGTTTGACACAGAGGAGCTCAACATGCGCATAGTGCAACTGCTGAGCCAGCGCCGTATGCTCAGGAGCAAGTACGCCCAGGCGGCAGAGCCCACGGCGGTGGAACCGGCCGACGGCGAGAGCGACGAGCAGCTGTTCATAAGCCAGTTTGATACCTATGTACACGATATGGTAATCCTGCAGAACAGGGACCTGAACGAGGTGGCCGTCAAGTTTGGCATTACGCGAACGCAGCTCACCCGCAAGGTGAAGGCCATTACGGGCATGACCTCGACGGCCTATATAGCGCAGCAGCGAGTCAAGATGGCGCGCCGGCTGCTGGAGACTACCGACCTGACGGTCAGCGAGGTGGCCCAGCGGTGTGGCATAGCCGATACGGCTTACTTCATCCAGCTGTTTAAGCGAAGCATGGGCCGCACCCCGGGGCAGTACAAGGAAGAGTGGACGCGGCTGCGCTGACGCAGGCTGAGGCTGCGCGCACGGCCTATAGCCATAGCACGAACTGTGAAAAACCTTTACATGCGACTGTATATTTATGCAAAACGAGGGGCGATAATGTATAAATATACAGCCGTAACGCCCGTTTTTCGGGCCATAATTTTCAGATTTTTTCAACCATCCAGGACGATTTTAGGGGCCGTCAGAACCATTTCGGGCCATCGTGAGGGGTGTAAAAGTAACAGTATTTTACAAAATGGAGACATTTGGCACCTCTCACGCCGCTATTTTCGGCTCCGGCGAGGACGGTTTTTAGGGTCGCCGCGATGGTCATTTTTTTGCTCGCGATGGTCATTACGATTCTAATGACCATCGCGAGCGAAAAAATGGTCGTTTCCGGGTGGCCTGAAAATTGCCCTTTTCGCCACCGCTGCCCCATCGGCGAGCGTACAGACTAATTACAGAAGACCGAAAAGCCCTCGCACCATGCAGAAAGACCGAAAATGTATATTTATACATTATCAGAAAAATATTTACAGTACAGGACTGCAGGCCAAAGACAGAAAGGTAAGAGGCAAAAGGGGATGCGAAAGATAAGAAAGGCTACACAGGGCACGGCGGGGCCAAGAGCAGAATGTACGCTGGCCCCCATGCGGACAGCGGGCGTATGTACGGCCATCGCAAAAAGATAACAACCTGGAGCCGGTGCCCCAGGTTACTATAAGGATTATCAAGCTAAACACACGCTGTGACGTGCTTTCTGCCTGGGCCGATAGGCCGTAGCCGTCAGCCCACTATCTCGCGGGCCCGCTCTAAGGCCAGGTTGATGTGGCTGCATATATTCTCGCGGCCCACGATACTGTAGAAACCGGCATGCTCGAGCACCTTGTGTACCTGAGGGTTCACCCCGGACAGCACTATCTGTATGCCTTCCTTGCGGCTCATCAGGCACAGGTTGGTAAGGTTGTGTATGCCGGTAGAGTCTACAAAGGGCACCTTGCGCATACGTATGATGCGCACCTTGGGCCGGTCGCCAAAGGTGGCCATAATCTCCTCGAACCGGTTGCCGGCTCCGAAGAAGTAGGGGCCGTTAATCTCGTACACCTCTACACCCTCGGGTATCAGCAGGTGCTCATTGTTCTCTAAGCGGATGTCTGTCTCGTCGTTAGGGTCTATCTCGTCGAGTACCACCTTGACATCGGTAGTCTCGGCCATACGCTTCATAAAGAGCAGGCAGGCTATGATGAGGCCCACCTCGATGGCCACGGTGAGGTCGAAGACAATGGTGAGCACAAAGGTGATGAGCAGCACGGTGACATCGCTCTTGGGGTTCTTCATAAGCATGGCAAACGAGCGCCAGCCACACATGCCGTACGACACCACCACCAGTACGCCGGCCAGGCAGGCCATGGGGATGTACTGGGCCAGCGGCATGAGGAAGAGGAAGATGAGCAGCAGCACGGCGGCATGGACTATGCCGGCCACGGGGGTGCGTCCGCCGTTGTTGATATTGGTCATGGTGCGGGCTATGGCTCCCGTAGCGGGGATGCCGCCAAAGAGCGGCGAGGCCAAGTTGGCCAGGCCCTGGCCGATGAGCTCGGTGTTAGAGTCGTGGTGGTCGCCTATCACACCGTCGGCTACGGTGGCCGAGAGCAGGCTCTCTATGGCGCCTAAGATGGCTATGGTGAGTGCCGGCGACACCAGGCTCTTGATGACATCCCACGACAGGGCGGGCATGGAGGCTTCGGGCAGCTCAGAGCTGATGGAGAAACGGTCGCCGATGGTCTCGATGCCGGTAATGCCATACTGGGCCTTGAGCCACAGGGCCACCAAGGTCATCGCGATGATGGCCACTAAGGAGCCGGGTATCTTCTTGCTGAACCGTGGGGTGACCACGATGATGAGTATGCTGGCCAGGCCTATCAGCGTGGTCCACCAGTCTATGGTGCCGAAGTCGTGTACATAGGCTATCCACTTCTCGGTGAAGTCGGCAGGCACGGTGGTCATGGTGAGGCCGAACAGGTCCTTAATCTGGGTGGTGAAGATGGTGACGGCTATACCACTGGTAAAACCCACCACGATGGGGTAAGGTATGTACTTGATGATGGTGCCCAGGTGCAGCAGTCCGAAGAGGATGAGAAACACGCCGGCCATAAGGGTGGCTATGGTGAGTCCCTGCATGCCATACTGCTGGATAATGCCGTAGACGATGATGATAAAGGCTCCCGTGGGGCCGCCTATCTGTACCTTGCTGCCACCGAAGACCGACACCATGAAGCCGGCGACAATGGCGGTGATGATGCCTTTCTCGGGCGATACGCCCGAGGCTATGCCGAAGGCTATGGCGAGGGGCAGGGCTACGATGCCGACGATGAGGCCGGCCATAAGGTCCTGGACGAAGGTGCGGCGGTTGTACTCTCTGAGGGTGGAAATCAGCTTGGGCTGGAATGTAAGTACTTTCATTAGTCTTTAATTAGCTGTGAGCCTTACGGTGGCTCCCTGTGTTATACTCAAAACAATCTTATTAATACAAAAAACGTTAAAAACCGCTGCAAAGGTACTTACTTTCTGACACATCACAAAGACTATGGGCAAATAAATGGTTGCGGGGGTGATAAAAAAAAGTCCACACCAGCCTGGTGTGGACTCTCTGTAAATATAATAAGGTGTAGCTTACTCGCCGTAAATCTCCTTGAGCTTGGCCAGCAGCTCTTCGCCGCGCAGGTCGCTGGCCACAATCTTGCCCTTGGGGTCTACCAGGATGTTGCTGGGGATGGAGCTTACGCCGTAGACCTCGCTGGCGGCACACTGCCAGCCCTTGAGGTCTGACATCTGCGGCCACTCCATGCCCAGCTGCTTAACGGCAGCCTTCCACTTGTCAGCATTGTTGTCGAACGAGACACCGACAACGTTGAAGCCCTTGCTGGCATGATAGCGCTTGTAGGCTGCTACCACGTTGGGCATCTCGCGGCGGCAGGGGCCGCACCAAGAGGCCCAGAAGTCGACCAGCACATACTGGCCCTGGCCTACCCACTGGCTCAGCTTGACGGTCTTGCCGCCCATGTCGGCCATGGTGAGTTCCTGGAAAGGCTGTCCGGCATGGCGCTTCTGCAGACCGGCCAGCAGCTGCTTGGCCTGGTCCATGGCGGGGTGGTTGTAGTAGGCGGTGGTAGGAGCGCAGAACTCGCTGAGCTCATCGTAGCTGAGCGCATAGCTATACTCTGGAGCCATGGCGGCAGGCAGGATGTTGTCCTTGTTATTACGATAGAACTGGAGCAGGATGTCGTCGCTTTCTTTGTCCAGTCTTTCCAGTTCGGCCTCTATCTCTTTCTTACGGGCATCGGTAGCGCCAGCCTGCTTCTGCTCCTTAGCCAACTCTACCTGACGGCGCATGTTGGCACCGATGCTTACCCAGAAATCCATAAGGCGCTGGTTGAGTGCCGAGCAGGTGGCCTTCTTGGTGGTAAAGTCTACATCGATGGGCGTGCCGTCATTGAATAGATAGATGTGGGCACGCTGCTCACCGTAGTAGGAAATCAGCATGAGGGCGTTGGCAGGTGCCTTGCCGGTAAAGGCAAACTTGCCACCCTGGCAGATGGTGTCTCTCTGGAATGTGGCCATGTCGTTGTTGGCCACGATTAGCACCTGGTGTATGCCTGCGGGCAGGGTACCCGTAATCTTGTACTCTACATCCTGGGCCATGGCTGTGGCGGTGCAGGCCAGCAGCATGAGCATTGAGAAAAGTAACTTTTTCATATTGGTTGTCTTTTGGGGTTAGGCAGATAGGCGGCTCCGTGGGCGCAGGGGTACACCTGAGGGGTGGGGGCAGGCTATCTGTTGGGATAAATACTATGGGTATAAACAGGCAAGGCCCCCTCGGGGCCTCACCTTATTATATATAGGGGCTTATTCGGCGCGGTCGTCTACATTGTCGCCCTCGGTGGGAGCCAGGACGGCCTCGAAGTCGGTGATACCGTTGTTGACCAGGATGTCGTACCACTGGATGAGCTTGCGGATGTCGCTGTCGTGTACGCGGTCTTGGTCAAAGTTGGGCAGGACGGCAGCGAAGTACTCGCGGAGCTCCTTGCCCGATGCCTTCTTGTACCCAAACTGGCAGGGCTTGCCCCCTTCTTTCTCGCCCACGCTCTTGAGCACTTTCCACAGAGGTATGTCCTCGGCATCGGTGTACATGGCTATGTCGGCAAGGCTGGTCACACGGTCGGTGGCAAAGGCCGGCTGGCGGCGGTGTGACGCATCGAGTGACTCAACGATTAGGTTCATTTTTCCACGGGAAACCAGCTTGTACAGACCTGGCTTTCCTGCAATCGAAAGAATTGTTTCCATTGTTTTACTATAATCTGTTTAAAATGTTATTAATCTGACTATCTAAGTCGCAGACGCCATCGTTGACTATCTCGTAGTCGCTCTGCTGGCGCATGCGCTCTTGGGGCATCTGCCGGTTTATCCATTCGAGCGCCCGGCTCTCGCTGATGTTGTCGCGGGCCATGATGCGCTGGACACGGATGTAGCGGGGAGCGGTGACACATACGACGCGGTCGAAACGGACGCGGCGGTCGAAACCGCTGTCGAAGAGTATGGCGCTCTCTAACCACGTGAGGCCCGAGCTGATGAAGTCGGCTGCCACGGCAGGGTGTACGATGTCGTTCACGGCCTGCTTGTGCTGTTCGCTCTGGAGCAGATAGGCCGCTAAGACGGCCTTTTGCAGGGTGCCGCGACTGTAGACAGCGGGCCCCACAAGCTGCTGGAGCCTCTCGCGGATAAGGGCCGACGTGGCCATGAGACGCTTGGCGGCGCTGTCGCAGTCGTAGACCTCGATGCCGTGGGCTCTGAGCAATGTGCATACATACGATTTGCCGGTCCCGATACCTCCTGTGATGGCTATCCTCATTGCTGTTCTATCAGGTAGTCTACCTGACGTGTGTCCAGGTGGCAGCGCGACACGGTGTGGGGGTAGGCCCGTAGGTGCAGGGTACATTTCTCTGACGGATGGGCCATAAGCTCATTGTAGTCGGCTACCACGCTGAACTGGTCGGGTGTTACATTGCGGAACATGGTGGCTCCTACGGCAAACCGCACTGTGACCTTGGACGGGAAAGTGCGCAGCACCTTTCCGGCAGGCATGTTGATGGCGGTAATGGGTACCTCCTTGGTCTCCTCGGTCAGGATGTCGGGGTAGAGGGCTATGCGCACCTTGGCCGGAACAGTCTTGATGCCCTTGGCATGGCGCAGCTCAACGGTACGGACAACCGTGTCGCTGAAGTTGGTTATGTCCAGGTCGGTGGTCGATACGTATTTGAGTGTGTCCAGTACCTTCTGCTGGGCATAGACCGTCACCATCTCTGGCCAGACCTTTCGCCCGGCCAGGTAGTAAGCCTTGCCAGGCACTATCTTGCCTGCCAGTCTTACCGGAACCCGCTTGGACTCGCCATAGTTGAAGTAGAACTCTATATGGTCGGGCTTGACACTGCTAATACGTGTCGAGGTGTACAGCTGTAGGTACGCCATCCGCGTAATGTCGGCTGCCGAGATGGTGCCCTTGCCTGCGGCCTTGTTGACAAAGGCGTCGAAGTTGAAGGTAAGGGGCATGCGCTTATTGGTCATGTAGGCCAGCAGGCTGAAGCCCTTGTCCTTGACCGTAATGGTGATGGTGTCCTCGCTCTGCGAGGTTATCACCACATTCTTAGGCACATTGGTGATGTACACGGGTATCTCCAGCTCTTTCTCGTAGCTCTCGTTGAGCGTAATCAGCAGCCAGAAGGTAAAGCTGAGGGCGAGGAAGAACAAAAAAATCAAGAACTCCTTGTTAATGATGCCTAACAAGAAGTTCTTGCCCCGTGGTCTGTGCCAGTTAGAGGTGTTCATGGGTTGGTTACTGCACCCGCGAGTTGGCATCGGCAAACACGTAGCTCTTATCTACTACGATGTTAACGCCACGAGCTATCTCCACCTCGACGGTGCTCTTCTCTATGTCGATAGACTTTACCACGCCGTATATGCCGCCACCAGTTACCACTGAGTCGCCGGCCTTGAGCGAGTTCTGGAAGTTTCGTATTTCTTTCTGCTTCTTCTGCTGTGGGCGAATCATAAACAGCCACATGATAACGAAGATAGCTACCAGAAAAAAGATTGAAAACATGCCATTGCCGGCACCTGGTGCCTGAGCGGCCAAAATCATTGTTGTCATATTAATAATGTATTTTTTAATTTATGTCTATGGATGTATTAGTTGTTCTCTCCGCCACGCTGACGGGGAGCGGCTATAGGCTTGAGCAGCTTGCCGGTCTGTACCAGGTGGCGTGCTATGGTGTCGAGCATGCCGTTGATGTACCCGCCGCTCTTGAACGTGCTGTACAGCTTGGCCAGGTCTACGTACTCGTTGATGGTGACGCTGATGGGAATGTTGGGGAATGTCATCATCTCGGCTATGGCTATCTGCATGATGACCACGTCCATGTAGGCCAAACGCGAAAAATCCCAGTTGCGACTGGCCTCGCTCATGTAGCGCTGGTAAGTATCGGCGTTGAGAATGGTAGCGCGGAACAGCTTGCGGGCAAATTCGCGGTCCTCCTCGTCCTTGTATTCGGGCAGGAGCTCCTGGTTGCTCTTGTTGGCAGGGTCGAAGCGCTTGATAGTCTTGAGGACAAAAGTGTCAACAATCTCTTTGTCATCGTTCCAGTACAGGCTCTTCTCCTCTAAGATGCCGTCCAGCTCGTCATTGTCCTGGATGAGCATCTTGTAGAGCTTGCGCCATATCTCGCGGTCGGCTTCGTAAGAGTCGTCGTCGCTGGCCATGTACTCCTGGTACACCTCGCTCTGTTCTATCTGGTTGCATTTGCTGCGGATGAATTCCTTGTCGTTCTCCCAGCTGAGTTTCTTATCCTCGATGAACTCATTGAGCATCTTGTTCTCCTCAAGCTGTACGGCGAACTTGTTAAAGGCAAATTTAGAAGAAGGTTTTTCGGTTCCCTCACGCTCCGCACGGGCGCTGAGGATGTCAATACGGTGTCTTTCCTCACGCGATATCTCTACAATGAGCAGCAGAAGGTAGTTGTAAAGGTCGTAGGCTTTGGATAAGCTAAACAGTAGCTCCTTCTCGGCATTGTCCATGTTTTTATTGCCGTTCTGGTAGTAAGCGTAGGTTAACTGGACGACCTTAATTCTAATCAATTCTCTGTTTATCATTCTCTAATAATAATTGGTGTTCCTTAATTCAGATACAAAAATAGTCAAAAAACTATTTCTGTGCAAGGATAATTACTGAAAATAAGCATTTTTTTATAAAAACGTTGCTCAATATGGGGAAAATGTGTAACTTTGCAGCGCTTTTCGCATCTCCGTGTGATGGCGAATTAACAAATAATTTAGAGTAACACATTATGAAAGAGATTAATGTAACAGGTCAGAAGCGTACAGACCTTGGCAAAAAAGCTTCTAAGCATCTTCGTAAGCAGGGCTTGGTTCCCTGTAACCTCTATGGTGAGGCTTCGCAGGACGGCAAGCCCGTTGCTATGGCTTTTGCTGTAGCCATGAGCGACCTCCGCAAGATTGTCTACACTCCCCACGTGTATGTTATCAACCTCATCATCGACGGCGAGTCTCACACCGCTATCCTGAAGGAACTGCAGTTTGACCCCGTGACAGACGCAGTTATCCACATCGACTTCCTGGAGGTCAACGACCAGAAGCCCATCACCATCGGTATTCCCGTTAAGCTCGTGGGCCTGGCACAGGGTGTTCGCGATGGTGGCCGAATGAACCTCTCTATCCGCAAGCTCAACGTTACTGCTCCCTATCAGCAGATTCCTGAGCACCTGGATGTAGATGTAACTGCCCTGAAGATAGGCAAGAGCATCAAGGTAGGCGAGCTCAACTTCGAGGGCCTGGAGATCGCTAACGGTAAGGACGTTATCGTTTGCTCTATCAAGATGACACGTCAGGCTGCTGCCGCTGCTGCCGCCGCTACCGACGAGGCTTAATAGTAGAGCATGGACAAATTTTTGATTTGTGGCTTGGGCAATCCCGGGGCTGAGTACCAGGGCACCAGGCATAACACAGGTTTCATGGTATTGGACGCCTTTGCTAAGGCGTCCAATATTGTTTTTGAGGATAGGCGTTACGGCTTCGTGGCCGAGACCTCGCTCCGCGGCCGCAAGGTATTCCTGCTCAAACCTACTACCTTTATGAACCTAAGCGGTAATGCTGTGCGTTACTGGCTCAACAAGGAGAACATAGACCAGAAGCGCCTGCTGGTTGTCTCTGACGACGTGGCGCTTCCCGTTGGTGCCTTCAGGCTCAAGGGTAGTGGCAGTAATGGCGGTCACAATGGCCTGGGCCATATCCAGCAGCTCATAGGCCAGGACTATGCCCGCCTGCGTATGGGCATTGGCGGCGACTATCCGCGTGGCGGACAGATAGACTGGGTGCTGGGCCATTTCTCTGAGGCCGACATGGCTCTCCTGCAGCCCAGTATCGACGTGGCTGTAGATATTATTAAGAGTTTCGTACTGGCAGGCATCGATGTCACGATGAATCAGTACAACAAACTGGGAAAGAAATGAAGACAGAAGGCAGAATAGACAAGTGGCTGTGGGCCGCGCGTATCTATAAGACGCGCAGCATAGCCGTCGACGCGATAAAGAACGGCCGGGTTACGATGGGGGGCGTCAATGTGAAGCCGGCCCGTATGGTCAAGGCCGGCGATGTGGTCTCGGTGCGCAAGCCGCCCATCACCTACTCGTTCAAGATACTGCAGCCCATCGAGCAGCGGGTCGGGGCCAAGCTCATCCCCGAGGTTTACGAGAATGTTACTGACCCCAAGCAGTACGAACTGCTTGAGATGAGCCGCATCAGTGGCTTCGTTGACCGTGCCCGTGGCACCGGCCGGCCCACTAAGAAAGACCGCCGGGCCATGGATGCCTTTGTCGACCCTGCCCTGTTCGGTTTTGATGACGATGATGACAATGGCGGATGGGAGGACGACGATGAGGCATAATATCGCCATCTTCGTATCGGGCAGCGGTACCAACTGCGAGAACATTGTCCGTCATTTTGCCCACCACCCGTCCATACAGGTGGCGCTGGTGGTAAGCAGTAATCCGCGGGCTGGTGCCATCAGTAGGCTGAAGCCCTACGGCATACCGCTTCTGGTGGTCGACCGCGAACGGTTGGCCTCCGAGGCTTTTGTCCAGCAGCTCCGCTGCGACTTCCAAATAGACTTCGTGGTGCTGGCAGGCTTCCTGATGCGTGTCCCCGACACCCTTACGCGTGCCTTTGACCACCGTATGGTCAACATCCACCCGGCCCTGCTGCCCCGTTATGGCGGCAAAGGCATGTATGGGCGGCATGTACACGAGGCCGTCAAGGCCAGCGGCGACACCGAGACGGGCATGACCATACACTGGGTAAGCAGTGTGATAGACGGAGGAACCATTATCAGCCAGTTTACTACTGCCATAGCGCCCACCGATACCGTAGACGATATAGCCCATAAGGAGCACGAGCTGGAGATGGCCCACTTCCCAGGCGAGATAGAACGTATCATAGCCGCCATGGACGCCAGCCAGGCGTAACCCTCCTATACCTTATTATATATAATATGTCTACCTTGTTAGAACTGTTGTTCCTGGCCGTGGCTTTGGCCATGGACTGTTTTACGGTGTCTACCGTCTGCGGAGTCGTCCTGCGCCACATACGGTGGACCACCATCCTGCGTACCGCCGTGTTCTTCGGCTTGTTCCAGGCCCTGATGCCCCTCATAGGGTGGCTGTGTACCTCGTTCTTTGCCTCGTATATCGAGGCCGTAGACCACTGGATAGCCTTCGGGTTACTGCTCTTCTTAGGCGGAAAGATGATACGCGAAGCCTTTCAGTCCGAGGAGTGCCACGGGATTGTTCCCACCAGTCTGCGCACCCAGTTGGTGCTTGCCGTGGCTACCAGTATCGATGCCCTGGCCATTGGCATCTCGTTCGCCTGTACCGGCTACCGCCACCTGGCCGATCTGGCACTCCCCTTGGTGGTCATCGGTCTGGTGTCGTTTGTATTCAGCATAGTAGGCTATCTGTTGGGCAGCCGTTTTGGCGATACCGTAAACCGCAGGGTGAAGCCCGAGATACTGGGAGGCATCATCCTGATAGTGATAGGTGTCAAGGTGCTGCTGAGTCATCTGATGGGTTGAGCGGCGATACTCTTTCAGCGTTTTGCTGACGGCTCCGGCCGCGCTCTTGAACGATTAGGGGCGATGTTTGGTAAGTCCAAGCATCGCCCCTAATCGTGTTATATGTCAAAGGGTATAGCCGCTGGCCGCGGTTTAGAACCTCATGTGACCGCCTCCGGGAGGAGGGCCGCCGGGGCCGCCAAATCGGCCATGGCCACCAGGGCCTGGGCCGTCGCCCGGACGATGGCGGTCGCCGTCGGGACCACCCATGCCCCGACGGGTACCCTTGCCTCCAAACATGTTGAAACGGTACACCACGTGGAGCATAGCGTAGCTGTTGATGCTGTTGTACCATGTATCGCTGCGCTGGAAAGCGCTGAGCGTACGACTGAAGTTGCTCTGCTGGTGCAGCAAGTCGTAGAACTGGAGCATCACTGTAAGCGGCTTGCCCTTGAGGAAACCCTGCGAGAGCTGCACATTCCACAGCAGTTCGTTGGTGTTCATCGAGTTGTCGTTGTAGCCACGGCGGCTGTTCTGGTTTATGCTGGTAGAGAGGCCCGTTCCCCAGGGGGCGTTGAGTGTTACCGACCCACCGTAAGAGAACTGCCAGGTGTCCAGGTTGCTCTGGCTCTGCAGCTTGTTGCGGCCGTGGGTGTAGTTGACCGAGCCGTTGAGCTCCACTTCCAGCCAGCTGTTGCGGTAACCCACTCCCAAGCGCTCGTTCAGATTGAGCGACTGGGTACGGTTCTTCTGCACGCCCGTGTTGCGGTCCAGGGTCAGATAGCCCACGTTGTTGGCAAACGAGGCACGTGTATCTGTGTTGGTGTACCATGTCCCGGTAGAGTCAATCGACGTGCTGAACAGGAAGCCGCCGCTTATGTTCCAGTTGCCGTTGATGTTTTCGGGGCGTGTGGTACGTCCGCCGGTCACCTCGTCGTAAGTTACCATGTCGCTGATAGAGTTGCTGGTGGTAGACATGTTCAGGTCAGCGTTAATGAACCTCGAGTGGTTCTGGATGAAGTTGTTGTAGAACAGGTTCAGGCTGTTGGTAAACGAGGGCTTCAGTCCGGGGTTACCCTTGGATATGTTCAGTGGGTTGCTGTCGTCCGTTATGTCGAGCAGCTGGCTCATGCTGGGCTGGCTGGTAGTTCCCCGGTAGCGTATGCGCAGCTGGTGCTGCCGGCTGAACCTGTAGCGGAAGTCCAGCGTGGGCGAAAAGTTGGTTACAGTCCGAACGGTGTCCACGTGTACGCCCTGGTAGTCCTGCAGGTACTTAGAGCGCTGAGGCTGTATCATAAATCCAGCGTTCAGGGTGTACTTGCTGCGGATGAGCTTGAACGTGAGGTTCATCTCGTGTATATAGTTGTTGTACTCCGAGTAGCGGCTCAGCGCCTGGTCGTAGTAGTCGTCTATGCTGCCGGGCAGCCGGTCCAGATACTGTCCCCAGGTGCGGTATGCAGGGCTGATGCCGTCGAACAGGCTGCTCCCGATGTTGCTGAAGTCGAATGTAGAGCGGTCGCTCTTGCTGTGGCTGTACCTGAAACTGTACCTGAACTGCAGGAAGGCACCCCTGAACAGCGGCTCGCTGTATGTAGCCGTCAGGCGGTAGTTGTAGTTGTCGGTAGGCATCAGGTTGTAGCGGTTGGTCTGGTAAGTAGAGTCGAGCCCCTCGGCTGTCTGCTTGAGCCACAGATGAGTGGCGTTCATTGACAGGCTCTCGCTGTCGCTCTTGCTGTAGCCGCCCCCGGCACCAAGGGTAATGTTGCGTCCGCGCGAGTTGAGTTTGCGGTTTATCTGCAGCGTGCCGCTCAGGTTCTTACTGCTGCTGTAACTGATGGAGTTGCTTTTCTGCGAGTTGACAACTATCTTGTCGCGGCTCAGTTCCTCCAGGGCATCGTCGTCGAGAGGGCTCTCTACATAGAGGTAAGGATCCTGGTTGTACGAGGCCGAGGCCGAAGTGGAGCGACCGTCGTTGGCCGACCATGAGAATGTGGGGCGGAACATGATGTTGGTCAGCGTGTCGGGCTGCCACTCTATGCGTCCCTGGGCGTTCCAGCTGTCGCCGCGTGTGTAGTTCTGGCGTATGCTGTTAGAGAAAGACCCCGTCTGGCTGACGAAGTTCTCGGCCGAGTTGCGCGAGTAGGCATCGCCGTCGCTGTGGTTCCAGAAGGCACTCAGGTCTATTTTCAG
>CAKPRX010000020.1 GCA_934183135.1 uncultured Prevotella sp.
ATCAAGGGCAACACCCAGCAGCGTATGTCGCTCGCCTCCAACGTCAACCTGAAGCTCCACAAGCGCGTCAAGTTAGGTATAGACCTCTCGGCATCGTACAACAACAATGACCTGTTCGCCCTGGGACGCGAGTACTACGAGCTCCTGCCCATCTACTCGCCTTACAATGCCGACGGCACATACCGCCTGTATAATATGGTGGTCGACGGGCTCAACGCCGACGGCACCCCCCACTTTGTGAAGCAGCGCTTCCTGAGCAACTCGGTGCCCGAGCGCGACCAGAACGACAACAACCAGAAGAGCTGGTACGTACACACCAACTTCAACCTGAAGTACGACATCATAGACGGCCTTACCTATACCGGCCAGTTTGCCTACGACTATACCAGCACCCTGGAGCAGACCTACAGCTCTCAGAAGAACTGGACCGGTATGAGTTCTACCGGCGAGGCTATCGGCTACTCGCGCCGCTCGTCGGCCGACATCACCAACTGGACCACCGTACACCGCCTTAACTTCAACCGCACCTTTGGCAAGCACACCGTGTCGGCCATCGCCGGCTTCGAGGCCGGCTCGCGCGACTATACCACTATGTATGTTACCGGCTCGGGCTTTATCAATGACAATATACGCGACGTGAGCCAGGCCAACACCCGCGATGGCTACAACTCGAGCAGCCGCCGGCGCAAGGTGTCGGTCCTGGGCCAGGCCACCTACTCGTTCGACCATCGCTACTACCTTACCGTCAACGGCCGTAAGGACGGCAACTCTCAGTTTGGCTCCGATGTGCGCTGGGCCAACTTTGCCTCTGTCGGCGCCTCATGGAATATCCACAACGAGAAGTTCTTCCATATCCCCTGGATCAACGTGCTCAAGCTCAAGGGCAGCTATGGTGCCAACGGCAACTCGCGCATAGGCTCGCTCCAGTCGCTCGGTACCTACGTGTACAGCAACTCTAACTCGTACAACGGCGAGATGGGCGGCGTGCAGAGCCAGAGCCCCAACAGCCGTCTCAGCTGGGAGACTACCTACATGACTAACCTCGGCCTGCGCATTGCAGCGCTCAACCGCATCGACTTCGAGATTGAATACTATCACAATCGTACCAAGAACCTGCTCAGCCAGCTCCCCGTGTCGCTTCTCACAGCCAGTACGCGCGTGTATCGTAATGTCGGCGAGATAGTCAACAAGGGTATCGAGATTAATCTTACCACCCGCAACTTTGTCGCTAACAAGGAGGGAGCCTTCTCATGGACTACCGACTTTAACCTGGCTCACAACGAGAACCGCCTTACCAAGTCGTACCGTGGGACACAGGTCAACTTCACCGATGGCATCTCCTGGATAGAGGGCCAGGACACCAAGACCTACTACCTGGTGCGCTGGGCCGGTGTAGACCCCTACGACGGCAGCCCTATGTGGTACGACGCCAACGGCAACATCACCAAGACCTACGACAGCGTCAACAACCGCGTCCGCGGCAAGAGCGCCAACAGCACCGTTACCGGCGGTATGACCAACACGCTGAGCTATAAGGGCTTCTCGCTGCGCTTCCTACTCAACTACCAGTTTGGCGGTTACGCTTACAGCACCTTCGCCAGTATTATGAACTCCGACGGCTACAGCGTGCTGAGCTACAACCAGGCCATCGAGCAGCAGAACTTCTGGCGCAATCCCGGCGACATAGCCCGCAACCCCCTGCCCCAGGCCGGTGTCTCTACCGGCTCGTCGCGCACCTCCACCCGTTTCCTCTACCGCAAGGACCTGGTTCGCCTGCAGAACGTGGTGCTTACCTATCAGCTCCCCCGCGCCCTCGTCAGCGGCTGGGGTCTCTCTAACGCCTCTGTGTCGCTTATCGGCGACAACCTGATGGCCTATTGCCCCTACTCAGGCAGCGACCACAACTCGTACAAGACCGTGATGAGCGGCTATCCTCTGGAACGCACCTTCACGCTGTCACTCAATGTCGGATTCTAAACTCAAGATAACTATGCACAAGACAATAAGATATGCAGCCATAGCGCTGATAGCCCTGCTCACCTCGTGCGACGGCTTCCTGACCGTCGAAGAGAAGGGCAAGGCCACCATCCCGTCGTTCCTCTCGGACCCCCGCGGTCTGCACGCCGGCCTGGTGGGCGCCTACAACAAGTACTATGAGCACTACGATGCCGAGTACCTCAAGTATCCCGAGGTAGCTGGCAATATGGTGTCTATCAACCTCTCCTCGGGCTCCTCCGTGCTCGAGCAGTACAACTACACCCCCGACCCCGCGTCGGCTACTACCTCGTACTACATCTGGTACCGCATCAGCGAGGCCCTGGCTAATGCCAACAACGTTATCCAGTATGCCCCTACCGTGGCTGGCGACTATCCCACCCAGAAAGACTACTGCGACAACATCCTGGGCCAGGCCCTGCTGCTCCGTGCCATGTGCCACTTTGACCTGTGCCGCGTGTACGCCCAGCCTTACAACTATACCGCCGATGCCTCGCATCCCGGCATCCCTGTACTGCGTAAGACCCCCGGCCCCAATGACAACCCCGCACGCCAGACGGTCAAGGAGGTCTACGACTTTATCCTCGGCGACCTTACCCAGGCCGCCTCGCTGCTTACCGACAGTCATGCCAGCGATGTACACTATGCCTCGCTCCAGGCTGTCAATGCCATGTTCTCCCGTGTGTACCTTTATATGGAAGACTGGGACAACGCCTACCGCTACGCCCAGCTCGCCATCAACGGCGAGCAGCTCGCCCAGGGCCAGACTTACCTCGACATGTACGACAACCTCAACGAGCGCGGCGAGGCCATCCTGCGCCTGAGCGGCGACGACATGAGCGGCAAGCAGAAGGACTTCTACGCCTCTGAGTGTATGCCCGCCGACACCCTGCTGTCGCTCTACGACAGCGCCGACCTGCGCCTGCAGCTTATCAACAAGGACGGTGCCAAGCGCTGCCTGAAGTACACCCCCACGGTTATTCCCGACAATCAGCCCAAGCGCGAGGACCCCATCGTCTTCCGCCTCTCTGAGATGTACCTCAATGCCGCCGAGGCAGCCTGCCATCTCAGTGGCCGTGCGGCCGACGCCCGCCAGTACCTGCGTGCCCTCTTGGTGCGCAATGTGGGTGCCGACAAGGCCGATGAGCTGCTCGCAGCCACCGCCGACGCCGACCTGCTGTCGCTGGTACAGCGCGAGCGCGTCAAGGAGCTGTGCTTCGAAGGCCACAACCTCTTCGACATTACCCGTTGGAAGCAGGACCTGGTCCGCGAGCAGGCCACCAATGCCACGATAGCCCGCGTCAGCTATCCCAATGACCTCTTCGTGCTGCCCATCCCCCAGTACGAGCTTGACGCTAACGAGAACATGAAGCCTAACCCCACCGTAAACAAGTAAAGACGTTATGAAGAATATCATAGTAATGCTTCTGGCCATGGTGGCCCTGTGCGCCTGCCAGAAGGAAGAGTTTGAGGGCTACGACGTGCCCTTCGTGCGGATTACCACCACTACGGGGGCTTCGCAGACCGTGGTGCTGTCTAACGTGAACAACATCAACACCTACGTGGTGTCGCTCAGCAGCAAGGCGCTTACCTCGCCCCTCACCGTAAACTACGAGGTGGTGGCTGGCGACGGCTTGCAGGAAGGTGTCGACTACCAGCTCATCACCACGGGCGGTACGCTCACCTTTGAGCCTGGTATCTACGACATGCCTATCCGCATCCGCTGGATGGCCCACACCGTCGACGAGTCTAAGGACAACACGCTCACCATCCGCCTTACCGGCAACAGCCAGGGAATAACCCTCGGCGCCCCTGGGCCTGATGGCGCGCAGAAAGAACTTGTAATCGAAAAAAAGAACTGATATGAGAAGATTATTATATGCCATGGCGCTGGTAGCCGCGCTGTTCGTCCAGACGGCCTGCTCGGACAGCAGCAACTACGTGTACAACGATGTAGACGCCCCCACCATGCTGAGTTTCGGATTCTATAAGGCCGACAACCCCGGAGTGCTGGGCACCGACTATGTGGTAGACCTGAGTGCCGACCAGAGTAAGGGCACCACCACGCAGAACGTCACGGTGGCCATGCCGCCTACCGTGGAGAAGACCCACCTGGTGGCCCGCTTCACCGCCAGCGACGGCACCACCGTCAAGGTGGGTGCCGATGAGCAGGTGAGCCAGACTACGGCCAACGACTTCACTCTGCCGGTCGACTACATACTCACCAAGGGCCAGCTGAGCCGCCGCTGCGCGGTAACCATCAGCAAGGCACCGCTGAAGTGGAAGGCCCTGGCCGAGGCGACCGGCCTTACCGTCTACGGCGACCCCGTGCTCAAGCTCAGTCCCACTACCCAGCAGCCCTATATAGGCTTCAAGACCCGTGCCGGCAACTCGGCCACTGCGGCCAACCACAGCACCGTGCTCACCCTGGGCGACGACGGACAGTGGAAGGCTGTCGGCGGCGAGGGCTTTGGCCACCTGGTCAACTCTTCGTACTTCGACTTCGACATAGCACCCGACGGCACCCTCTATGTGGCCTACGCAGACCAGGAGGCCACGGTGCTGAAGAACGGCATGAGCGTGATGAAGTACAACGGGGCCGACTGGGAGTTTGTGGGTACCGACAAGGGACTGCTCAAGGCCGTGTCCAACTATGCGTGCTTTGCCGCCATCGACGGCGAGCTGGTAGGCGCACAGGTAAACAACTCTGCCTATGCCGACTATGCCAACCGCACCCTGGTGGTGTCTAACTATAAGGACGGCGCATGGCACAGCCAGATACCCGGCATGCTCACCAACCAGGTGTACATGGCCAACATGGCCGGCGGCAAGGACGCGGCTTACCTGATAAGCATCAACCGTGGCGCCGTGAGCGGCGTTAACTATGGATACAACGTGCTGCGCTACGCCGGGGGCGAGTGGACACCCATGGTGCTCAACTATCTGGAGCCCGGCAATACCACCAACAACATAGCGATGATAGGCGTAACCGTGGCCCGCGACAATGTGCCGTATATCTGGACCATGGACGATGCCAGCGGCCAGCTTGGCGTACGTATCAAGTACTACGACCAGGCTACTGACAGCTGGCTCACCCTGGGTGGCAACATACTGCCCCTCGGCTTTACCCCCGACCGCCATACAGAGGTGGCCCTGGACCTGGCGCCCAACGGCACGCCCTACGTAGTGTACACCAACTCGGCCGACCAGGGCTACCCCTACCTGATGTACCTCGACCCCGACACCCACCAGTGGAGCAGTCCTTCCAAAGTGGCCGATATAGCCGCCTCGGGACTCAACCTCAAGTTTGCCAACGACGGCGTGGGCTACATCACGTTCACCGGCAACAGCAATCAACTCTATACCTATTGTACGTATGAGTAGGCTTACGCTGACGATACTCTCACTCTTGCTCTCAGTAGTGCCCGCTGCAGCCCAGCGCACTGCTGAGGGCAAAGTGTTTATAGATGCCAATGCCAATGGGCGCTACGACCGGGGCGAGCAGCTCCTGGCCGGCATACCCGTGTCCGATGGATGCCGCGTGGTGCTTACCGATGCCCGCGGGCACTACCGTATAGCTGTCGACGAGGAGAGTAATCTCTTCCCCATACTCCCGGCGGGCTATACCATGGCCGGCCACCAGGTGGTAAACCGCGGCTTTATCGCCGGCAGCGCCATCCAGCGCCGGGACAACGACTTCGCCCTGCGCCCGAAGGCTGTCCGCACCCGTTTCAGGCTCCATGCGCTGGGCGATGTACAGGTGTCAGACTACCAGGAGGTAGACTATGCCAGCCGTACGCTGTGGCCCGAGCTGCTCGCGGCCGACTCGGCCGACGTGAACCTGTTCCTGGGCGACCTGGTGAACAACAACCTGGCGCTCTATCCCGACCTGGCGCAGATGATGGAGCGTCTGCCCGGCCGCTCTTACACCGTGCTG
This sequence comes from uncultured Prevotella sp., assembly GCA_934183135.1. Lineage (GTDB taxonomy): Bacteria > Bacteroidota > Bacteroidia > Bacteroidales > Bacteroidaceae > Prevotella. The sequence goes on from CAKPRX010000020.1 coordinate 5,933, forward strand.
GGCAACCACGACCGCGATGCCGACTCGGTACGCGCCCACCAGGTGCGCAGCTACTGCCGCACCTTTGGGGCCGATGTCTACGCCTTCAACGAGGGCGATGTACACTTCATAGTCCTCAACAACGTGTATGGGCGGGGTGCCCGCGGCTACGAGGGGCGCCTCTCCGAGCGTCAGCTCCAGTTCGTGCGTGCCGACCTGGACCATGTACCCGCCGGCCGTCTTGTCGTTGTCACCATGCACATACCCCTTGCCGTGACCCGCAACCGCGACGCGCTCTTCGGCTGTCTGCAGGGTCGCCCTGTGCTGGCCCTCACGGCCCATCTGCACCGTGTCATGCGGTTCTTCTACCCTCAGGGCGGACGCACCATCCACGAGCTGGGCGCCGGCGCCACCTGCGGCTTCTGGTGGGTGGGCGAGCGCGACTGGGAGGGGGTGCCCATGGCGCTCCAGCAGGGCGGCACGCCGCGCAACTACTTCGTGCTCGACTTTGACGGCCCCAGCTACACCTTCAGCTGTAAGGGCGTGGGGCTCGACGAGCGCCGCCAGATGTCCATCCACATCACGGGCATAGACACCGTAGACACCCATCTGCGCGACATGGCCCAGGTGGCGGCTGGCCAGGCCCTTGTCACCGTATGGGGCGGCTGCGACTCTACCACGGTGCGATGCCGTATAGACGGGGGCGCATGGCAGGTGTGCCAGAAGGCTGCCCTCATGGACGCCAACGCTGCCCGTGTGCGCGAGCTCAACCTTATCAAGGGCTATCCCACTCCCTATAGTCGCCGCAACCCCATGCGCCGTCAGGAGTCGCCTCAGCTGTGGACTTACAGTCTGCCAGACGCTGCCCGCAGGGGCTCGCACGTCATAGAGGTTGAGGCTTGCGACCGCTTCGGACTGCGTGCCAGCTGGCGCCGTGCCTACTGCTTCGCGGAGAAGGACTTGGAAAGGTAAAAAAGCAAAAGGGTAAAAAGGTAAAGAGCGTGCCCTGGGGGGCTGGCCATGGACACAGGGAACCATGAGCTTGCCCGGACGGCCGAGGCGTCGCCTGCTTGATGCAGCAGTAGCGCAGCGCCAAATCCGGGGAGCCGTTGGCCATGGGCATTGGCACATAAGCAGGCCATGCCCCAGGCACCGAGCACGGCTGCCGTGTAACGCCTACGGCTACTTTTGCGCCTACAGCGCGCAGATAGTCTGTGGGCTGTGTACCTGGGGCGCTGCCCCAGGCTCCGTACTGCTGCGCCTGCAGTGCGCGTGGCTCACTCGGGAATTGGCGAAAAACCTTTACACGTGGCTGTATATTTATGCAAAAACGCTGTTCGTTTTGCATAAATATACAGCTGTAACGGCCGTTTTCCGGGTCGCAATTCTCTGAATTTTTCATCAAACCAGGACGATTTTTGGGGCCGTCGGGGCTGTTTCGGGTCACCGTGAGGGCCGTAAAAGTAACAACCTTTTACAAAACAGGGGTGTTTTCCGTCTCTCGCGCCGCTATTTTCGGCTTTTTCGGAGATGGTTTTCAGGGGCGCCAAGATGGTCATTTTTTTGCTCGCGATGGTCATTACGATTCTAATGACCATCGCGAGCGAGAAAATGATGGTTTTCGGGCGGCCGTAACATTACCGTTTTCGCCACCGCCATCCCCTCGGCGAGCGTACAGACAAAACACAGAAGGGCAAAAAGCCCTCGCCCGGCGACTAAACACCGGAAATGTATATTTATGCAATATCAGAAAAATATTTACGATGCCAGTCGGCTGGCTAAGCGCCCTTCCGCTTGCGCCCATCCACACCGTGTGCTACACGTCGGGGCTGCCCCTGGCTGCCAGTAGGCCCGATAAAGCCCCCTCTACGCATCACGGGCGAACCCGCAGTAAGCGCAGGCTCGCCCGTGATAGGTTTTCTCCCCTTTGGAAAGTCCCCTTGTATGCGGAGACACTGGAGAGAAGCGTAGGGCGCATCCTTATGGGAATGGCCCCGATGGGTTATTTCTTTTTCTTGAACAAGCCCTTTACCTTGCCAAAGGCCCCTTTGGCAGCGTCGCCTATCTTGCTGGCAGTGCCTTTGACCCCGTCTTTCTGCACATCGGCAGCGCTTGGCACCTGGGTAGATACGCCAGGTACGGCTGCACTGGCGCTGGCTCTGGGCGGATAACCAGCCAACCCGCCGAAGTAGTTGTACAGTTCCTCATCGCGCTCGGGGCTGCCCGAGGTGGTCTTCACACTCGACTTGATGGTGCCTCCTCCCACGCTTGTCAGCGCTATCTCGGTGGGCGTGCCCTTGGCGTCGAGCGTTATGGTTACCTTGTACTGTCCCCTGGCGTTCTCCTTGGGTTTCAGGCTAAATGTCTCCTTGTTTCCCGTTTTCTTGTAGTTCAGGATAGAGTAGCAGGGGTCTGAGTCGCCGTCCATCCAGTAGAGTTTCTTGGCGCGGTCAATCACGTTGCGGCCACCGTCCATGTACAGGAGCTGAATCTGGGCAGAGGCAGTTGTTACTACGGCCAGCAGGGCCATGGTTAGCAATAGTCTTGTCTTCATAATAGATTGTGTTAGATGTTATTAAAAAAATAAACTGTCGTGGCAAAGATAGTGATAAAGTTTAATACTGCCCCTATATTTGTCCTATTTTTTTATCCAGATGTAATAAAAAAGACGGCAGGCCATGGGCGTGGTGAGGCCGTGAGGCTCCGTATAGCCCTGTTTTGGGCCAAGGGCGTGTGGGTCAGTCCCCCCCCTGCCAGGGCGCCGGGTGCCCGCGGGCTTGTCCGCGGCCCATCATCCCCTCTGCCATAGACCATCACGGGCGAGCCCGCAGTAAGCGCAGGCTCGCCCGTAATGAGTTTTCTTATCTTATCTTTCTCCTTGTTTTACTTCTCCTTACGCCACAGCCGGCTCATGTCCTCCAGCGTCTTGCCCTTGGTCTCGGGCACCAGCCGCCATACAAACACGGCTGCCGCCACGCATATAGCGCCGTACAGGCCGTAGGTAAACCAGTGGCCAAAGTGGTCGCCCTCGGTGATGTGCATGTTGAACATGGGCACGAAGGTAGAGCTTACTATCCAGTTGAATATCCACTGGAAGGCCACGGCTATGGCCACGGCCTTGCCCCGTATGGTGTTGGGGAAAATCTCGGCTATGAGCACCCAGCAGATGGGGCCCCACGACATCATGAACGAGGCCGAGTAGAGCATGATGCCCAGCATGGTAGCCATCTGCATGGCGGCATTGCCGAAGGTGGCGGCCACCATGAAGGCGCCCACGGCCATGCCTATGCTGCCTATGATGAGCAGCGGCTTGCGCCCCAGCCGCTCTACGGTGAACACGGCTATCAGCGTAAACGATATGTTGACCACACCCATGATGACCGTCTGTACCATGGGGTTGTCCATGCCCATGTCGCCGAAGATGCGCGGTGCGTAGTAGAGCACGGCGTTGATGCCTATGGCCTGCTGGAACACGCTCAGCATGATGCCTATGAATATACACAGGTACCCGTAGGCAAAGAGGCGTTCGGTCTTGACCGTCACGGTATTCTTGATGTCGGCCAGTATCTGCGCGGCGGCGCTGCCGTTGATGCGCTCCAGCACCCGCATGGCCCGGTTCTCCTGGCCCGTCATTACCAGGTAGCGCGGCGTCTCGGGCACCAGGCAGATGAGCAGGGCGAAGAGGCCCGCGGGCACCGCCTCGCTGCCGAACATGTAGCGCCAGCCCGTGGCGGTGGTCCATGCCGCTGCGTCGGGGTTCACTATCTGGTTAACGCCATGCACCATCTCGATAACGGGGTTGTCGTGGCTGCCCAGGATGAGGAAGTTGACGAAGTAGACCACCAGCTGGCCGAAGATGATGGCAAACTGGTTCCAGCTCACCAGCATGCCGCGTATGTTGGACGGGGCCACCTCGCCTATGTACATGGGGCAGATGGCCGAGGCCAGTCCTACCCCCACGCCGCCTATGACGCGGTACACGTTGAACGCTATGAGCAGTCCCATCGAGGGCTCGCCCTCGCTGAAGAATAAGAACTCGGGGTACATGCTGCCCAGGGCCGAGATGAAGAAGAGCACGCCGGCCAGAATGAGCGACCGCTTGCGGCCCAGGTTGGTGGCCAGCCAGCCCGAGATGGCACTGCCTATGACGCAGCCCACTAAGGCGCTGGCGCAGGTAAACCCGTGCCACGCATTGGTATAGGTAAAGTCGGTGGCACCCATGAAGAATGCCTGGAGCCCCTTCTCGGCTCCCGAGATAACGGCTGTGTCGTAGCCAAAGAGCAGTCCGCCGATAACGGCCACTAACACAATACTGAACAGGTAGGCTCGGCTACCCCGTTGAGTTGTTTCCATCATGTTGTTGTTGCTTAGTTATATGTTTATTTAGGTTCGTTGTGTGCCTCTGCACAACTGCAAAAGTACTGAAAATAGTCTGCAGAACCGCAAGAATGTCCTACTTTTTTAAGGGTAAGGCGGTAAAAAAATAAAAGACAAAAGGTGTGCGAGCCGCTGTGTACTGATGGCTGCCGGCAGTCATCAGTCCCGTATGCCGCAATGATCGCCGAGTCCCGGCGAGCTCTTTTTACCTTTTTACCCTTTTACCTTTTTACCTTTATTAAAATACTTGGCCATTTGCTTTGCCCTGTCTGCGGTTTGCATTATCTTTGTACCTACAATCAAACACAACGACTATGACACAGGAAGAGAAAACCCGTATAGAGGAGCGCATCGTGGATGTGCTCAAGACCGTGTACGACCCCGAGATACCCGTGGATATATGGAACCTGGGCATGATTTACAAGATAGATGTCAGGGACGACGGCACGGTAGACATCGACATGACCTTCACGGCACCCTCGTGTCCCGCCGCCGACTTCATCCTGGAAGACGTGCGTACCAAGGTGGAGTCTATAGACGACGTGAAGGCCGCCAACGTGAACCTGGTGTTCGAGCCGGCCTGGGACCAGAGCATGATGAGCGAAGAGGCACGTGTAGAACTGGGTTTTGACTGAGCCATGGGTAACGTTTATTTCCTGTCAGATGCCCACCTGGGCTCGCTGGCCATCCCCCACGCCCGGATGCAGGAACGCAGGCTCGTGCGGTTCCTCGACAGCATCAAGACCAAGGCTTCGGCCATCTATATGCTCGGCGATATGTTCGATTTCTGGGACGAGTACCGCTACGTAGTGCCCAAGGGCTACACCCGTTTCCTCGGCAAGCTGTCCGAACTTACCGACAGCGGGGTCGAAGTACACTTCTTTACCGGCAACCACGACCTGTGGACCTACGGCTACCTGGAGCAGGAGTGTGGCGTGGTGGTACACAAGGCCCCCGTTACCACCGAGATACTCGGCCACGTGTTCTACCTGGCCCATGGCGACGGCCTGGGCGACCCCGACCCCAAGTACCACCTGCTCCGCGCCCTCTTTCACAGCCGGGTGTGCCAGCGGCTGCTCAATGCCATACACCCGCGCTGGGGCATGGCCCTCGGTCTCAACTGGGCCAAGCACAGCCGGCTCAAGCGCGCCGACGGCAAGGAGCCCCCTTACCAGGGCGAGGACCGCGAGTACCTGGTGCGCTATGCCAAGGACTACCTGCGCAGCCATCAGGACATAGACTACTTCATGTTCGGACACCGGCACATAGAGCTGGACCTCATGCTGAGCCGCAAGACACGGCTGATGATACTGGGCGACTGGATATGGCAGTTTACCTATGCCGTTTTCGATGGCGAGCACATGTTTATGGAGACGTATGTCGAGGGCGAGAGTCGCCCCTGAGGTCGCTTTAACGTTTATTACAAAAAGAAATTTTGTAAAAACAATATATAAGACAAAAAAAAAGGCTACTTTTGTTACCAGTTAACACAAGTAGCCTTTTAATGTAACCTTACACGATACCCGTAGTACTGAGAGGCCACTGGCTAAGAACCGATAACTGTCTAACAACATAAACGAATAAAACCATGAAGTATCCTAAGATTGGAATCCGCCCCACTATCGACGGCCGTCAGGGCGGCGTGCGCGAAAGTCTTGAAGACAAGACCATGGCGTTGGCTCACGCAGTAGCCGAACTCATCTCCAAGAATATCAAGAACGGCGACGGCTCGCCCGTAGAGTGCGTCATAGCCGACGGAACCATAGGCCGCGTGGCCGAGAGCGCCGCCTGTGCCGAGAAGTTTGAGCGCGAGGGCGTGGGAAGCACCATTACCGTTACCTCGTGCTGGTGCTACGGCTCAGAGACCATGGATATGAATCCACATTACCCCAAGGCGGTATGGGGATTTAACGGCACGGAGCGCCCGGGTGCCGTGTACCTGGCCGCCGTACTGGCCGCACACGCCCAGAAGGGCTTGCCGGCCTTCGGCATCTACGGCCACGATGTACAGGACCTCAATGACAACACCATACCGGCCGATGTGGCCGAGAAGATACTCCGCTTTGCCCGCGCAGCCCAGGCCGTGGCCACCATGCGTGGCAAGGGCTACCTGAGCATGGGCAACACCTGTATGGGCATAGCCGGCAGCATCGTCAATGCCGACTTCTTCCAGGACTACCTGGGTATGCGTACAGAATATGTGGACCTCGTGGAAATCCTGCGCCGTATCGAGGAGGGTATCTACGACCCCGAGGAGTACCAGAAGGCCATGGCCTGGACCGAGAAGTACTGCAAGGTCAACGAGGGCCACGACTACAACACCGAGAAGGGCAAGGCCAAGACCCGCAGCCAGAAGGACGAGGACTGGGAGTTCACCGTCAAGAACATGCTTATCATTAACGACCTTATGCACGGCAACCCCAAGCTCCTTGACCTCGGTTTCAAGGAGGAGAGCCTCGGCCACAACGCTATCGCAGCCGGTGTGCAGGGCCAGCGTCAGTGGACAGACTACAAGCCGAACTTCGACTTCCCCGAATCACTGATGTGTACGTCGTTCGACTGGAACGGCATACGCGAGGCCAACGTGCTGGCCACCGAGAACGACTCTCTGAACGGCGTGGCCATGCTCTTTGGCCATCTGCTCACCAACAAGGGCGTCATGTTCTCGGACATCCGTACCTACTGGAGCCCCGAGGCTGTTAAGCGCGTTACCGGCAAGGAGCCCACAGGCATGGCCGCAGGCGGATTTATCCACCTCATCAACTCGGGAGCCACCACGCTCGACGCCACCGGTGCCATGACCGATGCCGAGGGTAACCCCACGATGAAGAACCCATGGGATATGACCCAGGCCGATGTAGAAGCCTGTCTGAAGGCCACCACCTGGTATCCCGCCGACAGAGACTACTTCCGCGGAGGCGGTTTCTCGAGCAACTTCCTTACCCGTGGCGGCATGCCGATGACCATGATGCGTGTAAACATTGTCAAGGGCTTAGGCCCCGTGCTTCAGATAGCCGAGGGATGGACCGTGGAGCTCGACCCAGCCATCCACGACATCCTCAACAAGCGCACGGACAAGACATGGCCTACCACCTGGTTTGTGCCAAGGCTCGACGCTACCCGCGATGCCTTCAAGGACGTCTACTCGGTGATGAATAACTGGGGCGCCAACCACGGGGCCATCGCCTACGGCCACATTGGAGCCGACATCATTACCCTGGCCTCGATACTGCGCATCCCCGTATGTATGCACAACGTGGCCGACGACAAGATATTCCGTCCCGCAGCCTGGAACGCTTTCGGTATGGACAAGGAGGGTGCCGACTACCGCGCCTGCGCCAACTTCGGTCCTATCTATAAGTAACCACTGCGAACACCTACATTGTAATTAATGAATGGGGGAGTCCGGAAGCCGCCCTGGCGGTAGCCATAGCCCGGCTCCCCCATTGTCTTTTTACCGCTAATAATAACTATGAAATCTTCTCGATTAGTAGAACGTAAGTATCTCGTACCCTTTATCCTGCTCACGGTGCTCTTTGCCCTGTGGGGATTTGCCAATGACATTACCAACCCCATGGTGGCGGCCTTTCAGACGGTGATGGAACTCAAGGCGTCCAAGGCCTCGCTGGTACAGTTTGCCTTTTATGGCGGCTATGCCACCATGGCCGTGCCCGCAGCCCTCTTCATACGCCGCTATAGCTACAAGAGCGGCATCATGCTGGGTTTGGCGCTCTACGCCGTGGGTGCCTTTCTCTTCATTCCGGCCGCGGCTTATCAGCAGTTCTCCTTCTTCTGCGTATCGCTGTACGTGCTCACTTTCGGGCTGGCTTTCCTGGAGACCACGGCCAATCCCTTTATCCTCTCCTTGGGCTCCAAGGACACGGCCACGCGCCGCCTGAACCTGGCGCAGGCTTTCAACCCCTTGGGGTCGCTCATGGGCATGGGCGTGGCCTCGTTCGTGGTGCTGCCCGACCTGTGGTCCGACCGGCGCGACGCTGCCGGCAACATCCTGTTCTCCTCGCTGAGCGAGGCCGATAAGGCGGGCATACGCCTGCACGACCTGGCGGTGATACGCGACCCCTATGTGGCCATAGGACTGGTGGTGGTCATCATGCTCATCGTCATCGGCATTACCCGTATGCCCAAGCGCGACACCCCGGAGGCACAGGGTAGCCTGCGGTGCACCTTCGGCCGGCTGGTGGCCAACAGGGCTTATGTCGAGGGCGTGTTTACGCAGATGTTCTACGTGGCCGCGCAGATCATGGTATGGACCTTTATCATACAGTATGCCGACAACTTAGGCATCAACAAGGCTACCGCTCAGACGTATAACATTGTGGCCATGGTGTTCTTCCTCTGCGGCCGGTTCATCAGCACTTTCCTTATGCGTTATGTCAATACGCGCCTGCTGTTGGCCGTGTTTGCCGTGGGAGCCGGCCTGTGTACCCTGGGTACCATCTTCATAGTGGGCCTGACGGGCCTCTACTGCCTGGTGGCCATCAGCATCTTCATGTCGCTCATGTTCCCCACCATATACGGTATAGCCCTTGAGAACGTGAGCCACGAGGATGCCAGCCTGGGGGCCGCCTTCCTGGTCATGGCCATCGTGGGCGGAGCCATTATGCCCCCGCTCCAGGGCATGATTATCGACCAGGGCACCGTGCTGGGCCTGCCAGCCGTCAATGCCTCCTTTGTGCTGCCCCTCATCAGCTTCTGTGTGGTATGTGCCTACGGCATCAGCCAGTATCGCGCCAGTCGGCGCGCGGCCACCGCATAGCGTACCTCGCGCAGTCCTTTATATCAGGCCATCAACCCGTGTTAGCCACGCGTTGATGGCCTTTATTAATGGGGTGATGGTTAAAAGATGTTAGGGGGGGTATCTTTTCGCCCAAAACGTTTGCCGTCATGTTTTTTTTGCCTAAATTTGAGGCGTTATCTATTAACGGAGAGCGCTCCAAGTGTCTAATCTTAATTTTTTTGCCGTAATGAAACGAGTTATTACGATGATGGCCATGCTGCTCATGGTAGCCAGCCTGGCTTATGGACAGAACATTATCCGCGACTATGCGCCCCACACCAAGCGTGGCGAGCTGCCCCCTGCGTGGATTAAGAACAAGGTGACCCCTGCACAGTACGACTCGCTGGCCCGGGTGTCCAAGTATTACTGGGTGAACTATGACTACTTTAAGCGCCGTGACCTTACTAAGGCCGACATCCGCGACTATGTAAGACAGGCAGGCACTATGCTGTCCGAGAAGCGACTGCAGAGGCTGAAGAAGGCACCTACCGACACCTGTTACTACGACGTTTACCGAGGGGCCGAATACCTGAAACCTTTCATGGCGGCTACCGCTGCCAATGGCGACAAGGAGCTGAAGTTCATAGTCTACTCCGAGATAGACGGCTATGATGCCCATGTGATGGTCGAGGTCCGGGTGCAGCATGGCAAGAACGGCAACCCTGTCTTCTCGGGCATCCGGGCCGTACCTTATAGCCTGTCGGGGCTTAAAGTGGAACTTGAGGATATGGACATACACGCCACTCCCCGTGCTGGTAGCTCCGTAACCCCTAATGGTGTCTATGACACATCGACAGTGCTGCCCGAGTTTGGCATCTGTGGCCTGCTCAAGTTTGAGGACGCCAAGGGCTATCACCATACTGAGCTTGTAAATAAGAAATTCTGCCTTTCGGTAGAGTAGCCGTCCGTCCGGGCGATGCAGCCATGGCCAACGGCCATTAGACGATATTTATAAAGCGGAGAGCCATCCCCTCGGCCTGTGGGCTGAGCGGATGGCTCTCTCTTATAGAGGGTGGCGGCCACCGGGGCTGCCACTGCTGTGGTCGTTTTACTTGGCCTTGGAAACCAGTTCTACCGTGTCGCGGGCTATGACTATCTCCTCGTCGGTAGGTATCATCACCACCTTGACCTTAGAGTCGTCGGCCGAGAGTATCTGTTCCACTCCCCGGCAGTGGTTGCGCTGCTTGTCCATCTTTACACCGAGGTATTCCAGACCCTCGCAGGCGTCCCAGCGCACACCCTCCTGGTTCTCGCCCACGCCGGCGGTCCATACGATGATGTCCACGCCGTTCATGGCAGCCGCATAGGCACCGATGTACTTCTTGATGCGGTAGTTGTACATCTGCAGGGCCAGATGGGCACGCTCGTCGCCGTTGGCGTCGGCGCTCTCTATCTCGCGCATGTCCGAGCTGAGGCCAGTGATGCCGGCCACACCGCTCTCCTTGTTCAGGAACTCGGCCATCTCCTGCGGGGTCTTGCCCAGCTTGTCCATCAGATAGGTTACGGCCGACGGGTCTATGTCGCCCGAGCGCGAGCCCATCATCAGTCCGGCCAGCGGAGTAAGTCCCATCGAGGTATCGATGACCTTGCCATACTTCACGGCAGCCACCGAGGCGCCATTGCCGATGTGGCAGGTGATAATCTTCTGTGTCTTGATGTCTACACCAAGGTATTCGCATACGCGCTGCGACACATAGCGGTGGCTGGTGCCGTGGAAACCATAGCGGCGTACGTGATACTTCTCGTACAGGTCGTAAGGGATGGCGTAGAGGTAAGCGTAGGCAGGCATGGTAGAGTGGAAGGCGTTGTCGAAGACTGTAACCTGGGGCGTATGAGGCATCAGAGCGTCGACGGCACGTATGCCGCGCAGGTGGCCGGCGTTGTGGACCGGCGCCAGGTCGCAGAGGCTCTCGATACCGTCCTCTACCTCCTTGGTAACGATACAGCTCTTCTCGAAGAGGTCGCCGCCCTGCACCACGCGGTGGCCCACGGCGTCTATCTGGTCAAGGCTCTTCAGCGCGCCGTACTTGGGGTCGAGCAGCAGGTCGAACACGAACTTTACGCCCTCCTTGTGGTCGGGCATGTCGTGCATCACCTTCTCCTTGGATCCATCCTTCATGGTTACCTTGACAAAGGCGTTGTCCAAGCCTATACGCTCGGCGCCTCCCTGTGCCAGCACGCTCTCGTCGCTCATGTCATAGAGCTTGTACTTGATAGAGCTGCTGCCGCAATTTAATACTAATACTATCATAGTCTGTTGTCTATCTGTTATTACTCTGTGTCTGTGTTAAGCCTTCTTGGCGTCCTGGGCCTGGCAGGCGGTGATGGCCACCATGTAGTAGATGTCGTCGACCGAGCAGCCACGGCTCAGGTCGTTTACGGGGCGTGCTATACCCTGCAGGATGGGGCCTATGGCGATGGCGCCGCCCAGGCGCTGAACCAGCTTGTAGCCTATGTTGCCCACCTCGAGGTTGGGCACTACCAGCACGTTGGCCCGGCCGGCTATGTCAGATCCCTTGGCCTTCTTCTCGGCCACGGCGGGCACCAGGGCAGCGTCGGCCTGCAGTTCGCCGTCTACTTGCAGCTCAGGATATTTCTCGTGGGCTATCTGGGTAGCCTCTATCACCTTGTCTATGATGTACACGCTCTTGCCCGTGGCCTTGTCCTTGGCGTCCTTGGCACTGCCCTTGGTCGAGAAGCTCAGCATGGCCACCCGCGGGTCGGCTATGCCGGCCACGCTGTGTGCCGTCTGAGCCGTGGTGTAGGCTATCTGGGCCAGCTGGTCGGCCGTGGGGTTAGGCGTAACGGCCACATCGCCCATCACTACCACACCGTCGTTGCCATACTGCTTCTGGTCGGTGATGAGGAGCATGGCACCGCTCACGCACGATATGCCGGGTGCGCACTTGATGATCTGCAGGGCCGGGCGCAGGGTGTCGCCGGTGGTGCTCAGGGCTCCCGAGATCTGGCCGTCGGCCCCCTCGGTCTTGATGATCATGCAGCCCAGGTACAGGTTGTTCTTCACCAGCTCCCGGGCCTGCTCGATGGTCATGCCCTTCTTCTTGCGCAGCTCGGCCAGCAGCTCAGCATACTCCTCGCTCTTGGGGTTGTTCAATGGATCCACAATCGTAGCCTTGTCGATGTTGGTCAGTCCCCACTGGGCAGCGAGGTTCTTGATGTTGGCAGGGTTGCCGATGAGAATGATGTCTGCGATGTCGTCAGCCAACACCTTGTCGGCTGCTCTCAGAGTGCGCTCCTCCTCTGCTTCGGGGAGCACGATGCGCTGCTTGTCTGCTTTGGCGCGCGCTACAATCTGTTGTAATAAATCCATAGTTATATTCGTGTTATACAAAATGTCTGCTCTTGGGGTGGGGCAGGGACGGCCCGGTGTACGGGCGCGGCCTGTGGCCCTGCAAAATTAGTAAAAATATTCGACCCCGGCCCCCACTTACGTCTATATTTTAGCCGTGGGCATGCCGGCTCAGGCCATTATGAGCTGTGCCAGTATGCTCTCCAGTTCCTCGGCCGACAGGCGCAGCCTGAAGGTGCCCCTCATGGCCACGGCTATGCGCCCTGTCTCCTCGCTCACCACGATGGCTATGGCATCCGAGCTCTGCGATATGCCCATGGCCGCGCGGTGGCGCAGTCCCAGCTCCTTGGGTATGTCCATGTCGTGCGATACGGGCAGTATGCAGCCTGCCGCGCGTATGCGGCGGTGCGATATGATCATGGCCCCGTCGTGCAGGGGCGAGTTCTTGAAGAATATGTTCTCGATGAGGCGCTGGTTGATGTTGGCGTCTATCACGTCGCCCGTCTCGATGATGTCGGTCAGGGGCGTGCTACGCTCTATCACTATCAGCGCGCCCACCTTGCCCTTGGACAGGTTCATGCACGCCATCACGATGGGCATGATGGCCTCCTTGTCCTCCTCGCGGTCCTTGTCGGTGGTGGTGAAGAACCTGAAGATGTTCTTGAACCGCTGGTGGGCGCCCAGGGTGTACAGAAACTTGCGTATCTCTTCCTGGAAGAGTATGATGAGTGCCAGTACGCCCACGCTTACCAGCTTGTCCATGATAGAGCCCAGCAGCTTCATCTCCAGCACGCGGCTCACGAAGAGCCACAGGATGACGAAGACCATGATGCCGATAAAGATGTTGAGCGAGCGGCTCTCCTTCATCAGCCTGTAGGTGTTGTAGAGCAGCAGGGCTACTAAGAAGATGTCTATAAAGTCCTTAATTCCAAATTCGAAAAACACGGTGTGGGTCGCTTATTGTGGTTTTACTTCTTTCATTTTCTGTACCATCCTCACCGCCTCGACGGCCTCGGCCACGTCGTGTACGCGCAGTATCGAGGCCCCCTTCATCAGGGCTATGGTGTTGAGCACGGTGGTGCCGTTGAGCGCCGTGGTGGGGTCGCCGCCCACCAGGCGGAATATCATCGACTTGCGCGATATGCCCACCAGCAGGGGCAGGCCCATCACGAGCATCTTGTCCATCTGTGCCATCAGGGCGTAGTTCTCCCCGAGTGTCTTGCCAAACCCGAAGCCCGGGTCCAGTATGATGTCGTGGGCCCCCAGGTCGCGCAGCTGCTGCACCTCGTCGGCCAGGGCCACCATCATGTCGCGCAGCGTGCCCTTGACCGACATCAGTATATAGGGGCAGCGCAGCTCGCCCACCACGTCAAACATACGCTCGCTCTCGTGTATGGGCGTGTTCACGATGCCTGTCAGTCCGCCCTCGCTCACATCGTTGATGATGTCGGCGCCCCACTCGGCTATGCAGCGGCGTGCCAGCTGCGGGCGGTAGGTGTCTACCGAGACGACCGCGTCGGGCACCTCGCGCCTCACGATGGCCAGGGCCTCGCGCAGGCGGTGCCCCTCTTCCTCGGCGCTCACCTCGTGAGCTCCCGGACGTGTCGAGAACGCGCCTATGTCTATCATCGTTCCGCCCTGGGCCACTATCTCCTGTGCGCGCAGGGCTATCTCGCGCTCCGTCTGCTTGCGGCTTCCGGCGTAGAAGCTGTCGGGGGTCACATTGAGTATGCCCATCACCTGTGGCTGGCTCAGGTCCATCAGTTTTCCACGTATGTTAAGCGTATATTCCATCTCTTTGCGGTATGTGTCATTATCAGCGGGTATGGCGTAGCCATCCCTACTTTCTGCAAAGGTAGTGCAAGCCGAGGGAAATACAAAATAAATCCCATTTATTTTTATTTCCGAGGCGCAGCCTGCCTTCACGGCCGTGGCCGTAAAGGCTGCAAGCCGAAGACAATGCAAAGAAAAAACGAATGTTTTTTAACTTTTGCATTGTTGAGGCGCCCTCGCAGGCAGCACGCACTGAAAGTATGTCGCCAAAGGGCAGAGGAGGCGGCGAGGGGGCTATGGCCATGATGCGCATGTTATCCCCATGCGAGCGGCGCGCTGTAAGCGCAACCTGTATAAAACCTGGGGCAACGCCCCAGGTATAGTCCCCACCCGTCAAGGCGCACTGTAGGCGCAAAAGTAGCGCAGCGTCAAGTCCGGGGAGCCGTTGGCCATGACCATTAGCACATAAGTGGGCCATGTCCCAGGCACCGGGCACGACTGCCATGTAACGCCTACGGCTACTTTTGCGCCTACAGCGCGCAGATAGCTTGTGGGCTGTGTACCTGGGGCGCAGCCCCAGGCTCCGTACTGCTGCGCTTTCAGCGCACGTGGGTCACGTGGGAATTGGCGAAAAACCTTTACACGCGACTGTATATTTATGCAAAACGAGGGGCAAAAATGTATAAATATACAGCCATAACGGCCTCTTTTCGGGTCGTAATTTCCGGAAAAATTCATCAAACCAGGACGTTTTTTGGGGGCATCGCGCCCATTTTGGGGCTGCGTGAGGGCTGCAAAAGTAACCGTTCTTTACAAAATAGGGGTAATTGGCACCTCTCGCGCCGCTATTTTCGGTTCTTTCGAGGTCGGTTTTCGGGGTCGCCGAGATGGTCATTTTTTTGCTCGCGATGGTCATTACGATTCTAATGACCATCGCGAGCACGAAAAAGGTGGTTTCGGGACGGCCGGAAAACGGCCCATTCCGCCACCGCTGCCCCCACGGCGAGCGTACAGGCAAACTACAGAAGGCTAAAATGCCCTTGGCAGACGCAGAAACGGCAGAAATGTATATTTATGCAATATCAGAAAAATCTTTACGATGTTAGGGGGGATTCCCTCGCAGGCTTAGGACACTTCTCCCTGTCTCCTCAGAATACCCCGTCGACCAGGTTTACGGCCCTGACCTTCTTCTCGTTGGCTATCCTGGCATACGTCTGCGTCATGCGCACGTCCGTATGACCCAGCAACTTGGACGTGGTGTACAGGTCGGCCCCTAATGTGAGCATCAGGGTGGCAAACGAGTGCCGGCTCACGTGGAATGAGATGTGCTTGGCTATGCCCGCCCGGGCCGCCCATGCCCGGAGCAGGCTGTTGACATGGGGCGACGAGGGCAGGGCGAATACGTGGGTGCTGCCCATGCCATCCCGAGGTGCCGGAAGCCACTTGGCCGCCTGGGCCGACAGGGGCAGATACAGGGGTACATGCGTCTTCTGGGTTACCATGTCTATGTGGCTGCCCCTGCTGTCCCTTACGATGTTGTCCCAGGTAAGCTGCCGTATGTCGCTGATACGCAGCCCGCAGAAGCAGGCCAGCAGAAAAGCCCGTTTCACCTCGTCGCTGGGCGCAGGCGTGGCTATCAGCGCCTTTATCTCGTCTATGACCAGGTAAGGCCGCTGGCTGTCGGGCCGCCGTATCTTCTCGGCAGCGCATAGACAGCCAAAGGGATTGGCGCGGATGAGGCCCTCGCGTACGGCAGCGTTGAGCGCTGTGTTGAGAGCCCGGTAGTAGTTGTAGGCCGTGTTACGGGCCAGGGGCCGGCCCGCGCGGGTGTGGTAGCGGGTCAGCAGGAAGTCGATATAGCCCTGGCAGAAACGGCGCCCCATGGCCGCCAGGCTGATGCGGGGGCCCGCGTATAGCTCCACGATGTGGGCCACGGCTTCTATGATGCGCCGGTCTTTGCGCCCCGCGCCTGCCTGTCGCTTGCAGTAGACGGCCAGCCACTGGCCGAGGGTCGTCTGTGCCGGCTGAGGGGGCAGCGCGCCCGGGCACCGTGTGCCCAGCAGGTCTATGGTGCGCTGGGCCTTGGCGGCTAAGGCTGCCGCCAGCGTGGCGTGGTTCTGCCGCCGCGTACACGCATCGCGGCCCGGTACGAGGTATAGCCGCAGGTACTCGTATCGGCGGCACCCGCCGCAGTAGTAGTCCAGGTACAGGCTGCGGCTGCCACTCTTCAGTTTTCTCATTCTGAGCCGTACAGGCTCCTTGGGGGTGATTTTTCTTTTAGTCATTGTGTTCATAGCTTGTAGTAGTGTTTGTTGCTTCGCGCGTAAGTTACACCTTGGCGCGCGACGGAACACTACGCCGTCCCGTGTTTTTCGTTGTTATCCTAATAAAAAGAACAAGGGGCGGCGAAATCGCTTCGCCACCCCCTGTGGAAGTGTTTCTGAACTGTAATGACCTTAGTAGCCTGTGTTCTGAGGATACTCAGCACCCGTGTTAGACTTGATGACGTCGTCGGGTATAGGATACTGGTAGTTGTAGGGCTTGATGTTAGGCACGTAGCGCTGTTCGGCCTCGTTCCACATGCGGCCCTTCTCCTCGTTGCTCTCCTTGCTCTCGTTGATATAGCTGAAACCATACTTGCGAACGCGCTCATAGAGCGTGTTGCTGGTAGTCTCGTCCTGGATGGGATACTTCTCGGTGATATAGCTGTAAGCCTGCCCGTTCTCGTCAAGGTTGGCCGAGAGTCGGTTAAGGGTAATCATACGGCACTCCTCGCCGAAGAGCTCGCGGGCGCGCTCGTCCAGGATAAAGTCGATGTCGATGTCAGAGGCAGTTACCCTGGGAGCGTTGGCACGGTCGCGCAGGGCGTTGATGTCATCGGCGGCCTTCTGCTTGTCGCCCTTGGCCAGGTAGGCTTCGGCGCGCAGCAGGTAAGTCTCGGCTATACGTATGATGTAGGGCTCGTACTCGTACTCGGCGGTGTTGCCGTTGGGATGCTTGTCGGTCGAGAACTTCCAGAAACGCGGGAAGAACGATATGGTGTCGCTGCCTGTGAGGATAAGCGCCTTGTTTACACCTGTGCGCTTGGCCTCGTCCGAGTTGGCGATGGCCTTGGCCAGGCACTCGCTCCACCTCTTGCCGCCGGGCGTGTACCAGTCGCGCTGTATCATGGTCTCCGATCCGCGTATATCCTCGCGGCTGCCCTGCTTAGAGTGGGCCCAGAGATAGCCTTTGGCGTTCTTGTCCCAAAGATAGCGGCAGGGGTACACCAGGTTGCCGCCATAGGCATAGCCGCCACCCAGCGAGTCGCGCATGTTGTTGGCGCGGAAACGGCCGTCGCGCTGGGCGCTCGCCGATGTGCCCGGTGTGCTTGATCCGGCCACACCGGCAGGATAGCAGGCGGCGTCGTCGGTGAAGAGGTAAACCACCTCGTCGTTGTCCAGCTTGCGCGTGGCACCGGCCTCGCGTATGCCGTTGTTGAAGAAATGGGCTTCGAGCTTGTTGATGCCCCTGACCTTGGACCACGACATACCGCTGCCGCCCATTTCATAGTTGCCGTACTTGAACTGGCTGGTCCACAGGGCCTCCTTGTTGCCGGTAACGCCATAGTCCTGGTTGGTGTTGCCCGACCCGTCGCCCGGCGTGCGGAACAGGTCCCAGTATGCGCCACCGTTGGCAGCGCTGAGGTCGTGGCCGTAGCGGTCATGGGTCTGGCCGGCCGATGTGCCGAAGCGGGTGGTCATAAGCTGGTAGTCGCCATCCTGTTTGCCTATGACGCGGCTGCAAGCCTCGATGGCCTCGTCCCACTTGCCCAGGTCCAGGCATATCTCGGCCAGCATGTGGTCGGCGGCGGCGCGGGTTACGCATCCCTGGGCGCGCTCGGTGGTAGCCATGTGCTCGGCGGCGTACTTGAAGTCGTCGTAGCAGAACTGCCATATCTCCCTGCGGGTGTTGGGCTGATAGCCCATCTCTATACTTGCGGTGTGGTGAGCCAGGATGGGCACGTTGCCGTACATGCCGGCGAGCAGGCGGTAGGCATATCCGCGGAAGAAGCGGGCCTCGCCCAGTAGCTCTTCCTTCTTGGTGGGGGTACTGTAAACTATGTTTTTCTCATTGATGTTGTCTATGGCCGTATTGGCAAAGTTGACCAGCTGGAACAGGTTGTCGTTCCAGTGGCGGGCCCATCCGCTGGCCGAGTTCAGCTGTCGCCAGTCGGCAAACTGGGCCAGCGAGCCATTGTTGCCGTTGCTCGAGTTGGGGGCAAACGTGTCCAGGCCTACGCCCCAGTACATGTAGCTGTGGCCGCCATTGGTTCCCAGCAGTAGGTACTGTATCCGTTGGTAGCAGGTGTTGATACTGCCCTCTATCTCGCCCTGGGTGTTGTACATACCGTTCTCGTCCTGCTTGTACGAGTGCTCCTTGAGGAAGTCGGAGTCGCTCTGGCAGGCGGTCTGGGTAAGGGTCATCGCGCCAAGCGCGATGATACCCAATATCTGTTTTGTTACTTTCATAGTTGTTGTCTTTTTTATGTGTTTAGAATGTCACGTTAAGACCGAAGGTGATGGTGCGGTACGAACCATTGCTCTGATACTTGTCAGAGGCGACGCCGGCAGCGATGGTGCCGCCTGTCTCGGGATCCAGGCCAGACCAGTTGGTAATGGTGAAGAGGTCGGTACCCGACACATAGGCGCGCAGGCCGGTGAGGCCGAGCGGAGCGATGAGGTTGCGGTCAAAGTTGTACGAGAACACCAGGTCCTTGAGCTTGAGGAAGCCGCGGCTGTTCCACCAGAGGTAGTCCAGCGTGTTCTGCCATCCGTAGCGTGGATAGTCATTGTTCTTGTTATTGACGCGCCATGGGTTTACACGGTCCAGCTGGTTGCCGCCGGTGCCGGTGGGCCCCCATGCCGATGGGTCGTAGCCCAGGAAGTGGCTGTCGCTGCCCGGCATCCAGCGGAAGCTGAAGTACAGGGAGAAGTTCTTGTAGCTGATGGTGTTGCCGAAGTTCATGGTGAACAGCGGGTCCATGTCGCCGATACAGTGGCGGTCGTCGGTTGTTATCTTGCCGTCGCCGTTCCAGTCCTCGAATTTTACGTCACCGGGTTTGGCGTCAGGCTGTATCTTGTTGCCATCCTTGTTGACATAAGCGTCTATCTCCTCCTGACTCTGGAAGATGCCAAGTTTCTTGACATCGTAGACGGCCGTGATGGGGCAGCCTATCATCAGGGCGTAAGCCGACTGAGGCCCATAGGTGTGGAAGTTGGCCACATTGTCGGCCTCGACGCCCTTGTAGTCCTTGCCGAACAGGCTCATCACCTTATTGCGGTTCAGGTCAAAGGTAACGTTGGACTCCCAGCGCACGTTGTTGTTGCCATCGCCGTTGATGTTGACAGAGTGCAGCGTTACCTCGACACCCTTGTTGCTCACCTTGCCTACATTGGCATAGGCAGAGCTGAAGCCAGACGGGTAGGGTACGGCGCGGCTCATCAGCATGTTGGTAGTACGGCCGCTGTAGATGTCGATGCTACCGTCCAGGCGGCTGTTAAGCACGCTGAAGTCCAGGCCCAGGTTGTACTTGGTAATGGTGGCCCACTTCAGGGTGCGGTTGCCGAGTGAGGAGTTGTAGAAGGTAAGCGTACTCTGGTTATTGAGCCAGGTGTACCGTGTGCTTACGGTCGAGAGGGTAGAGTATGCAGGCACGGTGCGGGCTCCGTTCTGTCCCCAGGAGAGGCGCAGCTTGCCATAGTCGAGCCAGGGGAGGCTGTTCTTGACAAAACTCTCCTTGCTGAACACCCACGCGCCAGATACACCATAGAAGTTGCCCCACTTGTTGTCGCTTCCGAAAGCCGAGTAGCCGTCGCGGCGGTAGTTGAGGGTAAGGTAGTACTTGCTGTCGAAGTTGTAGTTCAGGCGGGCCAGGTAAGCGATAGACTGGGTGCGTGTGCGGGTACGCGACACATCCTTGGACTCGGCAGCGGCGGCATTGTAGTAGCCCAGGGAGGTGGTTCCGGTGAAGCCCTTGAACGTAAACTTGTAGTAGTTGTTGTCATACGACTCACGGGTATAGCCTACCATGCCGTCTACATGGTGCTTGGCAATGTCGGTGGTATAGGTCAGGATGTTGTCTGCGTTCCAGTACGACGACACAGAGCTTACCGACTGTCCCTCTGCGTTCTTGCCATACATAGAGGGGTTGTCCATCTGGCTGGTCTCATAGGTGTTTATCCAGAACTCGGGCGAGGTAAACGTGTCCTGGTAGCTCGAGTTGCGCTGCGCGTTCAGCGTGAAGCGGTAAGAGAGGCCCTTGAGGAAGGGGAAGTCTACCTGGGCTGTCAGCACGCCGTTGGCGTTGTTGCCGTAACGGTCATTGGTGCTGTAGAGGTATGAGTTGCCCGAGGCTGAGCCGTACAGCGGGCTCGCGGTCTTGCCGTCGGGATGCGAGTTGTACCAGCTCTCGTAGCCCTCGACCTGCGCATACTTGTACGAGTACGGAGTAATCCACTCGGCATTGGCTATAGCGGCCGGGACACCCCACTGGCGCCAGCTCAGGTAGTTGCCCTTGAGACCCACCTTGAGCCAGTCGGTCACGTTGATGTCTATCTTGGACATGATGTTGAACTTCTCGTAGTCGTCGCCCTTCTGTACACCCTGGCGGCGGCTGTAGTCGCCCGAGAGGTAGTACTTCACGTTCTTGGAGCCACCGGCTACACTTACGTCGTACTGCTGGCCTACACCCGTGCGGGTTATCTCGTCGAGCCAGTCGGTATATACACCCTCTTCGTAGGCTCTGCGCTCCTCGGCCTCAGGGATGAGGATAGAGAGGTTGTTGTTGGCCCAGTCCATGCTGAACTCCTGGTCGGTGGGTATGTTGGTGTTACCGTTGGCCTGCTGGGCATAATAACGGTTCATAAGGAACCGCTCCTTGTTGTTCACGAACTTGGGCTTGCGGCTCCAGTCTGAGAAACTCCACGAGGTGTTGAGCCGTACCGTAGGCTTGGCGCTCTCGCCGCGCTTGGTGGTGATGATGATTACACCGTTGGCAGCACGCGAACCGTAGATGGCGGCCGCGGAGGCATCCTTGAGCACGTCGATGGTGGCGATGTCATTGGTGTTGATCTCGCTGATACCACCGTAGGAGATAACGCCGTCCACGATGAGCAGAGGGGCGTTGTTGCCCTGGGCAGAGGCCGACGGGCTGGTAGGGATAACGTTCTTACCACGCAGGGTCATCGTACCCGAGTTGTCGCCGCTGGCGCTGTTGGTCGGGGTGTAGTGCAGACCGGCTACCTGGCTCGACAGGGCTGTCAGGGCGTTAGGGTTAGGCAGGTTGGTAATCTTGCCGTCGTCGAACTTGACGCTGGTGATGGCACCAGACACGTCCTTACGCTTGGCCGTACCGTAACCTACCACTACCAGTTCCTCCAGGTTGGCAGCGTCGTCGTGCAGTGTCACGGAGATGCTCGAACCGGTAGCACTTACGGTTTCCTCCTTGAAGCCCAGGCTGCTCACGCTCAGGCGGGCACCTGGCTTGACACTCAGCTTGAAACCGCCGTTAACATCGGTGATGGTGGCGTTCTGGGTGCCCACCTCCCTGATGGTAGCGCCGATGACGGGCTCACCGTTGGTGTCCACTACGGTACCGCTGACGGTCTTCTTGTCCTGCTGTACAGCAAGAGCCTTGCTTCCGTTCAGATTGTTGCTTTCGCCGGCCGTCGCGCTCAGCGGGGCCAGGGTCAACATCGAGGCAGCGAACAGATAAGTCCACTGCTTTGAGATGTTCAAAGCACTGAAAGAAGTCTTTCTCAGTTTCTCATCCATAAACTATTATTTAAAAGGTAATAAATAAAATAACTTTCGTAACTATCCAA